>CANQGM010000001.1 GCA_947623205.1 uncultured Clostridia bacterium
GAATCAACTGCATTTGCCTGGTCATATAATTTTTGCAATTCATCTGTATTTAAATCAAGGTAACGGAATTTGTAACCGTTTTGTTTAGCATATGTTTCAGCGGTACTGTTTTCGTAACCTGTAATAGTAAGTCTGTTGCTTTCAAAAACATTAATACCAAACTCTACATCTTTTGAATTTACTGTAACCATAAGCAGGTTTTGTCTTCCTGCAAATGCTTTGCCGCCGATTGATTTTAAGGAAGCGGGCAAGGAAATTTCACTTATCTTATCAGTACCGTCTTGACCTCCATAGACAGCAAAAGCCGATTCTTCAATTGTTTCAAGCTGAGAATTTTCACCAAAAGTTATTTTTTTAGTAAGATAACACGCAAACGCATTCTTTTTAATAATCGTTACAGAGTCAGGTATTATAATATTCGCATAATTTACAACTTTAAAAGCATTGCTGCCGATGGAAGTAACAGGCAGGTTTTTTATTTCTGACGGAATTTTAAGTTCAGTGCCTGCTGCCTCTTTAACTCCTATGATTTCAATTTCTTTATCCTCATTAATTGTCTGCCAAATAAATCCGTCATCAGTAGTATTATCTGCGACTAAATTGCTAATAGCTTCATTTATTGCTTTTATGCTGTTTTGAATATCAAAAGCACTTGGGCTGTCTTGTTTTAATATGTCTTCAGCATTTTTTATAGCTTCCGCAAGCGGTTTATAAGAATCTGCTGTGTACATAATTTCACTTTTAGATTTTGCGTCGGATACAGCTTTTTCAAGCTGAGACTTATCAATTTTAAGCTCGTCAATATTTGTAAATTGGTTTTCAGTCGCCCAATCATATGCAACACTGCCCTTGTAGGCATGAATTGTGATATTTTTATTATAATCAGGAACATTTTTAAAGATATTCGGAGTACCTTTAGTCGTGTCAGAAGTTTTACTGCAAAATGTATTATTCATTCCATAAAAATAAATATCCTTCAAACCGGTGCAACCAGAAAATGTAATAACAGGTATATCTAAATTACCCAGAAAACTTACTTTTTCTATTGAAGAACAGTTAAGAAATGCAGAAGACAAGGTTGTAACAGATTCAGGAACAGTTATCTCCTTAACGGCAGTACCTCTAAATGCGTAATATATTGTTTTAAGACCTTCGTTAAGAGTTACAGTCTTTAAATTTGAACAGTTGTCAAATCCCTTAGCGGTCAGAGTGGTGATTGAGCCGGGAATTTCAACAGAAGTTATATTTGTATTTCCCGAAAATACAGTTGCCGTAAAAGCTGTAACGGGATAGGTAGAACCCTCACATTCAACTTCACCGGGAATAACTATTTCTGTGGCAGAACCGCTATATGCAGTTATTTTAAATCTATTACCTGCCGATACTTCCGTAAAAGTAAATCCATCCTTTTCAACGGTACGTTCTGCCGCAGTTGCCGACAATGGCAAAATGCTGAAAAGACTGATCAGCAGCGCAAAAGCTAATGTAAGGCTGATCAGCTTTTTGCTTTGTGAATACTTTTTCATTTTTTACATCCTTTCGTTTTAAAAATAATTTCTTTTTTTAGAACAGTTACGTCTGTTCCGCACGTTAAAAATATTCCTCTGATAATTCTCCTCCTTTATAATTAAAAAATTTATTAGTATTTATAAAATATATGCCTGCCAAACAAAACAAAATTTTGCTTCAGCACACAATATATATGCTTGTTTTATAAAGCATTTAATTTACATACAAAATAATTGCTTTATACAACTTTTTCTTGGTTTTTCACCACAAATAGACTCTTTGCTATAAAAAACACGCTATAAAACTGTTTTTGGTTGCATAAAAAATTTAAAAAATTTTTATTTTTTTTTAAAAATTAAAAAAGCCTTCACAAGGAAGGCTTCTGCTTGTTAAAGAACATTATAATTCGTTTGTATTATGAGGCTCTTTAATTACTTGTTTAATTAAATATTTAAATATCGGAAAGTAAGATTAAAATATTAAAGCTATTGTATATATATATATATATTTCATATTCTCAAGCTAAAGGTAACAATATATATGCAAAAAAAAGCCCGGCCTTCGCCGGACTTTTTAAACAAGCAAAAGCGCTGCCAAGTGCTTGGCAACGCTTTTTAAAGTAAGAGTATATTTAATGAGATATTTAGATTAATATTCTCTCTTTTTTCTTGCAAGGAACATCAAACCTGCTGCAGCAACCATAAGACCGCCGAATACAAAGAAAATTGTTGTTTCCTGGCCTGAATTTACTGAGTTTGAGCCTGATGAAGATGTGCTGCTTGAGCTTGAGCCCGATGAAGAACCGCTGCTTGAAGCAGAGCTTGTGCTTCCGCCTGTATTTGAAATGGTGGCAGCTGATTGACCGTTTTTACCTGACTGAGTGCCTTGATCCTTAGCTTTTTCAATATCCTTTTGATCAACTTTTTCGCCGCCCTTAGTCGGGTCTGTGCACTTACTAACGGCAGTTGTAATTGCTTTTAACTCTTTATCAACGTCAGCCTGTTTTTTGCTTCCGCTCTTAACAGCGGCAGCCTCTTTGTTTGCAGCAGCTTCCATAACGGCTGAAGGACTTACTTTGAGTGTATTGATTATATTCTGCAAACTGTCAAGTTTTGCCTGGTCATTGTAGTAAGAAATGAGGTAGTCAGCTACCAAAGTAACATCTGTTGTACCCTCAGCAAGAGCATTACCAACTATTTGACCTGATGAAGTAATAATTTTCTGCGGACCGCAGTCTTTATTATTCTTCCAAACAGCTATATAACATTTCTTTTGTGAGTCCTGAGGGTTCTCAACCTGTTCAGACGATTCACAATAAAGAGTATCACCAAAACATTTACCGCTCATAATTGCGTTGTATGTCTGCGCACCTGTATCAGCAGCAAAAATAACACAGTATGACTTTGTATCATCTATGTCCATTTTATAGCCTCTTTTAATTGCTGTTTCAATATCATATGTTGCAATACCTGATTCTTTATCATATGTGCATTTTTCAGCTTTTGTAGACCATGCCGGCCAATCGCCTGTGCCGTCTGCACGCCATACATGGCAGAAAATTGATTTTGCGGTATTCCAACCTGCGCTTTTTACGTCAAAGTAAAGCACTTTACCTGAACCAACTGCTGTTGAATTTTCCGCTCCGACTTCAGAAGCCTGGTCAGCCGCAACTGCTACATCTTCGTTAGTCTCTGCAGCGCTTGTTGTAAAAGCTGCCGTGCTTACCAATAATGCAGCTGTAAGAACAAGACTTGCTATTTTCTTGAACATTTTAATCTCCTCCTAAAGTAATTCGTGTTCATCCGAGACAAATATATTAATCTATATCTCAGTGTACTAATTATATAATAAAAATCAAAAAACTTCAATACTTTTAATAAATTTATTATATTGTTTATTGCACAAGATTTTTAACGAATGTTTGTTAAATGTTCACAATTATTATTGATTTTGTGATTCAATAAGAATTTTTATAATTTATTTTTTTATCATAGCATATACTGTTTCTTTAACGGTTTTAAGCGCAAAATCAATTTTGCCGGACTCTTTTGCACCAGCCATTGCCATGTCGGGTTTTCCGCCGCCGTTGCCGCCGGCAGCCTGTGCAACGGCTTTTACAATTTTGCCCGCATTTGCACCAAGCTCACGGGCATTTTTACCGCACGAAGCGGCAAAAGTAACTTTTCCGTTATTCGCACTTGCAACAACCGTTACACTCTCGGGCACGGTATCTCTTGCAAATTCACACATCGTGCGCAGAACATCGGCATTTGCTTTTTCAATAATACCCGTAACAACTTTTACGCCGTTTTCAAGTTTTGAATCCGCAAACAATTTTGCAGCCTGAGCTACTGCAAGTTTAGAATTTAAGCTGCTTATTTCTTTTTGCTGTTCATGAATAAGCTCTTCAGCCTTTCGCGCGCTGTCTAAGACTGCTTTTGGATTTGTAACTTTAAGAGCATCGCATACGCCAAGCAAAACGTCGTTCATATTATTGATATAATTTAGAACTCCAAATCCCGTAATAGCCTCAATTCTTCTGACTCCCGAGGCAACCGAGCCCTCCTGGCGGATTTTGAACAGTCCGAGATTAGACGTGTTTGTTACATGTGTTCCGCCGCAGAACTCAACTGAAAAATCACCGGCACTTACAACGCGGACAACATCGCCGTATTTTTCTCCGAATAACGCCATTGCACCCAGTTTTTTAGCCTCTTCAATCGGCATTTCACGCGTCTGCACTGAAACTGCCTCAAGAATTTTTTTATTTACAAGCTGTTCAACTTTAATAAGCTCCTGTTCCGTCATTGCCTCAAAGTGGGTAAAGTCAAAGCGAAAATATGAGTCTGTAACAAGCTGACCTGCCTGCTGAACGTGACTGCCCAAAACCTCTCTGAGCGCCGCCTGAAGCAAATGAGCCGCTGTGTGGTTGCGTGTAATATCGGCGCGGCGCTTTTCATCGACCTTTGACAAAACTTCTGCTCCAACGCTGACGCTTCCGCTTTTAACCGTGCAGGCGTGCAGAAATATGCCGGAAGCATCTTTTGTTGTATCGTCAACATCGGCAATAAAACTTTCACATTCAATAGAGCCTGTGTCGCCTGTCTGTCCGCCGCTTTCTGCATAAAACGGGGTTTTGTCAAGCACGATAACCGCACTTTCTCCCTCTTCTATGCGGTCGATTCTAAATCCGTCTTTTACAATTGCAAGAACCTTGCTGCCGCACGTTAAGTCTGTGTAGCCTAAAAACTCTGTTTTTGCAATGTCCGAAAGATCCGTAGACTCTGAGATCCATGCGTCTGCTCCCGCATTTTTGCGTGCGTCGCGCGAACGCTTTTTCTGTTCTTTTAAAAGCTCATAAAAACGGTCAACATCAACCTTGATTCCCTGTTCAGAGAGAATTTCCCTTGTGAGGTCAATTGGGAAACCGTAGGTGTCATTGAGCCTGAACGCATCTTCGCCGCTGAGGATATTTATTTTTCCGTCATCAATAATATTTTGAAGCATTTTAAAGCCCTGGTCAATCGTTTTTGCAAAGCTCTCTTCTTCAACCTTTATGACCTTTGTTATAAACTCCCGTTTTTCGCCAAGCTCGGGATATGCTGTTTCGTTTTCATTAATTACCGTGTCACACACCTTGTAGAGAAACGGCTCGTTATATCCCAAAAGTCTGCCGTGACGTGCCGCGCGTCTTAAAAGCCTGCGGAGAACATAGCCTTTTCCTTCGTTTGACGGCATTACGCCGTCGCCGATCATAAATGTTGTGCTGCGTATATGGTCTGTAATTACACGGAGAGAAATATCTTTTTTGTTATCTTCGCCATATTTGACCCCGGTGATTTGTGAAATATGCTTCATAATATTTTGAATTGTATCAACAAGGAACAGGTTGTCAACTCCCTGCATTACGCAGGCAAGGCGTTCAAGACCCATTCCCGTGTCTATGTTAGGATGGTCAAGAGGAGTATAGTTACCCTTGCCGTCGCTTTCAAACTGTGTGAATACAAGGTTCCATACTTCTACATAACGGTCGCACTCACAACCAACGTGACAATCCGGTCTGCCGCAGCCTTTTTCGGGTCCGCGGTCAAAATATATCTCTGAGCAGGGACCGCAGGGGCCGGAGCCATGCTCCCAAAAATTATCTTCTTTGCCAAGGCGTACCATATGCGTGGGAGCAACGCCTACTTCTTCGGTCCATATTTTGTATGCCTCGTCATCATCCTGATAAATTGAAACATAAAGCTTATCTTCAGGCATTTTCAGCACTTTGGTAAAAAATTCCCATGCCCATGCCGTTGCCTCGCGTTTAAAATAATCTCCGAACGAAAAGTTGCCCAGCATTTCAAAAAACGTGCCGTGACGAGCGGTAATGCCCACACGCTCAATGTCGGGTGTGCGTATGCACTTTTGGCAGGTTGTCACACGTTTGCGCGGAGGGGTGATCTCGCCGGTAAAATATTTTTTCATAGGCGCCATTCCGCTGTTTATAAGCAACAGACTGTTGTCGTCTTTTGGAACAAGCGAAAAACTTTGAAGTCTTAAACAGCCTTTCGATTCAAAAAATGAAAGAAATTTTTCTCTTAATTCGTTTAGTCCTGTCCACTCCATTTTAAACTCTCCTCTTTAATTAGGCAGCTGATACCGAATATTAAAACTGCTAAATTATAAAACTGTTTTTTATGCTTGTCAATAGGTTTGACGCCTATTTTAAGCATTAATCGCGCTTTTTGCGAATTACGGAGCCTGCCGGCACCGCAAAATCAGACTTCATTGTAAGGCGCTGGGTAGGATGCGGAGCGCTCTCAACAAAAATTCCGTCCTCATTCATAAGTGAAATACATTTAATTTTAAACGGAACGCCTCCCGGCGGAAGAACATCAAGCGTATCGCCCGCAAAAAACTTGTTGCGCTGTGAAATTAGCGACGTGGTGCGGTCTATTGACTTTTCACACACCGCAACGGCATCGTAATGCCGGATATAACCGCCGTTGTCCGTAACCTGCCCGGGTTCAGAATTAAAGTAAAATCCTGTATTGTACTCACGATGGCTGATTTTTTCAAGCTCTTCGCGTATCCACGGCTTTAACTTAAAGTTGCTGCCCTCCGAAACAAAATCATCAACTGCGTGCCGGTAAGCATTTGTCGTAACCGCTGTATAATAAGCCGATTTTGCCCTTCCCTCAATTTTAAAGCTTGAAATACCTGCCTGAACAAGCTCGGGTATATGTTCTATCATACACAAATCACGGGAATTATAAAGATATGTTCCGTCTGATGTTTCATCTACCGGGAAATATTGGCCTTCTCTGTTTTCTTCAAAAAGATGATATTTCCAGCGGCAAGGCTGTGCACAGTCGCCGCGGTTTGCGTCCCTGCCCGTCATATAGCTTGAAATAAGGCACCTGCCCGAAAACGACACGCACATTGCTCCGTGAACAAAACACTCTATCTCAAGCTCTTGTGGAATTTTTGCGCGCATTTCGGCAATTTCGTCAAGCGGAATTTCGCGTGCAAGCACCACCCTTGACGCACCCATATTATACAGTGCATTAGCGGCTGCATAGTTTGTAATTCCCGCCTGCGTTGAAATGTGGCGCGCAACTTTGGGAGCGTACTTTTTTGCAGCCTCAAAAATTCCCAAATCGGCAATTATAAAAGCGTCGACGCCGCATTCCTGGGCATATGTCAAAAAGTCAGGCAAAAATGCAAGCTCTTTATTATGCGGAAGAATGTTGCAGGTCACATACACCTTTACGCCTTTTTTATGAGCCAAAGCGCACGCCTGTTTTAGCTGTTCGTTATCAAAGTTATTCGGCGCAGAGCGCATTCCGAACATTTTGCCCGCCAAATAAACTGCGTCGGCTCCAAAATCAATTGCCGAGTTCAAACACTCCGCGTCACCCGCAGGTGACAGAATTTCAGGTTTATTAATCATTGTTTTCAATGGACTCCAAGTTTGCGTTATGTTCGTTGATTGTTGCCGCATAATATGCGTTGCCGTCTTTGTCGTGACAGAAGAAATAATAATTTGTATCTTTTGGATTTAATGCCGCCTTTATTGCCTCCATTCCGGGATTGCAGATAGGGCCTGCGGGAAGCCCCGGCTTAGAGTAAGTATCATATTTGCTCGTGTAATCGTCGCCTTTGCCGTCGGGCACATCATCAGCTCTTCTGTAAGGATAAAACTTTGTTGAGTCAAGACCGAGGTTGGAAACGCCCAAATCAGCGTTTGCTGTCAGTCGGTTGTGCAGAATGGAAGAAATATAATACATATCATCGGTATATGCCGCCTCTGCCTGAATTATTGAAGCGATAGTCATAACCTGATCAACAGAATATCCTCTGTTGTTCTCATCAATCATTTTTCTGACGGTTATAAGATTATCATAACCCTCAACATCCTGCTTTTCTCCGAGTTTTGTTTCATAGTTATTCAAAAAACGGTATATTACATCCTCCGGGTTTTCATTTTTATAAAACTCGTATGTATCGGGATACAGATACCCCTCAAGCTTAAAGTAACGGTCATCTCCGTTTTTAATTTCTTTAAGAAAACTGAAATCTTCATCAAACCGGTCAGAATTGCAAAGTTCAAGGAACTTGTCCGTATCGCTCAGGGTGCCTTTTTCTTTCAGCGTATCCGCAATTTCAAGAATATTCTGACCTTCGGTGATCGTTACCGAAATTATATCGGTTCGGCTGTTGCTCATCAAATAATTTATTATCGCCTCATAATCCATATTTTTGCGTATTTTGTATGTACCCTGCATGAATCCATCGGTCGATTTTGTGATAGCCGCAAACATTTTAAAGTATGAGGCTTGGTCAATTACGCCGTTTTTCTCAAGCAAATCGGCAATATCGTCAACTGTGGGATTTTTTGGAATGTTTATATTTACAGTTGACGGATCGGGGCGGTTGATTGCAAGCATATCGTTCATGCCGGATATTATGAATACAGACAGCATAGCTCCGACAATAACGACCGAAACGACCCATATTATGCGGAATGTACGGCGGTTGCGCCTGTTTTTGCCTTTCAGCAACTTTTTTTCTTCTTTTTTTCTTTGCTTTAGCACCTGCTTTGAGTCACGCGCCATACGTTCCTTTACGTCCTGACCGCTGTACGAATTAAGCTCCGGCTGTTCGTCATAGCTGAACTTTTCACCGTTTTCGTCAAAATTGCTTTCATCAATATTAAGTCTGAACTGTTCAACCTTTTTGCGGCGCTGTTCTTCAATCATTTTTTCGGTTTCATCATAGTTGTCGAGGCTCATTTTATCATTCCTTCGCCAAACACATTTTTGTGTAGTTAGTATATTTTTCTGTAATCAGAATGTCAACGGGTATATCAAAATTGCCTGTGGGCAGTTTGTGTTCAACACAGCGTGAGTAACACAAACCAACCGTTATTCCGCCGAAATTCTGCAAAAATCTGTCGTAATAGCCTTTGCCGAAACCGAGTCTGTATCCGTACAGGTCAAAACAAAGACCCGGCACGATACACACTCCGTCAGATAAATCGTTTACTTTTTCGCATTTTAGCGGTGACGGCTCCATTATGGAGTACGCGCCTTTTTCAAGCAGGTCAAGCGATGTTATATAATAGAAATCCATATGACCCGCTTTGTCCGCACACCGGGGTACGGCAAGCCTTTTACCGTCTTTAAGAGCGGTTTCCATTATTTTTAAAGTATCTACTTCAATTTGAGAAGACACGAACGAAAAAAGCGTATTGCAGTTTTTATATTCATCCAGCTTTAAAAAAGCCTTGGCAAGTGAATTGTCAAGTTTGTTTTTTATGTCTGAAGGGCACATAAGATGCAGTTTTCTGTGCTTTGCTCTCAAAGCATTTTTCCTGTCGTTTAAATTTTTTACAGGCATTGCATATCATCTATAACTTTGTCTGCAACTTCCTGAGAAAGTGCCGATTTAACTATTGCATGACCAAATTCAATTGCGCATCCCGCGCCCTTGGCAGTTATTATTTTTCCGTCAACCGCGGTGTGGTCAGCAGTATATTCGGCACAGTCAAGTTCGGCTTCAAAGCCCGGAAAGCAGGTTGCCTTTTTGCCCTTTAGCATTCCGAGATGACCGAGTATTGACGGCGCGGCACAAATTGCCGCAACTATTTTATTGTTGTTATAGCAATACTTTACGCAGCTTATTACTATGTCTGATTTTTCAAGGTTAATTGTTCCGGGCATTCCGCCGGGAAGAACAACGCCTTCTATATTCTCAAAATCTACCGCATTGGGGCCAATGTCAGACTTTACGGTAACTTTATGAGAGCTTGTTACAAACTCGCCTGTAACACCCACTGTTTTTACATCAAGCCCTGCGCGGCGCATTACGTCAAGAGCAGCAAGAGCTTCTGTTTCTTCAAAACCTTCGGCAAGAAAAATATAAAACATACAGAATTTCCTTTCAGTTTAAAGTTATTCCTATAAAAACGTCTTGGGGAATTTTATGACATCCGTCAAGAGATTTTATCATTCCGAATTTTTGCGTTTTTGAGTCCTTAAATACGCCGTTGTCGGCTTTACCCGTAAAAACAAACCGGTGTGCATTTGTACTTTTAAGCAAAAGCGTTTTAAGCTCGCTAAAGTCGGCATATGCCGAATAAAAAACATCGGCGCAGTCATCATACTCCTCATAAAGAGCAAAGCACCCTTTGCCGCGCACTGCCTTCACACCGTAAGCCGCATAATACTCAGCTGCAAATTCAACGAATTTATTGTTTTGCAAAAGAAAATCTTTTTTAAAGCATTTTAATTGCAGCTGCTCATAATCATAAGGCAAATCAGAATTTATGCCGTCATACTCAAAGCTTTCAAGCTGCCGCCTTGAAATTGACAGCCTTTTTGCCGTACAGTCGGCAATATAACCGAACCTGCCGTAAAATGAATAAAGTTTGTCATTTGCAGGAAACAGCAGCGAATAAACATCTCCGTTTTTTCGGGCGTCATATAAAGCATATTCTATCAGCTTTCCCATTATACCACGTTTGCGGTACAGTTGCAAAGTTGAAGCACCGCAAAGATAATGCGCCTTTTGTCCGTTTAAATATCCGTGGACAAGATACAGCGCGGAAACGGTCAAATCACCATCATAAACACAGTATGCGGAAAGATTTTCAAAATTTTTGTTAAAAAACAAATCGACCGCCTGCTGTTTTTCATTAAAGGTCACTGCCCACAGCTTTTTAAGTTTTGGAATGTCGGAATGATCAGCTTTTTTAAATGATAAGCTCATTATTTAAACCTTGCATTAAATCTGTCGAGTATAATTTGAGGATTATACGAAAGCTTTGCCTTTCGCAGACCTTCAAGTCCCATATCCTCTTCCCTGTTTATATATTTGTAAGATGTCAGCAATTTTGCAAACTCATTATTAATTACCGCATAAACTCCGTCATATTCCCGCAGAGCTTTTTCAAAGTTAATGTCAAAGACAAAAGGTGAAATTTCACTTCCAAGCGTCATGGCAACAGGTTTTTCTTCAACATAAAGCACGGCCCCTCGCATACCGAACTCATCCATATTTTCAAGGGCGTCCTTAATTACCCTTGCCTCTTCATAATTGCGCGCGTCATAATTATTCTCTTTGCACCAGTCAAGAACTACCTGAAATGCGTCATTCTTGTTTGAAGAATCAATTGTTTCAAAATGATTATCGGGATAAGTTTTATAAAACCTTGATATATGGTTGCGTTTTGAATGAAATTTTTTGCCCTCAAGCATTACAAGGTCTTTTGTAAGATAAATGTAGTCCTGATTTTCGGGAGAACGCTCATAAATAAACATTGACGGAAAAGTTGATTCAAGCATTCCGCGCTGACCGGTAGTCAGCATAACCATATACGGCTTGATATTTCTTTCTTTTGCGTCGCTCATTATGCTGTTGAGAGCGCCTTTAATGTTTTTGCCGGTCGGCATACAATAACCCCAAATATTCTGATCCTGCCTGAAATATGCCTTGATCAGCGTGCCGTCGATTTCAGCAAACTTTATGTTGTACTCGTTGCGCCACATATAAGCGTTAAGCACATTTACATCGCAGCCGACAGCCTCGCTGTAATCATAATACTTTCTGAAATTGTCAATGTCCGATTTTCTGATTTTCCTAAATTCAATCATAAAATTTTTAGTATCGCCTCTTCAATTTCTTCGGATATTTTTTCTATTAATTTAATTTCTCCGTTTTCACAGCAATTAATCACAGTCCAGCCGCATTTTTGAGCGGCATAAAGAGCACATTTTCGGCAATCGAGTAAAAATTTCAGATTTTTCTCGTGCAAATCCATTTTTGATTTGTCGCCTTGGTAGCGCTTTTCCAAAAGCTTTTGCGAGACCTCAGGCTCAACATCAAGATAAATAACAGCGTTTGGCTTGGGAATTTGCAGCTTTAAATATTCAAAGTCGTTTTGCCACTCAATAAATGCGTTCCATTCCTCTTTTGGAAGCTTTGACATCTGGTAAATTAAATTTGAGGTCGCGTAGCGGTCGCTTAAAATTGTTGCTCCGTTAAGATAATCATTCTTCCAAAACTGAAGATAGCTTGCCACCCTGTCAACAGCGTAAAATGCGGACGTTGCATATGCATTTACATCTTCGGGCTTGTCCCCGAATGCGCCGCCAAGGTACATTTTAACGAGTGAGGAGCTCGGGTTTGCATAATCGGGAAATTCAAGTTTTTTTACTTTTTTTCCTGCTGCCTTCAACTTGTCTGAAAGAATTTTCGTCTGCGTTGCCTTGCCGCTTCCATCAAGACCTTCAATCACTATTATTTTGCTGTCCATATGCGTATCCTCAATCAAATTATTGTCTGCCGTATTTTTCTCTCATTTCTTTTTGTCTTCCGCATGACATTTTGCCCTCGGGACATGGACCGAACAGGCAGGCCGGACCGCAGTTTTTAAACAGGTTCGGCGCAACCTTAATGCACTGCAAGAGCATTTGCTCGGCAACCTCTCTTATTTCCCATTGAGCGCGGTTGCAGCAGCGGTGCGCAAAAAAGTTATTAAGACTGCGCGCATTGAAAGTACATACTATTTTTGTTGTTGAGGCATTAGGAAGAATAAACCGTGCGTCCTCGTTTGCCTTTTTTTCAAATGCAGAATACTGTTTTTTGTTTTCAGCCTTAAATTTTTCAATTATCTCATCGTCCGTGCCGCTTGGTTTGTTTTCGCTGTTTTCTCTGATATATCCGGCAAGAAGCGCGTTTCTTATCTCCTTATATGCCTCTGACTGCAACAAAATAGCCTTGTTAAACGCCGCAAGAGCTTTTTCATTTTTTTGAATTTCGGGCGGCGTTACAAAATCAAACCTCGTTCCGTCAACATATCTTTGCGACTGCTGACTGTATGAAGCAATTCTGTGCCGTACAAGCTGATGTGAGCAAGCGCGGGAAATACCCTCGATTCCAAATGTAAACGAGGCATGCTCGGTAGGACTTGCATGGCCGAGGTCAGCAAGCATATTTAAAAAATCCGATGTTTTTTCCGGGGTGAGTCCGTCGCGGATATTTTCAATGTCAGACGGCGAGTAGCACAGTTTTGCCGCCATTGCAACAGTCTGTTCCGGATTCGGAGTATGTGCGAGCAACGTAACTTTAATCGGCATTTTAATTCCCCTTTTTTCAATCAGCCAAACCGGCGCATAAGCTTATATTTTTACTTATTGTAACATAATTATAAGTATTATATCATTTATAAGGTTTTTTTTCAATAATAATGTAGTTCATTTTAACAGGTTAATTATAAATTTTAATATTTATTTTTCCTCTATTAATTTGTGTATGCATTTATTCATTTAAAATTATTTATATAATATGCTTCTAACTAAAAAGGGGCTGCCCCAAACAGAACAGTTACCACTGTTCACACTTTGAGACAACCCCTTTAAGGTTTAATTTTGCTTATTTATATTCCTTAATAAATCTTCCGTCGTCATAATCATCATCATAATAATTATCATGTAAAAGACTACCTTTGTCTTCATTATTTAAATAATTGTAGTCATCATAATAATTTTTTAACTCCGGAATTTCTTTACATTCAAGGTCAACATTTGAATAACGCTGCATACCGGTACCGGCAGGAATTACCTTACCGATAATTACATTTTCTTTCAGACCCATAAGCGGATCAACCTTGCCCTTGAGAGCAGCATCAGTAAGAACTTTTGTTGTTTCCTGGAACGATGCGGCTGAAAGGAAGCTGTCGGTTGCAAGAGCAGCCTTTGTAATACCGAGAAGCGTTTGAGTGTATGTTGCTTCTCTGAGGTTCTCTTCACCCTCCGCAATGCGCTTTTTAATCTTTTGATTTTCATAAAAGACTTCGTTTTTATCGTATGACTGACCAACCATAAAGTTTGTGTCTCCGGCGTCGTCAATTCTTACCTTGCGCATCATTTGGCGAACGATGACCTCAATGTGCTTATCGTTAATTTCAACACCCTGAAGGCGATATGTGCTCTGTACCTCCGAAATGAGGTAGTTCATTACTGCCTCGGGTCCTAAAATTTCAAGAATGTCATGCGGATTTACAGCGCCGTCGGTAATTTTGTCGCCTTTCTTTATTTGCTGACCTTCCTCTACCTTAACACGGAAACCAAATGGAATAAGATATGCCTTTTCTTCTCCTGTTTCTTTATTGTAAACTACGGCATGGCGCGCTTTCTTGATTTCTTCAAAACGAACCTCTCCGTCAATTTCACTGATAATCGCAAGACTCTTAGGCTTGCGTGCCTCAAAAAGTTCTTCAACACGGGGAAGACCCTGTGTAATATCCTCAGCAGACGCAACGCCGCCCGTATGGAAGGTTCTCATTGTAAGCTGTGTACCCGGTTCACCAATTGACTGGGCGGCAATAATACCGACCGCCTCGCCAACCGTAACGCGCTGACGGTTTGCAAGGTTTGCACCGTAGCACTTTCTGCAGGCTCCGTGCTTAGCGCGGCAGGCCAGAACAGAACGTATCTTAATGCTTTCAACGCCGGAATCTACAAT
Source organism: uncultured Clostridia bacterium (assembly GCA_947623205.1). GTDB lineage: Bacteria > Bacillota > Clostridia > Oscillospirales > Acutalibacteraceae > Ruminococcoides. Next base: position 14,524 of record CANQGM010000001.1, read on the forward strand.
TATATCCGCCTCTTTATCTCCGATAAGAACATCTTTTGAAACAAGCACGTTGCCGTTTGAATCACAGAAATCATCAAGGAGATAGCGGCCTATAAGACGTTCGTGAAGTCCTTCAATAACATTTGAATCGCCTACTTTTATGTCAAAAACCTCAAGTCCTTCGGTGGTTCCGCAGTCCTCTTCGCGTATGATAACCTCCTGCGATACGTCAACAAGACGGCGCGTAAGGTAACCTGAGTCGGCTGTTCTAAGAGCGGTGTCTGCAAGTCCTTTACGGGCACCGCGTGAAGAAATAAAGTATTCAAGAATGTTAAGACCTTCACGGTAATTTGCCCTGATGGGAATTTCAATTGTTCGTCCCGATGTGTTAGCAATAAGTCCGCGCATACCCGCAAGCTGTCTAATCTGACTCATGCTTCCGCGCGCACCGGAATCAGCCATCATAAATATCGGATTATAGCGGTCAAGATTTTTCTGAAGCGCATCCGTTACGTCATTTGTTGCCTTTTCCCATATGCGGAGAACCTCATCGTAACGCTCCTCGTTTGAACGAAGACCCATCATATATTCTTCGCGAATAATGTCAATTTGTTCCTCGGCTTTTGCAATAATATCTTTTTTGGCAGGCGGAATAACTGCGTCACATACGGCAACCGTAATTGCGCCCTTTGTTGAGTATTTATATCCCTGTGCCTTAATATCGTCAAGCACTTCGCTTGTTTTTGTTACACCGTGAATTTTAATACATCTGTCTATTATTTTTTTAAGACCTGATTTTCCTACAAGGAAGTCTACCTCAAACTTAAATCTGTTTTCCGGTTTGCTTCTGTCTACAAACCCAAGATCCTGTGGAATGGGCTGGTTAAATATAATTTTACCTATTGTTGTATCAATAATGGCAGATTCGATTTTGTCGTCAACTTTAATTTCACGGCGAACCTTAATTTTTGAATGAAGCTCAATAACTCCTGTTCTGTAGGCCATCATAACTTCGTCAACATCACGGAATACCTTGCCTTCGCCCTTCTCTCCGTCTTTGTCAAGTGTTAAATAGTAAGAACCGAGAACCATATCCTGTGTAGGAACCGTAACAGGCTGACCGTCGGAAGGTTTAAGCAGATTGCCTGCCGCAAGCATCAAAAATCTTGCTTCAGCCTGTGCTTCTGCCGAAAGCGGAACGTGAACAGCCATTTGGTCGCCGTCGAAGTCTGCATTGTAAGCAGTACATGAAAGCGGATGAAGCTTAAGTGCACGGCCTTCAACCAAAATAGGCTCAAATGCCTGAATTCCAAGACGGTGCAGCGTAGGCGCGCGGTTAAGAAGAACCGGATGTCCCTTAATTACAACTTCAAGTGCATCCCAAACCTCATCTTTTGCACGCTCAACTGCTTTTCTTGCCGCCTTTATATTTATAACGGCCTTTGTTTCAACAAGTCGTTTCATAACAAACGGTTTGAAAAGTTCAAGTGCCATTTCCTTTGGAAGACCGCACTGATACATCTTTAATTCAGGTCCTACAACAATAACCGAACGACCCGAGTAGTCAACACGTTTTCCAAGAAGGTTCTGACGAAAACGTCCCTGCTTACCCTTCAGCATATCAGACAGTGACTTTAATGCTCTGTTATTAGGTCCCGTAACAGCTCTTCCGCGTCTTCCGTTGTCAATAAGAGCGTCAACCGACTCCTGAAGCATTCTTTTTTCGTTGCGTATAATAATTTCGGGAGCATGGAGTTCCAGCAACTTTTTAAGTCTGTTGTTACGGTTGATAACGCGGCGGTAAAGATCGTTTAAATCTGATGTTGCAAAACGTCCGCCGTCAAGCTGTACCATAGGGCGTATATCGGGTGGAATTACCGGAATAACATCAAGAATCATCCATTCAGGACGGTTCTTCGACAGCCTGAAACTTTCTACTACGTCAAGACGCTTTAAAAGACGTACACGCTTCTGACCCGAAGCATTCTCAAGCTCCTTTTTTATCTCACTTGAAAGGATCTCTGGGTCAATTTCGGCAAGAAGCTTTTTAATTGCCTCAGCGCCCATATCCGCTTCAAAGTCATCTTCATACTTTTCACGCATATCATTGTATTCTCTTTCAGTAAGGCACTGACATTTTGTAAGGTCACGGCAGTCGCCCGGGTCTGTGACAATGTACTGTGAAAAATAAAGCACATTTTCAAGCAGCTTTGGAGAAATGTCAAGCATTAACGCAATTCTTGACGGAATACCCTTAAAGTACCAGATGTGTGAAACTGGAGCGGCAAGCTCAATATGACCCATGCGCTCGCGCCTTACCTTTGCGCGCGTAACCTCAACGCCGCAGCGGTCGCAGATTTTTCCCTTAAAACGTATTCTTTTGTATTTACCGCAGTGACACTCCCAGTCTTTTGTCGGTCCAAAAATACGTTCGCAGAACAGACCGTCACGCTCCGGCTTTAAAGTACGATAGTTGATCGTTTCAGGTTTTTTAACCTCACCGTAAGACCATGCTCTTATTTGCTCAGGAGAAGCAAGTCCGATTTTAATTGAATTAAAAACATTATTGTCTATCATTGTGCTGCCTCCTTACATTTCATCGCTGTTGTAATTATCGTAGCCAAATACTTCGTCTTCATTATCTTCACTTGCAAGCAAAGATTCATCAAAAATATTGCCTTCTTCGCCGCCCTCGTCAAGACCGAATCCGTCCATAGAAGTCATTACGTTTTCTTCTTCAAATTCTGTTACGGTTGCCTCAGCAAGGTCCTCGTCCTCGTCAAATTTCTGTTTAAGGTCAATTTCCTCACCGTTGTTATTAAGAACACGAACGTCAAGAGAAAGTGACTGAAGCTCTTTAATAAGGACCCTGAATGATTCCGGAATACCCGGAGAAGGAATATTCTGACCTTTAACTATTGCCTCGTATGTCTTTACACGACCAACAACGTCATCCGACTTAACGGTGAGAATTTCTTGAAGTGTATATGCTGCGCCGTAAGCCTCAAGTGCCCAAACTTCCATTTCACCAAAACGCTGTCCGCCGAACTGAGCTTTACCGCCCAGAGGCTGCTGAGTAACAAGAGAGTATGGACCTGTGCTTCTTGCATGGATCTTTTCATCAACAAGGTGATGCAGTTTAAGGTAATACATATAGCCTACTGTTACAGGGTGGTCAAAGCGTTCGCCCGTACGACCGTCAATAAGCCATGTTTTTCCGTCAGGACTGTATCCCGCATCCTCAAGCGACTGGAAAATATCCTGTTCATGCGCACCGTCAAATACGGGAGTCATTATCTTCCAATTAAGCGCCTTTGCCGCATATCCGAGATGAACCTCAAGCACCTGACCGATGTTCATACGTGACGGTACGCCCAATGGGTTAAGTACAATATCAAGCGGGGTGCCGTCCGGCAAAAACGGCATATCTTCAACAGGCAAAATTCTTGAAACAACACCCTTATTTCCGTGTCGTCCTGCCATTTTGTCACCAACGCTTATTTTACGTTTTAATGCAAGATAAACTCTTACAACTTTATTAACTCCGGGTTGAAGCTCGTTTCGGCTGTCGGCACGAGTAAATACCTTTACGTCAACAACCGTACCGCACTCACCGTGTGGAACTCTGAGCGATGTATCTCTTACTTCTCTTGCTTTTTCACCGAATATTGCACGGAGAAGTCTTTCTTCGGCAGTAAGCTCTGTTTCACCCTTTGGCGTAACCTTACCAACAAGAATGTCGCCTGCATGAACTTCGGCACCAATCTGAATTATGCCTTCTTCATTAAGATATTTAAGCATATCGTCTCCGACATTTGGAATATCTCTTGTTATTTCTTCGGCGCCAAGCTTTGTATCTCTTGCCTCAATGTCGTATTCTTCAATATGAATTGAAGTATAAACGTCGTCGCGAACAACCTTTTCACTTATGAGAACAGCGTCCTCATAGTTGTAGCCTTCCCAAGTCATAAAGCCGATGAGCGCGTTTTTTCCAAGCGCAATTTCTCCGTTGTCGGTTGCAGGTCCGTCCGCAAGGACTTCGCCCTTTCTTACGCGCTGTCCGCGAGATACAATGGGACGCTGGTTAAAGCATGTGCCCTGATTGGAGCGCAGGAATTTGATAACATTAAAGTCCTGAACTCTGCCCGAATCATACTGAACACGGATATTGCACGCGTCAACACTCATTACAACGCCGTCTTCTTCGGCAAGAATACAAACACCGGAGTCTGTGCCCGCCTTATATTCCATACCCGTGCCCACAATAGGAGCCTGTGAGCGCAGGAGCGGAACTGCCTGGCGCTGCATATTTGCACCCATTAGAGCACGGTTTGCGTCGTCGTTTTCCAAAAACGGGATCATTGCCGTTGCCACGGACACAACCATTTTCGGAGATACGTCCATATAATCGAATCTGTCAGGCGAAAGCTCAACAAATTCGTCACGGTAGCGTCCTACTACTCTTGAGTTTACGAATCTTCCGTTTTCGTCAAGCGGTTCGTTAGCCTGAGCAACAGTATAGTTGTCTTCTACATCGGCAGTCATATATACAACTTCGTTTGTTACAATTCCGGTCTTTTTATCAATTTTACGGAAAGGAGCTTCTATAAAGCCGTATCTGTTCACACGGGCAAAAGACGCAAGATATGAAATAAGACCTATATTTGGTCCTTCAGGAGTTTCGATAGGACACATACGACCATAGTGTGTGTAGTGAACGTCACGAACCTCAAATCCTGCACGGTCACGGGAAAGTCCGCCCGGGCCGAGCGCTGAAAGACGTCTTTTGTGAGTAAGCTCTGCAAGCGGGTTTGTCTGGTCCATAAACTGCGACAGCGGCGAAGAACCGAAAAACTCTTTTATAGCTGCTGTTACAGGACGTATATTAATAAGTGAATTAGGAGAAAGCGAGTCCATATCCTGTGACTGTGTTGTCATTCTTTCCCTTACAACTCTTTCAAGACGTGCAAAACCGATTCTGAACTGATTTTGCAAAAGCTCTCCTACGCAGCGGATACGTCTGTTTCCAAGGTGGTCTATATCGTCTGTGTTTCCAATTCCGTGAGCAACGCAGTTAAGGTAGTTGATTGTTGCAAAAATATCGTCAACTGTAATATAGTTGGGGACAAGCTCTTCTGCACGTTCTTTCAGCATACTTTTGAGTTCTTTCTCATTTTTGGCAGCATCAAGAATCTCGCATAGAATATCAAAACGAACATTTTCGCGTATGTCGCATTCCTTTTCCGCGTCAAAGTCAACATAACATTTAATGTCGACCATTCCGTTTGAAATTACCTTTACTATTTTTTCATCTGCTGCCTTTACATAAGCAACATTTACGCCTGCGTTTTCAATTTCAAGCGCCTTCTCTTTTGAGATTTTTTCATCTCTTAATGCCAAAATCTCACCCGTACGCGGATTTGCGACAGGCTCGGCGAGAATCTGATTTTCAATTCGGTTGGCAATGCCGAGTTTTTTATTATATTTATATCTTCCCACACGCGACATATCGTAGCGGTTGGGGTCAAAAAACAAATTGTTTATATGTGTTTGTGCACTCTCAACTGTCGGAGGTTCTGACGGACGGAGTTTTTTATAAACCTCTATTAAACCCTGTTCTACATTTGTTGCAGGGTCTTTTTCAAATGTTGCTTTGATTCTCTCATCATCACCGAAATATTCAAGAATTTCAGCATTAGTTCCAAGACCGAGCGCCCTTATAAATGATGTTACGGGCAGCTTACGGTTTTTGTCAATACGCACATAGAAAATGTCGTTTACGTCGGTTTCATATTCAAGCCATGCACCGCGGTTTGGAATTACCGTTGTTGAGTAAAGCTCCTTACCTGTTTTGTCATGCTCCATTTTATAATATACGCCCGGGCTTCTTACAAGCTGAGATACAATAACGCGTTCAGCACCGTTAATTATGAATGTGCCGCCTGGGGTCATAAGCGGAAAATCTCCCATAAACACATTGCTTTCTTTAATTTCGCCGGTTGATTTGTTAAGCAGCCGTGCGGTGACTCTCAACGCCGCCGAGTATGTTGCGTCACGCTCTTTACACTCAATTACGCTGTAATTGGGGTGGTCCGTATCAAGTGAATAATCGATAAAATCAAGTACCAGGTTGTTCTGATAATCCGTAATACCCGAAACATCCTTAAACACTTCTTTAAGACCTTCGTTAAGAAACCATTTGTAAGATTCCTTCTGCACCTCGATAAGGTTAGGCATATCTATAACTTCATCAATTTTGCCAAAACTCATTCTCTCGGTGTTTCCAAGCTTTACCGGTTTCACATTAACCATAGGCGTATCACTCCTTAATTTATATAACTTAATGGGTAATGGGGCTGCTGAGAGGGTCTAAAAATTTGATAAAAATTTTTTCTTGACACAAACGGATTTTTGTGATAATATCCCTGTATCAAAAAGATTTTTAAAAAAAATTCCGTATTCGTCGGTATATATCCCCATTATGGTGCATTTTACTATTTTATAACCCTTTGGGCGGCTTGTCAAGAGGATTTTTTTAAAAAACTTTTAATTTTTCTCAGTTTTATAAATTTTTTACATTTTAGTGCCGCAAAAGAATTAAAATCCTTTGCGGCACTTTATTTTATCTTTTATGGCACACCCGGAAACGTGTGTGTATTTTTATGTGATATTCATACCCCAAATAGCAAAAAAGGGTGCGGCAAAATTGCCGCACCCTTTTTTTAATTTAAAAATTAATGTCCTTTTCGCTTTTCAATGCAAACAAAAGCAAAGCCTGAGACTAAAGTAAGTAATCCAACAAATAAAATAATACTATTGCTTTGTCCCGTAGGTATTGAACCGTTAGCGTTATTGCCGCCTGTTATATTACGAGCTGTGTCAGCAGTAGATACAGACACAGTTGCTGATTTATTATCAAATGAACTATCGTTTGTTACAAATTTGCCAAAATAGAGTATATCTGCAATTTCGTCGAGCAAATCATCTGAAACTTCTCCGTTTAAATATGCGTCTAATATACCTGTAAACTGATGATTTTTATATATCATTACATCCATTCCTGCAGTATATACTTCATAAATATATTTGCCTATTACCTGTGTATCTACTTTCGTCAAATACTTTGTACCTAAAATATCGCAAAAAACAAGCATACTGCCGTCGCTCAAAGTATCGTAGTAGTCAACATCTGAAACATCTGATACAGTATAATTATAATCCGTACTATCGTATCCGTTGCAATAATCAGCATAGTCTTTTTTTATCTGATTTTCGGTTTCAGCATCAAGCGGTAGTTTTTCAGCTTTTTTTTGCGGGAAAACTGCCGGATATTTGTCAAAATCAATAAATCCATAATGACCGCTTACAAACGGTACATTTGTTTCTTCTGCAAATGCTGTTATGCAGGAAATTGATGTTAACAATATAATTGTTGACAGAATTGATGCTAAAATCTTTTTCATAAAAGTTTCTCCTTTTTTAAAATATAACAGCTTTATAAAAAAATATTTTATTATATTGCTGTTATAGTTATTATAAATCACAAAAAATTATTTGTCAATATTTTCCTGTTTTTTTATTGAATTTTATAATAATTTGTATTTATTTGTAAATATATGACATTCTATTTAACCATTATAATAAATTAACAGCTATTTTCTATAAAGAATTAATTACACTAATATACACCAAATAAAAAGCCGACATCACAATAAATGATGTCGGCTTAAAATTAATTCGGTTAAAAACGATTAATTTAAAATTATTCGTTAATAGCGATAACTGCACCTGAACCTACTGTTCTGCCGCCTTCGCGGATAGCGAAACGAAGACCAACTTCGATAGCGATAGGAGTAATAAGTTCAACGTCCATTTCAACGTTATCACCCGGCATACACATTTCAACGCCTTCGGGAAGTGTAATTGTACCTGTAACGTCGGTTGTTCTGAAATAGAACTGCGGACGATAGTTGTTGAAGAACGGTGTATGACGACCGCCTTCGTCCTTAGTCAAAACATAAACCTGACCGCGGAACTTTGTGTGAGGATGAATTGTACCCGGCTTTGCAAGTACCTGACCTCTCTGGATCTCGTTTCTCTGAACACCACGGAGAAGTACGCCTACGTTGTCGCCTGCTTCAGCATAGTCAAGTGTCTTTCTGAACATTTCAAGACCTGTAACAACAACTTTTCTCTTTTCATCAGTAAGACCAACGATTTCAACCTCTTCAGAAGTCTTAACCTGTCCTCTTTCAACTCTACCTGTTGCAACCGTACCGCGGCCTGTGATTGTAAATACATCCTCAACAGGCATAAGGAATGGCTGGTCAGCCTTACGGTCAGGTGTAGGAATAAATTCGTCAACAGCGTCCATAAGCTCATGGATGCACTTGTATTCAGGAGCGTTAGTATCATTAGATGAGCTTGTAAGAGCAACATAAGCTGAACCCTTTATAATTGGTGTGTCATCGCCCGGGAACTCGTACTCATTAAGAAGGTCACGAATTTCCATTTCAACAAGCTCAAGAAGCTCAGGGTCGTCAACCTGGTCGGTCTTGTTCATAAATACTACGATATAAGGTACGCCAACCTGACGTGAAAGAAGGATGTGCTCTCTTGTCTGAGGCATAGGACCGTCAGCAGCAGATACAACGAGGATAGCGCCGTCCATCTGAGCAGCACCGGTAATCATGTTCTTTACATAGTCAGCGTGACCTGGGCAGTCAACGTGTGCATAGTGACGCTTATCTGTTTCATACTCAACGTGAGCTGTGTTGATTGTGATACCGCGTTCTCTTTCTTCGGGAGCCTTATCGATGTTAGCATAATCAACGAAATCAGCGTCGCCTTCAAGGTTAAGAACCTTTGTAATAGCAGCGGTAAGTGTTGTTTTACCATGGTCAACGTGTCCGATTGTACCAATGTTTACGTGCGGTTTATTTCTTTCAAATTTTTCTCTTGCCATTGGAAAATTCCTCCTTATGTTGTAAAAATTTAGATTTTAACAAAAGATTTATAGATATTGTACCAATATTTTTCAAAAAAATCAATACATTTTTTCAAAAAAGAGTATAAAAACCAAATCAGTCTTTTTTGGCTCTTTCACTCATTATCTTTTCAGCAATGTTCTTAGGAACTTCAGCATAAGTTTCGGGTTCCATAACATACTGACCGCGGCCCTGAGTTTTGGAACGCATATCAGTTGCATAGCCGAACATTTCTGAAAGCGGAACATGAGCAATAACGCGCTGAGCGCCGTTTTCTGCTTCCATGCTCTGAATCATGCCGCGGCGTGAGTTCAAGTCGCCTATTACGTCGCCGAGATATTCCTCAGGAGCGATAACCGTAACCTTCATTATAGGTTCAAGAAGCACGGGATCGGCTTTTTTCATGGCATTTTTAAACGCCATTGAACCTGCGATTTTAAACGCCATTTCAGATGAGTCAACTTCATGGTAAGAGCCGTCATAAAGTTCTACCTTAACGTCAACTACATTATAGCCGGCAACAACACCTGAGAGCATTGCTCCCTGAATACCCTGGTCAACGGCAGGAATATATTCTTTTGGAATAGCGCCGCCGACAATGTTGTTGACAAATTCATAGCCTTTATCTTTGTTCGGGAAGATATTGATCTTAACGTGACCGTACTGACCTTTACCGCCCGACTGACGTGCATATTTTTCATCAACAGAAGCTTCCTTGCGGATAGTTTCTTTGTATGCAACCTGCGGAGCACCGATGTTGGCTTCAACTTTAAATTCACGGAGAAGACGGTCAACTATGATTTCAAGGTGAAGTTCACCCATACCTGCAATAATTGTCTGACCTGTTTCTTCATCTGTATAAGCTTTAAAGGTTGGGTCTTCTTCTGCAAGTTTTGCAAGAGCAATACCCATTTTTTCCTGTCCGGCTTTTGTTTTTGGCTCAATAGCAACACGGATAACCGGCTCGGGAAATTCCATAGACTCAAGAATTACAGGTGATTTCTCATCGCAGAGTGTGTCGCCTGTTGTTGTATTCTTAAGTCCAACGGCAGCAGCAATGTCGCCTGCATAGCAGCAGTCAATATCTTTTCTGTCGTTAGCATGCATCTGCAAAATTCTGCCCATACGTTCATTATTGTCTTTAACTGAGTTATAAACTGTTGTTCCTGCCTTAACCATTCCTGAATATACGCGGAAGAAACAAAGCTTACCTACATACGGGTCGGTAGCAATTTTGAATGCAAGAGCCGCAAACGGTTCCGAATCCGACGAATGTCTTTCAATTTCATCGCCTGTGTTGGGGTCTGTACCCTTTATGGCAGGAACATCGGTAGGAGCCGGCATATAATCAACAATTGCGTCAAGAAGCATTTGAACACCCTTGTTGCGATATGATGAACCGCAGCAAACTGGAACCATTTCATTGTCAATTGTTGCTTTTCTGATAGCTCTTTTAATTTCTTCTACGGTAATTTCTTCACCGCCAAAATATTTTTCCATAAGAGCTTCATCAATTTCAGCAACTGACTCAATGAGTTTTTCATGGTATTCCTCAGCGATGTCTTTCATATCTTCAGGAATATCTTCCTCACCATATTTAGTGCCGTCCTCGTTATAATAGATTTCGGCTTTCATAGTGATAAGGTCAATAATACCTCTGAATTCACTTTCGGCACCGATCGGAAGCTGAATTGGAACAGCATTACATTTAAGTCTGTCTTTCATCATTTGGACAACATGGAAGAAGTTTGCACCCATAATGTCCATTTTATTTACGTAAACCATTCTTGGAACGCCGTAGTTATCAGCCTGACGCCATACTGTTTCAGACTGAGGCTCAACGCCGCCCTTGGCACACAATACTGTTACGGAACCATCAAGCACTCTAAGTGAACGCTCAACTTCAACCGTAAAGTCAACGTGTCCGGGGGTATCAATAATGTTTATTCTGAAAGGGTCATACTGCTGTCTGCTTCCTCTCCAGAAACAGGTCGTAGCAGCTGAAGTAATTGTGATACCGCGTTCCTGCTCCTGAACCATCCAGTCCATTGTAGCGGCACCGTCATGTACCTCTCCTATTTTATGGTTTACGCCGGTATAATACAGGATACGCTCTGTTGTAGTAGTCTTACCGGCATCTATGTGCGCCATAATGCCGATATTTCTTGTCTGTTCAAGTGAAACCTGTCTTGGCATAAAATCCTCCTCTTAAAATTACACAAGTAAAGTCAATTACCATCTGTAATGAGCGAAAGCCTTGTTTGCTTCTGCCATCTTGTGTGTGTCTTCGCGCTTTTTAAATGCGCCGCCGGCACTGTTTGTAGCATCAAGGATCTCTCCTGCAAGTCTTTCTTTCATTGTTTTTTCACTTCTGGTTCTTGAGTAAGTTGTAATCCAGCGAAGACCGAGTGTCTGACGTCTTTCGGGGCGAACTTCCATAGGAACCTGATATGTGGCACCGCCTACGCGGCGAGCCTTAACCTCAAGAACGGGCATTACGTTTTCCATAGCCTGTTCAAAAACCTCAAGCGGGTTATTACCTGTCTTGTCAGCAATAATTTCAAATGCACCGTAAACAATTTTTTGAGCAACGCCCTTTTTACCGTCGTACATAACATTGTTGATAAGACGTGTTACAAGTTTTGAATTATAAAGCGGATCGGGTAATACGTCACGCTTCGCAATAGAACCTCTTCTTGGCACTTTGCTTCCCTCCTTCACAATAATTGAGATATCACAGGTACTCGAAAGCGACAAACTCCCGTATGCCAACAAGAAATTCTACCGATATAATATATAGTAAAATTTCTGCCGCATAGCAGAACTTAATAATTTAAGTTAAAAGAGTTTTGTCAATTCCTAATTATTTACCTTTTTTCGGACGCTTTGCGCCGTACTTGGAACGAGCCTGCATACGTCCCGAAACACCCTGTGCATCAAGTGTGCCGCGAACAATGTGATAACGAACACCGGGCAAATCCTTAACACGGCCGCCACGAATAAGAACAACGCTGTGTTCCTGAAGATTGTGACCTACTCCGGGTATATAGGAACTGACTTCAATACCGTTAGAAAGTCTTACTCTGGCAATTTTTCTGAGCGCCGAGTTAGGCTTTTTAGGCGTTGCTGTCTTTACTGCGGTACAAACGCCTCTCTTTTGCGGGGAATTCTGGTCAATAGCAACACGCTTTTTTGAGTTCCAGCCCTTTAAAAGAGCAGGTGCCTTTGCTTTCTTTTCAGAAACCTCTCTGCCCTTGCGTACCAACTGATTAAATGTAGGCATATTTATCCTCCCTCCTTTTAGAATTGATAAAACGCTCTGCACAAACAAAGCTGTTTACGTTTAACATTTGTAAATGCTGTTAAAAAGCGCAGTTACATAATGTCTCACGATTTACAATTATAAACTATCTTCCCGCATTTTGTCAAGTATTTTATTGCATATATAAAAATTAAATTCAGCATACGGTATTCTCTGTGCTAAAATCAAAAAGAAAACCTCCTTATAAAGGAGGCTGAACTGAGTAAGAAACAATGTTTATTCAAAAATATCGTTTGTTGGGTTCACCCCGGAATCATCATAAATTTTCAGGTTGTTGTCGCCGTCGCACACTGCTATAAACACATCTTCCTGATTTTTGTTCTGCTGTTTAAGCTGTTTCAGCAGCCACTCCTCATTATTTCCTGTGTATTTCAGGTTTTTATCAAGTATTTTTCCTTCGGTCAGCACAACCACTTCGGGGCGCGTCTGATGAACGCGAATTTTCATATCGTCGGGCGTCAACGGGCGGTTGGCATCCTTTGGAAGTATAGATACCTGTCCGTTCTGTTCAAGAATTATTGTCTCAACTTCATCAAGATTAAAAAATCCCTGTGTTCGGCACATTGTCAAAAATTCATCAACATCAATTTTGGCTGTGCTGAAATTCTTTTTATGAAGTTTGCCTTTATCATACAGCACAATTGCCTTGCCCGTAAAAAATCTTCTCAGTAAAATTGATTTTTGTGACAGAAACGACAGCAAAATCACAATACAACCATATATTACAAGAGCAAGCAGACATCCCCAAAAGTCGCTGAACTCACTTGTTGCCATTTCGGCGGCAATAGACCCTATTGTAATTCCGTTTATATAGTCAAACATAGTAAGGTTTGACATTTGTTTGTTGCCTATCAGCTTTGTCATAAGAAAAAGTGCAATTATAGAAGCTGGGGCAGTTAAAAATACACGCAGAAAATCCATAATAATCCTCCCATTTAGGGCGTATATGAAATTATTATGGATTTTTATTTATAAATTATTCATTTACCACGGCTTTATAGTGCCCGTAAGCTGCGTGATGCTTTCAATTCCGTTTTTGTCAAGATATTCGTTCAGCCCCTCGTTAATTTTAATTGGAGCATACGGGTCAGAAAAAAGTATAGTTCCGATTTGCAGTGCAGACGCTCCGGCAATAAGCATTTCAACCGCGTCCTGCCAGGTTGAAATACCTCCCATCCCTATTATGGGAATATTTATTGCATTTGCAGCCTGCCATACCATTCGTACCGCAACGGGAAATACAGCAGGTCCGCTCATTCCGCCGGTGTTATTATGAATTATGGGGCGCCGTGAATTTATGTCAATTCTCATTCCCGTAATGGTGTTTATCATTGAAACAGCATCGGCTCCGCCTGCCTCCGCCGACTTTGCAATTTCGGAAATATCGGTGACATTCGGACTTAATTTTACAATAAGAGGTTTTTTGCAGTGCCTGCGCACCGCAGATGTAATTTCTCCTACGGATTCGCAGCTTGTTCCAAACTGCACGCCTCCGCTTTTTACATTTGGGCATGAGATGTTCATTTCAATCATATCAACATCGGAATCGCTCAGCTTTTCAGCCATTTCACAGTACTCTTCCTGTGTGTTCCCGGCAATGTTTGCAATTACAACTGTATTTTGACGTTTGAGCCACGGCAAATCGTCTTTAATAAAAACGTCAACACCGGGATTCTGCAATCCTACGGCATTAAGAATCCCGGAGGGAGTCTCCGCAATGCGCGGCGGAGGATTGCCGCTGCGACGCTCAAGTGTAATACCCTTGCAGGATATTCCTCCAAACTTTTCAAGCGGATAGAACTCACCGTATTCTCTGCCGAAACCGAATGTTCCCGAGGCGGCTATAAGGGGATTGTTAAATTTAACCCCGGCAATTTTTACTGACAGATCAGCCATTAAAATACTACCTCCTCAGCATTGAATACAGGTCCGTCTTTACAAACGTGCTGCATAATTTCTTCGCCGTTTTTGCGTATTTTTACGGCACATACAAGGCAGGCGCCTATTCCGCAGCCCATTCTTTCTTCAAGCGAGATCTGGCAGGGCTTGCCGTTTTCTCTGCATACCTGCGCAATAGATTTTAACATAGGGGCGGGGCCGCAGGCGCAGACCTCGTCAAAATCATTGATTCTGTTTTTAAGTACGTCCGTTACAAATCCGTGAACGCCGGCACTGCCGTCGTCTGTTGTCAGCACAAGTTCAGCCCCCGCATTTTTAAAATCATTCTGAAGAATAACTAAATCTTTGCTGCGAAAGCCCGTTATAACAAGTGGATTTTCCGTCTGTTTTGCGGTAAACAGCATTGGCGGAACACCAATTCCTCCGCCGATAAGACAATACCGTTTTCCTTTATGTATATTAAACCCGTTTCCTAACGGAGCAAGAATATCAACTGTATCTCCCGGTTTCATAAGGGACATCAGTCTTGTACCCTCTCCCTTGACCTGATACACAAGTCTTAGCACTCCGTTTACGCTGTCGCACACCGAAATCGGTCTGCGCAGAGTTTTTGACGGAACATATATATGCGCAAACTGTCCGCACTTTGCAAGCTCTGCAATTTTTTTATTTTTTACTCTCATATCAAAAATTCCGTCTGCAATTTGTTCATTTGACAGCAGAGTAAACATACCTGTATCGTATTTCATTTCATCATTCCTTATCTGATTTGTATTCAAGAACAGCGGTAATAACTCTTATATTATCTTTTCTGTACACCTTGCAAGTGCTGTTGATTGCCGGTGAATACGAATTTTTGCTGTTTGCTTTCTGTATCCAATCTGCAAAACGACCTTTATTAATTACGGTATCAAATGTTTTGTTAAAATCAAGACTGCCGTCAATTACAATGCTGAAATAATTTTCTCTCTTTGCCGCCGCCTGCGCCAAAGCATCAACAACTCCGCCGTCGTCTTTTAAATCCGTTAAAATAAATCCTCTTTGCCTGTAATAGTTATATGTCAAACTTGTACAGCTTGGAATATACAGATTATAAGACAAATTATCATCGTATTCTTCATTACTAATCTCAGCGAACAGCCGGTTTATCGTATGATCTTTTTCAATTTGCTCATCCGTAAGGTTAAAATAATCGTTTTTTGTCCATTCCCCTTCAGAATCGTTCCACGTTGTATCAACATGATACCATTCTCCGTCAATGTTCGCACAATTCCATTGGTGAGCCCTGTTTTCTGCTGTACCTGTAATATTTACACACTCAATGCCAAGTTTATTGCAAAGCAGCTTAAAGGCGCGCGCATATCCCTCGCATACGGCCCTTTGTTCAACAAGCGCACCGTAGGCGTCGTTTTCATTTCCCACAACGCCCTCCGCCTGCGCCGCGGTGTCATCATAAACGCAGTTGTCAATAATGTAGTTATTGGCATAAAGCTCATACTCGTACACGCCTGCATTTTTGGGAGCGGCTTTAACAATGCTGTCGAGTTTACTTTCAAGCCTTGACTTTGCGCTTACAAGCTCATCGCCTGTCATTGTATAATAAAGCTCAATGTGAGTTGTGCTGTTGATTTTATAGTATTTGTACCCCGATTTTATCCAGAATACCTCCGGATGGTCGTTTTTATATGCTTCAATCGCTTCGTAAATCTGTTTTTCGGAAATATCTCCGTCAAAATTTATTACTTCACCTTCAACATTTTGAGAAACGTCGGCAATTTTATCATAAATTTGTTTTGATACAGGGTCGGATATGTTGTCATAGCCGTATAAAGTTTTAACTTCCTCAATTTTATGCTGAGATGCAGTGCTGCTTAATTCACTTTTCTGACTTGACTTCTCCACGCTCCGGTCTGATGAATCGTTTTTTAAGTTTATATCAACTGAACATCCGCACAAAGAAAACACTGAAAGCAATAGAAAAATTCCTGATGCCAAAATAATAAAAAAATTGATTTTTTTTCTTAAAAATTTCAAAAAAACCATCCTATTGTATAACTGTAATTTTATTTTACTTGATTTTCTTTGCTCCGTCAATTGCAATTTGTATTTTTTTGTGATATATTAAACCTTGCGTATATAATACGCAAAGTCTGTTCGCAAAATCCAGACTATAAAAAAACACTACGGAGGAATTTAATATGACAAAAAAATCTACAAAGTACATTGTACAGGCGGCTGTAATTGCGGCGCTTTACGCAGTTCTGACATTTTTGCAGAACACGCTTTTGCCGGGCTCGGCATCAATGGCGGTGCAGTTCAGAGTATCGGAAATTCTCACGATCCTTGCAGTTTTTACTCCTGCGGCAATACCCGGACTCACAATAGGCTGTGTAATTGCAAACATAAGCTCGCTTTCGGTTTTAGGACCTTATGATTTGATTTTCGGTTCGCTTGCAAGTCTTATTGCGGCAATTCTGATACGTGCTTTCCGTAACATAAGGTTGTTTTCTTTACCGGTTCTATCGGCAATTATGCCAGCAATTGCAAACGGTCTTTTTGTTGGATTTGAAATAGAGTTTTTCTTTGTTGAGGGCGGTTTCCATTTTGCAGACTTCCTTATTCAGGGAGGACTTGTTGCGCTCGGCGAGCTCGGCGTTCTTATCGTACTCGGTCTGCCTCTCGCAAAAATTATTGAAAAACAGGAACTTGATAAAGTTCTCTTTATATAAATTACATAACTAAACATAAGTAAGATTTTGCAGCAATTAACCGCGCCCTTTCTCGGGGCGCGGTTTTGTTTTGTGATATGTGATAAAAGAAATAACAATCTCGAAATATGAATGCAATGCCTATAAAAGTTTGACTAAATATATAAAGATGCTATAATAAAATAAATAATTATCACAGATAAAACTGAGGATGGGATAAAATTGACAGTCAAAAAAATTGCAGTCTTTTTAACCGCTGCTTTTATTTTAATAACATTTTTTGCAGGATGCGGTGAAAACGCAGACTCTGAAATTGTTGGAAAATGGACTCCTTCAACCGTAACCCTTAACGGAGAAAAAATTACATACAAAACACTTAATTTAAAAGATGATGAATTTGAATTTAATTTCACAAACGACGGAAAATGCAATGCTACCCTTGCTGGAATAAACAGAAGCGGTACATATACGTTTAACGGAACTTCCGTTGATGTGAATTTCGGAAATGAAACTCAAAAACTAAATTATCATAACGGTAATTTGACGCTTACATTAAATTATGATAACAACACAACAATGTTTACATTTATAAAAGAAAGATGATTTTCAGTCAACACAAGCTATTTTCCTCAATTGTACTTAATTTTAGAATTTTGGGTAGGGGTGTCTCATTTGACGGCTGCTTTTTTTGAGCGTATATCCTTAATAACAAATAAGCCCAAAAGTAATTCAAACAAAATGGTCACGCCCATACATAAAATATATTGAGATTTTGAATAATAGTTGCTTGAATAAGAATTATATACATTTATATTTAAATCAGACAGCTGTTCCTCTCCGTTAACTGTACAAACGCCGTCATATCTGTCAAGGCCCCTTGAAACAATATACTTAAAATAAATTGAGTCCTGTTTTATTTCAGATGAAACAGGCTCTATTTTTATTGAAAGAGGTGTGTGCCCTGACGGTCCGATACTGTCAAAACTAATTTTTATCTTTCCGCTTTTGCAATCATGAGCTGAAACAATTTTACTGTTCAACAAAATGTTTTTACCGTCATAGATCGATATTTTATACTCTGCATCACTGTCAGATTCCGTCTTTTCTGCACTCAATTCAATGGTGTTTATAGGCTTGCTGATATAAATTTCCTGTTCAATTATGGAATTTTCTTCATAAATACCGGGGAAATTCTCGAAACTTATACCTGTACCTGTATAAACACTGTAATCTTTAAATTTATAATCAGTATTTACATATACATTATATTGCTGAACAAACATCGCGGCGGTTGCAATAATCATAATTGCGATTACACATGTTGAGATCTTTTCTCCTGTTATTATATGATTATTTGAAGCACTTTTATATGCGTTCAAACAGCTGTCGAATCCGTCTGCTGCAAGTATTAATAATATAAAAATAAAAGGTATTGAGTATTCAGGTTTTGCCTCCCATATTGTATAAAAAACCATTCCCCCCAGAATCATTACAGTAAAAGGCAGCAGACGGTCTTTTGCCTTTTTCAACTGAGAGCAAAGACTTACACATACCAGAAGCATAATTGCAAAATGTAACGACTGCAAATATGTTATAAATGCATTGCATTTTGGTGTACAAACGAAATTATAAATACTGCTGTTGCTTGAATCAACAGATATGCGGCGATAAAACTTATAAGAGCCGTTTGACCATGTGTATAAAAGTTTATTAAAGCCCTGATTTAAAACTCCTGATGTGCCCATTTCACTTACTCTTGATTTTATTTCATTAATATTCGCTTTTTCCATCTCTTCTGTATTATCAAAGCTTTTGGTAAATTGATAATCGTCATCGTTAAAAGAACCGTTTCCCTTTAATCCCATCATTAACCAATGTGTAAGGGGCAGATTTTTTGAGGGATCTTTAACATACGAATTAATTATGCTGTTTGTTGCAAAATAGGTACAGGAAAAAACAACTAAAAAGGAAAGTCCCGCGCAAGCCGCCTTTAAAAAATTTTGCTTTAAGGTTTTTTTTGACTTAAACACAAAAAACGCGGCGCATACCGCAAACGCAAAAATAGGGAATACTACGGTGGGTCTTAAAAAATATCCTATTGCCGAAACAAAACCTGTAATTATTCCGTAAATAATGAGCCTGTGCTTTCGGCTTTCTTTAAAAATACAAGCTCCCAAATATATAATGAGTGTCATCGGTAAAAGACTGGATATACAGGTGTATATCCATTGTATAAGAAAGCAATAAACAGGATTTGCTATGCCAAGTGTAAGCACCATGACTGCCCTTTTTGAGCCAAAAAGTTTTTTTACCGTAAGAAACACCAAAAAATATGAAATTAAAATTATTAAGGCGTTAAGTATAAATCCGGCAAGATAGTAATTTTTAAAACCAAACAAAGAAATTGCCTTAAAATAAGCAGCATTTAAAAGTACGAACAGGTTGTTATTGCTATAACCTTCAAAATACCCAAGAGAATCGTCAAGGTATCGGTCAAATCCGTCTTTAATTGCAACAGCCTCATCAAGAGTAGTATAACTGTCTGTTCCGGGAACGCTGTTAAAAAGCGTAATACACAAAACTTCTCCTGCAATTAAAATAAAAAACAAAACAGCGGTACATATATTAAGCTGTTTTTGAGAAAAAGTTTTTAGTCTTTTAAAAAAAAAGAATAACGTACCAAAAATAAAAAAAGCGCCTATAAAAACAATTACGCCGCTCCAACCTATTTCATTAACAAGAAAACCATCATGTTTATTGAAGGAATCATTACATAACAGCGCGCCTCCCGTTACTATTACAGAAAGTGCAAGAGTAATAATTATAATTATATTCTTCAGACTGTAAGACAGTCGATGCATAGTTATATACCTTCTTTTATAAACTGTTATGAGCGATTATAGCATAAAACAGATAAATTATCAAGGTATATAGTATTTTCTAAAATTACACAAATAATGCAAAAATGTATGATTTTCCCTCCTCATAATATTTAGGCTGTCATTATATAAAAACACCCCGCAGATGATCTGCGGGGTGTTTTAAAATCATATTTTATTATTACGATGATTTAATTGGTTTTGACCGGCTTGCCTACAAGTTCAGTATTGTAATTGAGCTTTACAATATACTTCTGAATAAGAGTAACATCCAAAACATTTATTAAACCGTCGTTGTTTACATCGGTAAGAATTGATTTGTTTTTATCAAATGTTACAAGAAATACTGCTGATTTCTGAATTAATGTAACATCATCAACCGTAATCTTGCCGTCGCCGTTTACATCACCATAAATTGCGTTTGAATCTGAAACAGACGGAATATATGTTGGGTCTGCTGCGCCGCATACTGTGCAAAAGCCTTTTGTAAATGTATGCTCACCATAACCGTCCCAATCGCCGCACTCACATTCACGCCAGTGATGCGTATCGTCATACATCCAGTCAACAAAGCAGTGCTCATGTTTGGTGAATAGTTCTTCCTCTGCCGGCTCTGAGCTTTGAATGCTAACAATATTGTTACGTGCAGTTTTAAATTCTTCTATCATATTTTCCAGTTCTTCATCGGTAGCATTTTCGTCAGAAAGAAGCTCTTCTGCTTTTAGCGTTGCTGCAAGATATGCGTCGCAACTTTCTTTTGTATAAATACTGTACAAATACTCAGGGATATACATATAATTATCAAAACTGTCTTGTATCAAATAAACTAATTTTTTATAGCTATCACTTTTAGGTTCATTGGTATTAATTTCAACCAAATTTTTTTGCGCATCTTTATATTCTATTATTATAGCTTCAAATTCATCATCTGTGGCACTTTCATCTTTTAAAAGTTTTTCGGCCTTTTGTTTTGCAGCAAGATAAGCATCATATGATTCTCTGGTATATATAACATACCAAAATTGAGGGGTGTAATCAAAATCCCAAGAACTTGCCGATAACAGCATCATTAATCTGTTACGGCTTTGGCTTTGAGTTGTTGCCGCAGCAGTTTCAAGAGAGGCGCCAATAACTAAACATGCAGTCATTATAATTGATAATAGCATTGATAGAGTTTTTTTTAACATAATTTTTCTCCTTGTTTATTTATATTATTTTTTCTTAATACTACAATGATAATCTTATTTGCTTTTATTGCAATAAAGTTATTATTTAAGTATTATATTAATATAGATATGAATCAACTAGCCAACCATTGCCTCTTTTTACACCGAGTAAATAATAACCTGTTCCATCAGCGCCTATACTAATGTCAACTGTTTGCTCATTACTGTTAGCATCATTAAACACAACATAGTCAAATTCTTTATAATCAAATGTTATAGAATAAATATTTTCTCCGTTAGAATTAGTAGAGACATATTGCATCGGTGCTCCGTGCCATATGTTACTTATTTGTGTTCCTGATTTCCACAAATATGCTCTAACATCACTCCAGTTTCCATTGTTTGTGAAATATATAGTTCTAACATCAGGTTGATATGTAGATACATTCCAATTACCGTATGTATCCTTAGAAGTTATGTAATATCCGGTACCGTCGGCACCAACATTTATATCAACAGTAATATTATCTCCATTTCCATCATAAAAACGAATTACATTATACTCATAAAAATTAAATGTAACAGAGTAAATTTTTTGACCCAGATAATTATTATAAGCAAATTTCATTGATACATCATCATTATAATATCCTATATTTTGATTATACATATAAGCTCTCAAATTACTCCAGTTACCGTTGTTGGTAAAGTATAGGGTGCGTATATCTTTTTCATATATTATTACTAAGTCATCATAAAAATCCTCATACCCAATAGCGCCTGCAATTGGATGTCCTGTTGCACCTTTAGCCAATCCCAAAAACGCACCAGATCTAATCGTTGGAGCAATATGTTTGCGAAAGACTACATTTGAGAGACTATAACAACCATTAAAAGCATATGATTCAATGCTTCTCACACTACTTCCAATAGTTACTTTTTTTAAATTACCACATCTTTGAAAAGCACCTTCATCAATTGTAAGAACAGTGTCCGGAATCTCAATATTTTTTAAAAGACCGCAGTTTCTAAAAGCATATTTGCCAATAATTGATATTCCTTTTCTAAGGGTAACATTTGTTAGATTACTGCAACCTTCAAATGCACTATTACTAATACTAGTTACAGATTCATCAAAAGACACAGAAAACGGTATATCGCTTCGATTTGTAACAATTCCTGCCTCTTTCAGCTGTTTTTGAACCTCATCACGTGTTAATTCCCCAATTGTATTATTAGTATGTAGAGTGATATAGTTATCTTCAGTACTCCATGCATAAGCGTAACGAACAGATTCAGAGTTTTTGCTTAATTTTGATACACGAATTTTATATTGATTGTTTAAATCAGAGGAATGGAAGTATACCATTTGTTTTCCGGCATTAGATTTTACTGATGAATTAATTAATTTAGAACCACAATATACGCTTAATTCTAATTCTTGAAATGTTCCCAAAGTTGTACCACCGTTTGGCGTATCAGAGTTATTCGTATTTTGGCGAAGCCATGCTAAGCTAACATTTACATTTTGTCCATCCTCAATTTGCATAGAAGTGGAATCTGTAAAACCGGATGAAATTTCTCCTAAGCCATATCTTCCTTGCAATACTATACTAATTGCACGATAAGCATCAACTGCACCAGCACCTTGCCTTTGTGTCAGACCGGCAGTCATTTCTTCTTGCTCTCCTGTTCCAGCAGCCGGATTAACCTTACGGTGGCATGAGGCCATTATAATTGCTTTAATTATATCAGGATTTGCAGATAAAGACGGTTTTAATTGTATTAACATTGAAATAATTCCCGATAAAGAGGGAGCTGCCATGCTGGTAGAACTAGCTGCAATCACCACATCGGGTTTATAACAAACTAAATCCGTACCTGAGGTAGGACTATACCTATAATTCCACATAGTATCATTATCCGGATTTCCATTAGCATCGTAAGCACCTACCGCAATACTATTATAACCGCTTGAAGGAGATATAACTTGAGGCCACCCCCAAGATTGCCAGCCCTCATCGTTTCCGGCGCTTGCAATTAATGTTATATTATAAGTACTTACCAGTGCATCAAACCATTTTGCAGGTGAGTCACTTATATAATTTGTAAATGTACCCAGATTTATACTTCCATTTATTAAATCAATGTCATAATTTAAAATAGCCCATTCAATATCTGAATAGCAAGCGTAACCGACAGAATAGATGTTCACATCCGGAGAATACGACTGCAATGTGGCTGCTACTAAATTCGGATGATAATTCGCACTATTTTGGGGTATATCAGAAGTTTCTGTTGTTGAATAAATATTTTTGTTGTATATATCGGTAATATTATCGGGATAACTAATTGTTTCATAAAAACTGGCGTCTGAACGCACACAACCGAAATCATTCATTAATACATTTACACCTTTGCCCGTTAGTCCGAACTGTTCCTGTGCCAAATCTGATCTCATTGATAATTTTTTATTTTCATCCATCGGTTCTACTTGTTCAGAAGCATCATAAAAAGCCACACTATCTACTTCATCCGATTTAGCTGCATCCAAAATCTGACTCTTAGTCAAGTTGACAATTGTAGAAGGTGTCAGTTCACTTTGAAAAGTAATCTCATCTCTTGGCAAATTTAATTCTTTTGCCACCGCATTATTTTTTTGTACATATAAATTGTGTGCAACATTTCTCCGTGCTTTTATATATGCATTCGTTCTCTGCTGTTCCAGTTTTCTATGTATCTTGGTAGCATCAATATAATTTTTCAGTTTATCAGCAGTTAATTCAAGCTGTCCTTTATCCTCAGTTTTCTTAGATGTTTCTTCCAAAGCCTTTATCAAATCATTAGGTACATCCCCATATGTTGTTGCAAGATTATCTGTAGTTAATCCTGTACTTTTTTCAACTTGTTTGTCCACTTTTTCTTGATCAATATCTGAAAACCATATCCATACAGATATTTTATCATCTTCATCTGAAGACTTCATCTTTTCCCATAAATTTTCAGCTATTTTATCCTCCCACGATATACTCTGAATTTTATCAGCCGTTTCCAAAGAATTATCCTGTTCTGCATTTGCATTAGTAATAACTAAGGAATTCATTAGTATAAATACTAATAAAATTGACATAAGCTTTTTTAAATGTCTTACTTTCATTATTTTCCCTCCTTATATACATTTTGAAAATAAATCACTTAAATTTAATAAATGAACAAATCAAGTTACGAGAATAACTAATACTATATATTTACTGTAATATGCAAAAAAGATAAATATGGTGAATTATTATCACATTTTTATAATAACACATAAAAACTTATCTGTAAATATTTTACAATTATTTATATATACAAATTTAATTGTTAGTTTTTTACTTATTATACAAATCTATTATAAATACTGTACAAAAATATAGTTGTAAATTTATTAAAAAGATAAAAACACCTTTATTTAAAAATAATCTATTTTTTTATAAAAAGCTAACGATAGCCAATAGCCATTGTTTAAACGTATATAATATTCATTTTAGGTTTAACCCCGAACTTTTGACGTTGAGTATTTTAAGTGGTGATCATATAAAAACACCCCGCAGATGATCTGCGGGGTGTTTTAAAATCATATTTTATTATTACGATGATTTAATTGGTTTTGACCGGCTTGCCTACAAGTTCAGTATTGTAATTGAGCTTTACAATATACTTCTGAATAAGAGTAACATCCAAGATATTTACTAAACCATCATTGTTTACGTCGGCAAGCATTGTTGTGTTTTCATCAAATTTTACAAGAAATACTATTGCTTTCTGAATTAATGTAACATCATCAACCGTAATCTTACCGTCGCCGTTTACATCACCGTAAATTGCATTTGGATCAGACTCAGACGGAATGTATGTTGGGTCTGCTGCGCCGCATACGGTGCATATTCCCTTTTCGAATGTGTGCTCACCGTAACCGTCCCAATCGCCGCACTCACATTCACGCCAGTGATGCGTCTCGTCATATATCCAATCACCGAATCTATGTTCATGCTCGGCCGGCAGTTTTTCAATTGTTTTACCCTTTAAAATCAACTCACCGCAGCCGAGACAGTAGGTATCTCCGGTATAACCTTCCTCTGTCGTCGTAGCATTTTTATGTCCGCGCAGTTCTGTTCCTCCCGTATGATAGTTCGGATCTTTGTCGGAATACTCTACGCCGCACACTTCGCAGTGCTTACCGCTTGTGCATGAGGCCATGCCTCCTATGTGTTCTACCGTCTCGCTGACATGGCGGCAATTGCGGTTTGTGCAGGCAACCCAGTGTCCGGTTTTATCTCCCTCGGCTCTTCCGTTGAAATTGTGGGTCTGCGCCTCAATTATGACTGCACCGCAATCAACGCATTCAAGTGCTGTCTCACAGTTATAGTCCTCGGCTGAATGATCATGTGCTTCCTCATCCTTGTAGCCACACACGGAACAGGTACGGGAATGTGTGTCGCCTTCATTTACATATGGATCAAATGTATGGTTTGTATCGCTTCCCTCAAGTTTGGCGTTGCAAACCGTGCAAACGTGCCAATGCTTTTCACCGTCGTACAAATAGCCGCTGTAATTGTGTTCGTGGCTATCATCTATACGAGGAATCACACTTCCGGCTGTTTTTATCTGGTTACAGCCCAGACAATAAACGTCACCAGTGTATCCCTCTTCGGTAGTGGTGGCCTCTTTGGCATTGCGTATTTCCTCACCGCCGACATGATTGTCGGGATTTGTCGAGCCAAATTTGGTATGGCACAACCAACATTCAGCAGGGTCTTTACAGTTAGCAGCAATACCTGCCTCGTGAGCCACAAGCTCTTCAAAGTCGCAGTCGGGATTCGTACATTCACGAATATGACCGTATGCTGTACCGCTTCCTTCCTTTACCGCCCATGAGTGCTGTTGTCCACCTGTTACCGACTGCGCATGACAAATGCTGCAAACAGACGGTGTAGTACAGTTTCTGTCGTCATCAATCATTGTATGATCGTATTCATCACGATAAGAGCAGCCTTCTCTCGTGCAAATTTTATAATGATGCTCCGAATCAGAGTGCCAACCGTCACTCAGTGAGTGGGTGGTGTGAGCCGGAAGCACCTCATAGGAGCAGGTGCTGCAGCGTACCGCCTGATGGCAGCTGCCTTCATATCCGGTTTCTGCGCTTTTGTCATGAGGTTCTACTTCTGACCTTACACCGCAGACAGTGCAAACATGCCAATGTCCGGTTTCGTCGCTTAAATAATCATTGCCGTATTTATGAACATGGTCAGCAAGGACATATCCGCATTCAGTACATTTGTTATCAACAAAAGTATGACGCGATACGTAAAAGCCCGTCATATATTGATATGTACAACCCTCATGTTTACAGATACGCGAATGATATAGTTCTTCCTGGCCGGGAAGAGGTGCAACATGTTTGGCGTCGTACGGCAAATGATTGGGCTGAGCAGCCTTAATCAGCGCGTTGCAGGCGGTACAGTTCAATGCCGTAGTGCAAAGACCGTCGTCTTCGCCGTAGTGAGCCTTCTGTTCAACATAACTGCATTTATTGCAATTGCGGTAATGGTTATTTTTGTCATAGGGTTTTGTATAATAATCGCCAAATTCGTGCTGGCTTGCCTTATTTACTACCGTTCCGCATACACTGCATACATCTTCCGTTTCACAGTTGTTGTCGTCCTTATATACATGCTTGCCGGTAGCTGCGATCGTTTCATCATAGGTATCGCCGCACTTGGAACATTTATAGGTTTTAGTTCCTGTCGTGTTACAGGTTGGTGACTTTACGGAATGTACCTGATAGGTATGTGGACCGTCTATGGGGTCTATTGGTTCAGTATAGGTATCGCCGCAGATAGTACAAGTATAAGTGCGGATACCCTGCTCGGTACAAGTAGGAGCTTTGGTAACATTGTTTGTATAAACATGTTCAACACCTTTGGATGGGATACTTTCCGTTTCGACCACACTACATCCATTGCGCGAACATTTTCGCGTCTGTTCGCCTTCTTCTTTACATGTTGCAGCCTTGGTTGTCTTCCAAACACCGGTATGAGATGGACTGGGCTTCAATTCCTTGCTAAAAGATTTTTTGCATAAAGCGCATTGGCTATTATAAGTTCCGCCTTTGGTGCAATCGTTATCTGTATAGTGTTCTCCCCATCCGCCAATATTATGTCCTATGGCATAAGTAACGGTAACATTGCGTATAGCATGACACTTTTCACACTCTTCATAAGAAATACCGTCGTTCACGCAGGTTGCCGGCTTATCAACCGGTTTCCATGTATGTATTCCGCCGTTCGGTTCTCCGCTTGTTGATACCTCTACAAAGTTGCAATTCTCACGTTTGCAGCGAGAAATGGTATAGGTAAGTCCATCGCAGCCTTGTTCGGTTTTGGTTTCCAACTCGTGAAGTTCGCCGGAACTGCCCGATTTGCGGTATGTATTCTCAGACCACGGAACGTAATAGGTACCGCAATATTTGCACAAATATTTAAGCATATTATTCGCTTTTACCGTACAGGAGTCTTCATAAATATATTCTCTCCTGCCTGCTAACCAGTGCTTATAGTACACCGTTGCATTTTTGACAGTTTCACCGTTGCTGTTTTTTGCCTTGATAGTATAGGCTATGCCCTCGTTGGAAGCTTGCGGCGGTGCATTAAGAACAAAGCTTTCGCCTGCCGAATGTGATTCCTCTGTACCGTCAGCTTTTACTACCGTAACAGAATCCGCATTGTACACCCTAACAGTCGGTGCGCCGCAATACACATCTGTCTCAGTGTTGCCCCCTTCCCATGAGTCAGAACTGCTCGGCGTAATCGTTATTGTAGGTGCCTCACCGGCGTCACTATCTGCCAGCGCAACTGCGTTGACTGACTTTGACTCGTGGTCATGATTGTCCTTGTTCTCCGCATACACATAAGTAGACCCGACGCTTGCCAGCATCATCGCTACGCAGAGAATCAAAGAAAGCAATCTTTTTTCTTTGAATTTCATAATTTAATCTCCTCATTTCCTAAAAGTTCTCAGCTATTTAGTATTTAGCTATAATACTCATTATAACATTTTAAGTTCAGATTTCAATAGAAAAAACTTAGTTATAATTGGAAAACTTCAGGTTTATCAACGATAATTACCAAAATCGGAAAACTTCGCCTTATTAAAATGGAAAGATAAGTATAAATTGCATAATTAAAATAATTTAATTTTAAAATTTACTAATTTATTTCTTTATTTCTTCAAATTTTAAGTTATTTTCTTTAGCATATTTTTCAGCATAAGAATTTTTTGGCGCGCAAATTACTGCGTTGGGAGAATTCTCAAATATAGACTTTCCTATGTATGAAACATTTTTTGTAAAGTAAACCTTATTTAATGAGCTACATTCTGAAAAAGCTAAATCTCCTACGGCAGTCACAGTTTCTGGTAATATAACCTCTTTTACGAAGTTGTTATAAATTGAATGTTCTGCAAGGGTCGTCACTCTGATTTTATTAATATGAGAAGGGATATTTAATTTTGTATTTTCAGCCATAAAATCATATGAGGTAATAGCGCAAAACGGTTCGTCGTCATAATATAAAACATTATAACGAAAAACTTTATATCCTAAATCTTCTGCTGTTTTTGAATAATCTGTCTTATTTTGCGAAGCAGTTTCCGGTGTATAATTTTTATAATTAATTTTGTTTTCAATTGCAAATTTTTCGGCGTATGACCCTTTTTCAACATACATAGTAAAATTAATTTGGTCAAAAGCGCTTTTACTTATGTTTTCTACGCCGGAAGGAATATAAATTTCCTTTAGATTTGCACAGCTTTTAAACGCGTTTTTCTCTATTTTTTTAACTGATTGCGGAATTACAACCTTTTCAAGTGTTTCAAAATTACTGAATGCGTCTTCTTCAATAACAGTAATATTTATATCTTTA
Organism: uncultured Clostridia bacterium; assembly: GCA_947623205.1. Classification (GTDB taxonomy): domain Bacteria; phylum Bacillota; class Clostridia; order Oscillospirales; family Acutalibacteraceae; genus Ruminococcoides. The sequence goes on from CANQGM010000001.1 coordinate 43,425, forward strand.
TATGTACTCGGAACATAAGCGTCTTTAAGATAATAGTATCCGCCGTTAAATGATGCGATTATTCCATATTTTTTGCCGTTTTCATCCGAAGCAAACTCAATTAAAAACTGTCCGTCGTCAGAAAGTTTTGGCGCGTATTCTTTCATATATTCCATCTGTTCTATTCTGGGTGCAACAATAGCTGAGTTTGCCATAAACGAAAAGGCTGTTAGTGCCGCAAGAATTATACAAACAGGTATAATAATTTTATATGTAAATAATTTACTTTTCATTTAACTCACCTTCTGACATTTCCAGAACAACATCACAAACCTCTTCTAAATCTTCTTTATGGTGAGTTGCAATAATTATCAGCGCTCCTCTTTCCTTTTCCTCATTAAGCAATTTATAAATGAGCTTTACGCCATCATTATCAAGCGCGTTTGTCGGTTCATCAAGCAATATGATTTTTGGTTTTTCAAATATTGCCTGGGCAATGTTGAGCCTTTGTTTCATACCCAGTGAGAATTTTTTTACTTTAAGGTCAGAATTTAGTCCAACACGGCTGAGTGCTTCCGTAATATCATCGTCCGTTGCCGTTTTCTTAATTTTAGAAATGATTTTTAAATTATCAAATGCATTGTACTGCGGTAACAGGTTCATATTTTCTATTACAAGTCCAACGCTCGGCGGAAACGACATATCTTTATGTAATTCTTTTTCGTCAATAAACACACTGCCGCTGTCGGGAATAATTAAACCTGAAATTGCCCTTAAAAGCATAGTTTTTCCCGACCCGTTATGACCGTAAAGCCCATAAATTTTACCATATTGAAAACTATAATTTATATTTTTTAATACTTGTCTTGATGTAAGTTTTTTATTAAAGTTTTTAATTTCTACCATTTTATCACCTCAAAATATATCAACTTTTTTAAACTTTCTGATAATAAAACTTAAAATTAACAGGTTTATTACAATTATTGCTGCAAAATAAAAGTAATATGTATTTTCTGAATCTGTCGCTCCATTTTGCATTCCAAACATGAGACAGGGAAATAAAATGATCTTTGCCACAGGTGTATGTAAAACAGTTTGTACTAAAAAATATGAAAAAAAACAATAAATAAAAATTACTATATTAACAATATGCGCGGGAATATAAATTTCAAGTAAGCTTTGAATCAAGATCAATGCATTTAAAGTTAAAAAATACATTAATAACGATTTTAACATTCCGCTTTCAACCGGCAACATATTTTTATTTATAAATAAAAATATTAAAAGCTGAAAAGCTATTATACATATTAATTTAATACAATTTTTCAAACAATTTTTTAATATTAAAATAGTTTTGGAATAATTGCGAACAATCAATACCTTTCCGTATCCGTGTGTTAAATTTTCGACAGATTCGCTTGTAAAAAATAAAATAAAAAATACAGGCAGCAACAACGGCAGCATACCTTGTAAAACAAACATAATTACAATAGCATTAAATGGCTTAGGTTCATTAAGAATACCTATCATAAATCCGTTTTCATAATATGTGCTTTGAGCCTGATTAAAGCAAAACAGTTGAATAATACACGATAAAATCAACGTGACCAAAACAACAAGTTTATTTTTTTTTAGCATTACTTAAAACATCCTTCTTTTTATATAAAAAGTAAGCCGGTACAATAAGCAATAAACTCATTATTAATGCCCTTAAAACGATTCCGAATATATATGATGTCTGCATTTCTCCTGTCATAAGGGTGCTAACAACCAAAGCGTCCCTAAACGGAAGCCATACCTTACTGATCATTAAAGAGGAAGCAGATAAATATTCAATTATATACAGTGCAATTGCAATAAAGGGAGCAACTTTTTTTGACGCAATAATTTCAAAAGCAAGTAAAACTAAGCCGGCCCTAAAATAAAATAAAAACAGAGTTAAAATCTCAAGCAGAGAGTATTGTATAAAATTAAAATATAAAATAACGTTTATATTAAAGTTAATTAAAGCGACCACTACGCTTACAGCTTCAATTAAAACAGTAAATATAAACGCAAATACAGCACAATCTACTATACGCCTTGTTACATACGCATTTCTTGACTTAAGCCGAATTAAAACGCTTGAATTATCAGAAGGAAATATATAGAACAAAAATAAAACAAAAATTATTAAAAAAAACACTGCTATTCTTGAATAGCTTGTGAAATCCCCTCCGTTTCCCGCTAAATTTAGGAATATTTCTTTTTCGCTTAATTTTACCGCGTGATTTGAGTTTAAAAAATTATATAAATACCAATATGTATATAGACAGGAAAATATAAAAAACAAAAGAATGATCGGAATAATATTCAAATATTTTTTCAGTTTATATTTGTTCATATTTAATCACCTTTATATACGCAAAAGCAATTGCGGCTAAATTTATTAAAAAAACAAATAAAACTATGGGCATTACATCAAACAGAGAATACTCCGTAAAAGGTTGTAACGCACAAACAATCGGCGGATTTATCAGTGAAGGTATGTACCACAAAATAAATACAATAGGATAAACTACAAAGCGATTGTGGAGAGAAATGGCTATTGCAGTTGAACCCATTCCGAGAATCCCTGAAAATACAGACGCGAACAAAATATAAATAATGTTTGTCAGCATTGGATGCTTAAATGCGACATTCAGAGCTTCAATGGTTTTAATATCTTCAGAAGAAAACAGATTATAAGTACCGCCGGCAAAAGCAATTTGAGACATAAGTAAGTTGAATATAAGAGGAATCAATATTACAAAAAATGAAATAATAAAGCTTTTTAGCATATTAATTAAAAAATATTTGTTTTTCCCCCATTTTGAGATAAGCAAATTTTTATATCCCAGTTTAAAGTCTTCAATACAGTCGTCTGATACAATTACCAGTAAATACAATGGTAAAAACCATATTAATAATTTCTGAAAACCCTGAAATATGGTATTTCCAAGAAAAGCGGCCAAATTTGTGTTTAATGCCGAAGCTCCGTTATGTATGTCAATTAAAGTCATAATTATATCAAAAACAGGCAATAAAAATATAAGCAAAAATATACTTAATTTAATTTTATTATTAAAAATACGGTTAATGTAATACGACATTATTTTTACCTCATTACATACATATATAATTTTGCAACAATCCGGCAAATCTGTACTAAGTTCTAAAATATAGAAATATTAGTTATAATCATTAAATGTGTGTTTGGCAGATTCCTCATCCCACAAACCTGATATTCTATATTTATTTTCGGTAATATTATTATTACTTGCAGCCAAAGCTACATTCATATTTTTAGCAGTATCATAAGCGTGATAGTACTTTGCTCCGCTGCCTTGTTTAACATTTTTATAATCGGATCGTTTTGACCACCAAGGACCTGAAAGGAAATACTGCATCACAGTACCGGTCCCTTCTTGTGAGTATGTAAAATTAACTTTCCAAGGGACATTAGTACCGGAATTGCCCCTATACTCTGCTTTGGTGTAGTTGAAATTTGGATAACCCGGCACTTCAAAAGAATATGGAATATTATTATCTGAGCCATATGCTTCAACAGAAAGTGCAAAAGCTGAAATGCTAATGGAGCAAACAATTAATGTTAACAATAGACGTTTGTAAAATTTCAAAAACATCACTCCCAAGTAAAAAAAATAATATTTTATGCAATTTATAGTACAGATTTGCCATTTTTTAATCCAATTATTGGATTAATATTATTTTACTGCAAAAAATCTATAAAGTCAATTATTTTTTATCTTTTTTGACACAAAATATGCAGAATTACAATTCATGATTTACAAAAACGGAAAATCTCCCCGCAAATGAAACGTAACAGTGTTCACTCACGAGGAGATTAAAATTATTAAAAATGCGTTAAAGTAATCACCATTCATGACGATAGACGACAAATTTTATAATCTCCAAGTATCTAATACCGTTATTAGATACCTAAACATATCAAGTATCTCTGTTTCTTGCAAAATGTTTAAAATTGATGTAGAATTACTGAGGAGTTAGAATAAGAGGCGATATATAAAATGCAGGATAAAATTATAGATCTGCTTTCAAAAGCCAACGGATATGTTTCGGGCCAGGATATTTCAAAAAAGCTTGGCGTGTCACGTCAGGCAATATGGAAATATATTAATGCTCTTAAAAAAAGTGGATATGTTATCGACTCTGTAACAAACAGGGGTTACCGCCTTGTATCGCTGCCAAACTACTTAAACTCAGAGAGTATCAGTCGTTTTCTTAAAACAAAAATTATAGGACAGAATCTTATTGTACTTGACTCGGTCGGTTCAACAAACGATTATCTTAAAAAGCTCGGAAACGAGGGCTGCCCCAACGGCACAGTTGTTGCCGCGCGCGAACAGACAAAAGGCAAAGGCAGGCTCGGCAGAGCATGGCAAACAAAAAAAGACGACGGCATTACATTTTCAATTCTGCTCCGTCCAAGCCTTGCACCCGGCGAGGTTTCTGCAATAACCCCGCTTGTAGGTCTGGCAGTATGCAAGGCAATAAGAGAGTACACTCATCTTGACTGTATGATAAAATGGCCGAACGACATAATTATAGGCAAAAAAAAGCTTGTCGGCATTCTCACAGAAATGAGTGCGGAATTTGACGCAGTTGAATACATCATTACGGGAATAGGAATTAATGTAAATCACACTATGTTTCCGGAAGAAATTTCCCACAAAGCTACATCAATTCTGCTTGAAACCGGCAAACGCATTGACAGCAATGAGTTTTTTGCCTGTGTGCTTAAATATATTGAGGATGAGCTTATAAAAACTGAATTTAAGCTTTCCGAAGATATTGTCGATGAATACACACAAATATGCGCAACCGTTGGCAAAAATGTTGCTTTTCAGCGCGGAGCATGCACAGTAAACGGAATTGCTGCGGGCATAGAATCGAACGGGGAACTTAAAGTTATGCTTTCAGACGGCTCAGTCTGTCTTGTAAATTCAGGCGAAGTAACTGTTCAGGGAATATATTGATTTGTTCCGTTCATTATCTGCTTTTTTGTTTTAATGCCTTATATGAAATAAATTTTACGCATTATATGCTATTATAAATTATAATACGATTTACACGGGAGGCTGTTAATTTTATGTCAGATGTAATCAGAATTTTTGTTGAAAAAAAGGACGGTTTCAATGTTGTTGCAAAACAGACGCTTTGGGATATCAGACATAATCTCGGAATAAGGTCCGTTACCGATCTTCGATATATTGTACGCTACGATATAGAAGGTTTGACAAAAGAAGAGTATAACAAGGCAAAAGGAATTGTACTTTCAGAGCCAAACGCAGACATAATTTTTGAAGAGACCCTGCCTGTTGAAGACGGATGGAAAATTTTTGCAATGGAGTATCTTCCCGGTCAGTACGACCAGCGCGGAGACTCTGCGGAACAGTGCGTTCAGCTTCTCACTCAGGGAGAAAGATGTAAAGTACTTACGGCAAGAGTAATTGCTCTTAAAGGCAGCATTACCGATGACGAACTAAAAAAGATTGAGGAATACCTGATAAATCCGGTTGAAAGCCGTCTTGCTTCCCTTGAAAAGCCCGAGACTCTCGACTTGGACATACCCGTCCCCGAAAACGTAAAACGAGTTGAAGGCTTCATAAAATGGAATGACGATAAAATGGCTGAGTATTACGGCACAATGGGTTTTGCAATGACGCTTGCGGATTTGAAGTTTTGCCGCGATTACTTCCGTGACACAGAACACCGTGACCCGAGTGTTACCGAATTAAGAGTTATTGACACATACTGGTCCGACCATTGCCGCCACACAACTTTTCTTACCCGACTTAACACAATTGAGGTTGAAAAATCTGCTCTCGGCAAGGTTATTGAGGACGCTCTTCGGGAATATTATGACACCCGTGATGAAGTTTACGGAAAAAATACAAACAGAATCGTTTCCTTAATGGACATGGCTTTAATAGGTATGAAGTCGCTTAAAAAGAAAGGACTTATTCCCGACCTTGACGAAAGTGAGGAAATTAACGCCTGCTCAATTGAAGTTCCCGTAACAATTGACGGCAAAACAGAACAGTGGCTTGTTCAGTTTAAGAACGAAACTCACAATCACCCAACGGAAATTGAGCCGTTCGGCGGTGCAGCAACCTGTTTGGGCGGCGCTATCCGCGACCCTCTTTCCGGCCGTTCCTATGTATATCAGGCAATGCGCGTAACGGGTTCGGGAGACCCTACAATTCCGTTTAAGGACACTATGCACGGCAAACTGCCTTCAAGAAAAATTACAACAGGCGCTGCACAGGGTTACAGCTCTTACGGCAATCAGATAGGTCTTGCAACCGGTCAGGTGACCGAGCTTTATGACCCCGGCTATGTTGCAAAAAGAATGGAGATCGGCGCGGTAATCGGCGCATCTCCAAAAGAAAATGTAATTCGCGAAGTTCCTGTGCCGGATGATGTAATTGTACTTCTCGGCGGCAGAACGGGACGCGACGGCTGCGGCGGCGCAACGGGTTCTTCAAAGGCTCACACTGAAAGTTCAATTGAAACCTGCGGCGCAGAAGTTCAAAAAGGAAATCCTCCGACAGAACGCAAAATACAGCGCCTTTTCCGCAATGCCGAAGTTTCTAAAATGATAAAAAGATGCAACGACTTTGGCGCAGGCGGCGTCTGCGTTGCAATCGGTGAGCTTGCGGACGGTCTTGCTGTTGACCTTGATAAAGTAACAAAAAAATACGACGGTCTTGACGGAACTGAGCTTGCAATATCTGAAAGTCAGGAAAGAATGGCCGTAGTCCTCAACAAAAAAGATGTTGATAAATTCATTGCACAGGCTGAAAAGGAAAATCTTGAAGCAACCGCAGTTGCCGTTGTCACCGAAAGTCCGCGTCTTACAATGAACTGGAGGGGCGACACAATTGTTGATTTGAGCCGCGATTTCCTTAATACTAACGGAGTTACCCAGGTTGCCGATGTATTTATTAAAGCCCCAAAAGCCGAGGAATGCTACCGAAGACAGTGTCCTGAGGTTCTAAGAAATATGTCTGCCGATAAGGCGCTTGAAGAAAATTTAGCACGCCTTGAAGTTTGCTCACAGATCGGTCTTGCAGAGCGTTTTGACGCGTCGATCGGCGCATCAACCGTTATTATGCCGTTCGGAGGCAAAAACCAGCTTACTCCGCAGGAGGCCATGGCGGCAAAAATTCCGCTTGAACACGGCGAAACGGACGATGCTACCGCAATGAGTTACGGCTATATTCCGGGTGTGTCCCGCTGGAGTCCGTTCCACGGCTCGGCATATGCGGTAGTTGAATCACTTTCAAAACTGCTTGCAATCGGAGCAGACCCGCTTAAAGCACGCCTTACGTTCCAGGAGTATTTTGAACGGCTTAAAAATGTTCCCGAGCGCTGGGGCAAACCCGCAGCCGCACTTTTGGGAGCAATGGAGGCACAGCTTAAACTCGGACTTCCGTCAATCGGCGGCAAAGACAGTATGTCGGGCACATTTGAAAATATTGACGTTCCTCCCACGCTTGTAAGCTTTGCCGTTGCAATGACAAAGGCGTCAAAAACTATATCGACCGAATTTAAAAAAGCAGGTTCAAAAGTTATTTACGTTCCTGTTCCCGAAAACAAAGACACATTAATGCCGGATTGGGACAAGTTGATTGCAATGTATAAAGCCGTTTACGCTCTTTGCGAAAGCGGAAAAATCTTATCAGCGTCCGTAGTAAAAGAGGGCGGCGCAGCCGCAAGCGTATGCAAGGCGTGCTTCGGCAACGGTTTCGGCTTTAAATTTGAAAACAAGCTCACGAATGATGAGCTTTTTGCCCCGCTTTCAGGCTCTCTTGTTATTGAGCTTTCAAACGGCGCAGAACTTGACAAAGATGTATTGTACTATAATTTGGGTGTGATTACTGATGACGAAAAAATCACTGTCAACGGTAAAGAAGTTGAACTCTCTGCGCTCCTTGATAAATGGAGCGCTCCGCTTGAAAAGGTATTCCCAACACAGGCAGAATGCCCTAAAATGGAAATCAATGCAGAATTATATACAGAAAGAAATACAAAATCTCCGGCAATAAAAACTGCAAAACCAACCGTATTTATTCCGGTATTTCCGGGTACAAACTGCGAGGTCGACACTGCGCGTGCATTTGAAAAGGCGGGCGCAAATGTTGAAATGCTCATTGTAAAGAACCTTACGTCAAAGGCTATTGAAGAAACCATTAATGAAATGGAAAAAATTATTGAAAAATCCCAGATGATTATGCTGCCCGGCGGTTTTTCGGGCGGTGACGAGCCCGACGGTTCAGGCAAATTTATTGCAACAACTTTCCGTAATCCACGCATTGCAAATGCGGTAAATGAAATGCTCAAAATCCGTGACGGCTTAATGCTCGGTATCTGCAACGGTTTTCAGGCGCTGATTAAACTCGGTCTTGTTCCTTACGGTGAAATTACCGAGCTTAAAGAAACCGACCCCACGCTTACATTCAACACAATAGGACGCCACATTTCCCACATGGCTTACACAAGGATAACTTCTGTTAAGTCGCCGTGGTTTGCAAATGTTAACGCGGGCGATGTATTCGCTGTGCCCGTATCGCACGGAGAAGGCAGGTTTATGGCTGATTTGCAAACTGTAAAACAGCTTGCAGCAAACGGTCAGATAGCCACGCAGTACGTTGACCTGAACGGAGTTCCCGTAGATGACATTAAGTACAATCTCAACGGCTCGGTTTGTGCAATTGAGGGTATTACTTCACCTGACGGCAGAATTTTGGGCAAAATGGGTCACAGTGAAAGAAAAGGCGAAAATCTCTACAAAAATGTTCCGTTTGCCAAGGACCAACAGATATTTGAAAGCGGAGTAAAATATTTTAGCTGAAAATTTTTAACCAAAAATATACGTCGGGACAACCGCAAAGGTTGCCCCGACTTTTTATGATATATTGCTATAAAATATTAAACCGGCGATTAATTTTGACTAATGAAAAATTGCTATTGAATATTTGGATTATCGGTGCGAAAAACGAGATAATCGAGACTCGTATTATAGTAATCAGCAAGCAAAATCAGCATTCTAAGGGGGATTTCACGTTCGCCCCTTTCATATTTTGAATAAAGTGATTGGTCGCACATAAGTATTTTTGAAACTTCTTTTTGTGATAAATCATTGTCCTCGCGTAAATCCCTAATACGTAATCTCATAGCAATCCCCTATAAAATTATATAATAGTACAAATTGCCCACTTGACTTTTAGGACAAATAGTCCTATAATATATTTACCCAAAATACATTAATTATTAAAGGAGAGACATTTTGTGACAAAACATCTACAAAAATTTACGGCAGTTCTGCTTGCGGTAATTATGACATTAGGTGTGTTTGCCGTTGTGCCGTTTACGGCAAGCGCGGCAACAAGCGGAGACTTTGAATATTGGGTACTTGACGACGGAACTGCTGAAATTACAAAATATACCGGAACCGATACGGAATTAACAATTCCTTCAAAAATTGATGGCAAGCCTGTAACGAGTATTGGTGATTATGCATTTGCGTACCTTCCAATTCTTTCAAGCATAACAATTCCCGACAGTGTGATAAATATTGGTGATGAAGCATTTTGTGGCTGTAGAAGTCTTGCAAGCATAACAATTCCCGACAGCGTTACAAGTATTGGTGAGGGAGCATTTGATATTTGTTCTAATCTCATCGAAATAAATGTATCTTTAAATAATAGCAATTACTCATCGGAAAATGGTGTATTATTTAATAACGATAAGACTGAAATTATTCGTTATCCAGCAAGAAAACAGGATACTACATATTCTATACCCAACAGTGTTACAAATATTGGCGATTATGCATTTGAGGACTGCTACAGCCTTACAAGTGTAACAATTCCAGACAGTGTTACAAATATTGAGGAGCATGCATTTTATGGTTGCACAAGCCTTACAAGCGTAACAATAGGCAATAATGTTACGAGTATTGGAGTTTATGCATTTGATAACTGCGGCAGCCTTACAAGCATAACTGTTAATAGTAATAATCTAAATTACAGCAGTGCTGATGGGGTTTTATTTAATAAAGACAAAACTGAAATTATTTTGTATCCAGTAAGAAAACAGGATAATACATATTCTATACCCAACAGCGTGATAAATATTTGTAATGGAGCATTTTATGGGTGTAAAAATCTTAAAAACATAACAATTCCCAATAGTGTTACTTTTATTGGTGATGGAGCATTTTATGGGTGTAAAAATCTTAAAAACATAACAATTCCCAATAGTGTTACTTTTATTGGTGATGGTACATTTGCGTTCTGCGACAGCCTTACAAGCATAACAATTCCCGACAGTGTTACAAGTATTGGTGATTATGCATTTCAGTATTGCACAAATCTTAAAAACATAACAATTCCTGACAGTGTGATGAGTATTGGTAATGGGTGCATCGTTGGGACATTCTATTTTGAAAATGAAGACAACTGGTATGAAGAGGTACTATACATAGGGAACCATCTTATTTGTGCGACTGAAAATATATCAGGTAACTACTGTATAAAAAACGGAATAAAAACGATTGCTGAAAGGGCATTTAATTCCTGCACCAATCTTGCAAGCATAGAAATCCCTGACAGCGTTACTTATATTGGTGATTATGCATTTGAGGACTGCGCAAATTTGAAAGATGTATATTATGCAGGAAGTAAAGGTGATTGGAGAAAAATTTATAAATATAATTACTGCTTGACTGATGCAACAATCCACTTTTCAAAAACATATCCTTGGGATGATTACGATTATACCGTTCTTGATGACGGAACAATTGAAATAACGGGATATTATGGAACGGAAACTGATCTTGAAATTATATCAGAAATAGATGGCAAGCCTGTAACGAGTATTGGAGATTATGCATTTAAGTACTGCGACAGCCCTACAAGCATAACTATCCCTGACAGTGTGATAATTATTGGATATGCTGCATTCGAGGACTGCGAAATTTTGACAGATGTATATTATGCAGGAAGTAAAGGTGATTGGAGAAAAATTGTTATATCAAATGATAACTACTGCTTGACTGATGCAACAATTCATTATGCAAAAACAACACCTTGGGATGATTACGATTATAGAGTTCTTGATGACGGAACAATTGAAATAACGGGATATTATGGAACGGAAACTGATCTTGAAATTATATCAGAAATTGATGGCAAGCCTGTAACGAGTATTGGAGATACTTTTGCGTTCTGCGACAGCCTTACAAGCATAGAAATCCCTGATAGTGTTACTAGTATTGGGGATATTGCATTTTATAGTTGCGACAGCCTTTCAAGTGTAACAATAGGCAATAGCGTTACGAGTATTGGTGATTATGCATTTGAGTACTGCGACAGCCTTACAAGCATAACTATCCCCAGTAGTGTAACGAGTATTGGATATAGTGCATTCGAGGACTGCGCAAATTTGACAGATGTATATTATGCAGGAAGTAAAGGTGATTGGAGAAAAATTGATATATCAATTGATAACTACTGTTTGACTGATGCAACAATCCACTATGCAAAAACCACACCTTGGGATGATTACGATTATACCGTTCTTGATGACGGAACAATTGAAATAACGGGATATTATGGAACTGAAACTGATCTTGAAATTATATCAGAAATTGATGGCACGCCTGTAACGAGTATTGGTGATTATGCATTTGAGGACTGCTATAGCCTTACAAGTGTAACAATTCCTGACAGTGTTACAAGTATTGGGGATTCTGCATTTGTGTATTGTGAAAATCTTACAAGCATAACAATTCCCGACAGTGTTACTTCTATTGGTAGATCTGCATTTTATGATACTGCATGGTTTAACAATCAGCCTGACGGAATTGTGTATGCAGGAAAAATTGCTTATACATATAAAGGTGAAATGCCGGAAAATACCTCTTTAATAATAAAGGACGGTACAAAAGGTATTGGTAATGGTGCATTTTATAATTGTGACAATATTACAAGTGTAACAATTCCCGAAAGTGTAACAAACATTGGTTATGATGCATTTTTAAACTGCACACAACTTACAAATGTAACAATTCCCAATAGTGTAACAAGTATTGGTGGGCGTGCATTTGGATTTTTTGGCAAAAGCGGAAAAATCGACAATTTAACAATCACCGGCTACAAGGGTACAGCCGCAGAAAAATACGCAAACGAAAACGGTTTTAAATTTATTGCGCTTGATGATTCTGCTAACCCCACTAACCCCACCGATCCAACTGAATCCACCGATCCAACTGTTCCGACTGTTCCAAACCAACCAACCGTGCCAACTGTTCCGACCGTGCCAACCGAACCAACAGAACCGACTAATCCGATACAACCGACTGAGCCGAATAACCCTGATGATCCGGCTAATCCAAACCCTGACAATACCTCAAAACCCAGCCTCGGCGACATTGACGGCGACGGAAAAATCAGCGTAAACGACGTTACGGATATTCAAAAATATATTGTACAGTTAAAACCGTTTACCGATGAACAGATGAAATTTGCAGACGTAGACAAAAACGGAAAAATTGACGTTAACGACGTGACTCTGCTGCAAAAGGTTATTGTTAAAATAGCGGTAATTTAGTTATATAATAAATACATACTCTCTTTTTATTGTGAAAATAAAACCTATTAACAGCAATAAGGGCGGTTCAAAAGAACCGCCCTTATTGCACGTCTGCAAAATTATTACAAACTAACATAACTTTACTAAAAAATCATTGTAAAAGCTTTCAAACGAGCCGTTTTTATACATTGAATAATCCTTGTTTTCGCGGTTAATTATACAGTCGGTAATAAGATAAATATCAAAACCGAGCTGTGCGGCGCATAAATCTTCGTCAACATCATTGCCTATCATAATGCTTTCTTCCGGTTTTATGTTGCACTGTTCGCAAATCATTTCAAAATATTTCAGGTTGGGCTTGCAGTATCCCGAATTTTCATACACGGTTATAAAGTCAAAATCCTCGGGAGAAACTCCTGCCCATTCAAGCCTTCGTTTGGTTGCTATTTGGGGAAAAATCGGGTTTGTCGCGGCAATCAGACGTCCGCCTTTCTGCTTTATGTAGTCAATGCTTTTTTTGGCAAACGGCGTAACTCCTGTTGCCTGTTTTGCGGCAATAAACTCGTTTTCGTAATAATTATCAAATTGTTCAATATATGGGCGGAGGTCAATTTTACATTCGCTTGAGGCAACATCCCAAAAAACGTCTTTATTAAGTGCTTTATTATCATTTTTCCCCATTGCGTAAGTACCCTTCCACACTGCATTTATAAGCGTATCGGGCTCCACTTTTAAAATGGGAACAAATCTTTTGCAAAGCGAACCGAAATACAGCTTTATAAATTTGTCCATATCCATAGGAAGAAGTGTTCCGTCCAAATCAAACAGATAGTTTTTATACATTACTTACCTCCGAATTTTATACATAACAAACTTAAAAATTAAATCATCAAACAAATATATTTATTATTTGATTCAGTAAATATTATATAAAATCACGCACATAATTGCAAGCCGCTGTTCTTTAATGTATAATCTAACCATATAAGTATGAGGTGATTTTTATGAAAATAGTACTTACAGACGCCCAAACAGTGCTTGACCCCCTTGTTAATGCCGACAGTTTAAAACAGTTTGGCGAGGTCATTGTGTACGGTCTTTTAAAATATGACGAGGTTGCAGAAAAAATTGCTGACGTCGATATGGTTGTCTGCAACAAAACGCTTCTTGATGAACACACCCTGCGTCTTGCCAAAAATCTTAAATACATAGGTCTGTTTGCAACGGGATACAACAACATTGACATCGACTACTGCACAAAACACGGCATTACAGTGTGCAACGCAGGTTCATATTCAACAAATGCCGTTGCACAGCATACATTTGCGCTTATTCTTGAACACTATAACAACACACGCAACTACAACAAGTATGTTCACGACGGCTTATGGAAACGCAGCAAGACATTTTCACCGTTTGTATATCCGCTAAACGAGCTTGCCGGAAAAACGCTTGGAATTGTAGGCTTTGGCAGCATAGGCAGGGCAGTTGCAAAAATTGCGAATGCTTTTGAAATGAACGTCATTGCATTTAACCGTTCCAAAAAACAGGCAGAAAATGTTAAATTTGTTTCGTTTGAGGAACTGCTTTTACAAAGCGATATTGTAAGCGTTCACTGTCCGCTTAACGCTCAGTCAGAAAATATGTTTGACAAAGCCTCATTCGCAAAAATGAAAAAAGGCGCATTGTTTGTAAATACAGCGCGCGGAGGCGTTATGGTTGAACAGGATCTATTTAATGCTCTTGAAAGCGGGCACCTCGGCGGCGCGGCAATTGACACACTAAAAGTTGAACCTATGGAGGAGGACTGTATTCTTATGAGCGCAAAAAACTGCATAATGACGCCCCATATTGCGTGGGCGCCCGTTGAAACAAGAATAAGGCTGATGAATATAGTTGCCGATAACATAAGGAATTTTATTGACAAAAATCCAACCAACAAAGTTAATTAAATAATAAATGGGCTGTCTCAAAAAAGTGAGACAGCCCTAACCGTTTTAAATAACAAATCCGCCGTTGACTCCCAAAACCTGCCCGGTAATAAACTTTGCCTTGTCGCTGCATAAAAATACTGCCGCGTCAGCAATATTTTTGGGAGTTCCCAGCATATTCAGCGGTGTTTCCTCTTTAAGTTCGTTTATGGTACGATCGTCAAAATTATTCATCATATCTGTCATAACAACGCCGGGACAAATGCAGTTTACGCGTATTCCCGACAATCCTACCTCTTTTGCAAGCGCCTTGGTAAAACCGATTACACCTGCCTTTGACGCGCTGTAATGCACCTCGCACGACGCGCCTGTTTGTCCCCACATTGAGCTTATATTCAAAATAACACCGCTGTGGGCTTTCAGCATATATCGTTTTAAAGCCTCCTGCGTGCAGTTGAACACGCCGTCAAGATTGACCCCCATCATTTTTCGCCATTCCGATTCTGTGATGTCGGTAAAAACCTTTTGCTGCGCTATGCCCGAATTGTTTACAAGAACGTCAATTGTGCCAACGGTACTGTCAACAACGTCAAACATTCCGTTTACGGACTCGCGGTCCGCAACATCCGCCTGTACCGCAAGCGCTCCGACTCCATAGCTTTCACAAATAATTTTTGCAAGGTTTTTAGCGCTGTCTTTGTTTTTGTAACAGTGTATTACCACATTGCAGCCCGCCTGAGCAAAGCCTACCGCAATGGCGCTTCCGATTCCACCGCTGCCGCCTGTTATTAATGCTGTTTTCATAACCTCACCTTATATAATAATATTTTATTTATTATAACACCAAGTGTAAATTATGAAAAGCATTAACCACATAAATTACAAATAGACTTATTTAAGGTGACATATGTAATTTAACGCAAAAAAGTAACGACGGTTTTGCAGTTTTATCCGTCGTTCAATTTATTTAAGGTTTTATATTGTTTTATTATATTTAAAAAATATAATCTTTCATCATCGTTCAGTGTTGAAAGATTTTGAATTATCTGTTCTGAAATTTGGTCACTATGCAATTCAATTGTATCGCTTAACAGATAATCTATCGATACACCCAAAGCCTCTGCTATCTTTACAAGAGTTTCAACACTCATATTTCTTCCTTTTTCAATAAGGTTCATAAAGTTAGTGGATATGTCTGCTCTCTCAGCAAGTTGTTCTTGCGTTATTCTCCGAATTTGCCTCTCGGTTCTTATTCGATTGCCTAAATTTTGCAAATTCATATAACCCACCCCTAACTACTATTATAGTTTGGATTAATTAAATAAAAACACATTATATTGGTATTTTACATTGACAATATTTGTAATTGGCTTTATAATTATGTCAAATACACAAATAATTTAAACAACTACATTTGGTAATCAATTTATATAGAGGTGTCCATATGAAAATGCGAAAAATAACCATTAAACGTGAAAAAATAAAAATAGGAGCCGCTGCGCCTTATTATGTATTTGTTGACGGCCGCAAATTTGACGTTTTACAAGATGGTGAACAAATACAAATACAAATGGATTTGGATGAACACAGTATAAAAATATGCGCTGATTTTGGAGCAGATAAATATTGGAGCGAAAATTACATAATTGATCCGGGCGATTCTGATATTTGTTTTCATGCATATCTAAGCACTGACTGTCGGGACTTATTTAAAAGAATCATCTCCTTATTAGCAATTTAAAAAACGGACGGTTATTCAGATAACACATAACCGTCCGTTTTATTGTTTTGTGAATTTATTTTTTCTTAAAGCCGTCTTTAAGGCTTACGCTTCTGTTAAACACAAGGTGTTCAGGCGAACTGTCTTTGTTATCAACACAGAAATAACCCAAACGCATAAACTGAAAATTTTGGGGAGCAACGGCATTTTCAAGGCTCTTTTCCGCCTTGCAGTTTTTAAGTATTTTAAGCGAGTTGGGGTTAAGATAATCAATAAAATTTCTGTCTCCGACATCGGGGTCGGGAACGGTGAACAGATTATCGTAAAGCCTGACCTCTGCGTCAGCGCAGTTGTTTGCGTCAACCCAGTGGATCGTACCTCTTACCTTTCTTCCATCGGGAGTGTTGCCGCCTCTTGTTTCGGGGTCATACTCGGCATAAACCTCAACAACATTGCCGTTTTCATCCTTTTTGCACCCGGTACATTTAACAATGTAGGCAGATTTAAGGCGAACCTCATTCCCCGGGTAAAGCCTCTGATACTTTTTTATCGGCTCTTCCATAAAGTCGTCTTCTTCAATGTAACACTCGCGTGAAAATGTCACCGTTCGCATTCCGTCTTCAGGTCGGTTAGGATTGTTCTCAACCTCAAAATTCTCTGTCTTGCCCTCAGGATAGTTTGTGATAACAAGTTTTATCGGACGCAGAACGCACATAGTCCGCTGCGCGTTTTCGTTAAGGTCGTCACGCAGGCAATGCTCAAGAAAACTGTATTCAACAATTGAATTTACCTTAGACACACCGATTTGGTCTATAAAAGAACGTATCGCCTTCGGAGTATAGCCCCGCCGTCTTAAACCGCAGAGCGTAGGCATTCTGGGGTCATCCCAGCCATTTACATATTTTTTGTCAACAAGCTCACGCAGCTTGCGTTTTGACATAACTGTATTATTTATACCCAGACGCGCAAATTCTATCTGCCGCGGCTTGCAGGGTGCTGAAATATTATTTATAACCCAGTCATAAAGCGGACGGTGCGCTTCAAATTCAAGCGAACAAAGGCTGTGGGTAATGCCCTCAATTGCGTCCTCGATCGGATGGGCAAAGTCATACATCGGATAGATGCACCACTTGTCACCCGTGCGGTGGTGCTTTAAGCGGTTAATTCTGTAAATAACCGGATCCCGCATATTAAAGTTGCCCGACGCAAGATCGATTTTTGCACGCAAGGTCATTTTTCCGTCCTCAAATTCGCCGTTCTTCATTCTTTGAAAAAGATTTAAACTTTCTTTAACCGGGCGGTCGCGAAACGGACTTTTTGCAGGAGTCTGTGTGTCGCCCCTGTATTCTCTGACCTGGTCGGGAGTAAGCTCGCAGACATATGCAAGACCCTTTTTTATCAGTTCTACCGCATACTCATACATACGGTCAAAATACTGTGACGCATAATAAAATCTGTCTTCCCAGTCAAAGCCAAGCCATTTAATGTCCTCTTTTATAGCGTCAACGTATTCAACGTCCTCTTTGGTAGGATTGGTGTCGTCCATTCTGAGGTTACATATTCCGCCGAATTTTTCGGCAGTACCAAAGTCAATGCAAATAGCCTTTGCATGACCTATGTGCAAATAACCGTTTGGCTCGGGCGGAAATCTGGTGTGAACTTTTTTGCCCTCATATTTTCCGCCCTCGGCGATGTCCTCCTCTATAAAACTGTGAATGAAGTTTCCCTGCGTGATCTCTTCATTTTCAATTTTTTTAACTTCTTCTGACATAGTTTTTATCCTTCCGCAATACTTTTATCCTTATAGTTTATCATACGGCAAAAAATTATTCCGCCAAAATTTCAAGTCCCTTTTCAATGCGTTTCAGCGACTCATCTCTGCCGAGAATATCAAGTATTTCTACTGCGCCGCCGGGAGTAACCGTTTTGCCTGCCGCCGCGATCCTTACAGGCCACATAACAGTGCCGTTTTTAAGCTCTTTTTCAGCCGCCATATTGATAAGGCAGTCATGAATCGCCGTGTCTGTCCACTTTGGCATAGATTTTAACCGCTCATATGCCTCTTTAAGAATAACTGGCGAATTTTCCAAATTAGTTTTGCTCTTTTTATTTACAAACAGCTCCTTGCCGTATTCGGGAAGCTGAGCAAAAAAATCAAGCATTTCAGGTATTTGCGTAAGCTGTGTGGTTCGCTTTTGAAGAATAGCGGCAAACTTTTTGTAAGGCATAGCTTTGTCGCCAAACACTTTTTTATAGTACGGCATTGCGGCTTCGGTAAACTCGTCCTCGCTCATAGCCTTAATGTATTCGCCGTTAAACCACGACAGCTTGTCATAGTCAAAAACAGACGGCGACTTGCTTATACCACTGACGTCAAATTCTTTTTCAAGCTCTGCAACGGTAAAAATTTCCCGATTATCCTTTGGACACCAGCCGAGCAGGGCAATGTAATTTATAATAGCCTGCGGCAGATATCCGTCATTGATCAAATCGTAAAATCCCGTTGCTCCGTGACGCTTTGACAGCTTTGAAACATTGCCGTCCTCGTCCTTGCCCATTATCAGCGGCAGGTGAATATATGTTGGAACTTCCCATCCGAATGCCTCGTAAAGAAGGTTGTACTTTGGCGTTGAGCTAAGGTACTCACATCCTCTTACAACGTGGGTAATACCCATTGTGTGGTCGTCAATTACATTAGCAAAATTATATGTCGGGTATCCGTCTGTTTTAATTAAAATTTGATCCTGAAGCTCGGAATTATCAACCGTTATTTCTCCGAAAACAGCGTCTTTAAAAGTTGTGCTGCCCTCAATAGGCATTTTTTGGCGTATTACATACGGAGTACCCTTTTCAAGCAGCCTGTCAATTTCCTCTTGAGGAAGGTCACGGCAGTGACGGTCATAACCGCCGCCGATATTATCATTTTGCAGCTTTTCAAGACGTTCCTTTGTGCAAAAGCACCTGTACGCCTTGCCCTCGTTTATAAGCTGCTGCGCATACGGAAGATACATATCTTTTCGTTCCGACTGAACATACGGGCCGAAATTTCCTCCTACATCGGGTCCTTCGTCGTGTTTTAGCCCTGCAAGTTCAAGCGTATCATAAATTACATTGACCGCGCCTTCCACAAGGCGTTCGCGGTCGGTATCTTCTATTCTCAAAATAAATTTGCCGTTTTGCGATTTTGCTACAAGATATTCATAAAGAGCCGTGCGCAGGTTGCCTACGTGCATAAACCCCGTAGGGCTGGGAGCATATCTTGTGCGAACTGTCTTTTCCTCCATAATATCCCCTCTGTTGTTTTAAACTGTTCAGGCAAAGCACAAATGCTTTGCCTGAATTTGTCTTAAATTATTTTAATTATTCATCTCTGCCGCAGCATTTTTTATATTTTTTGCCGCTGCCGCACGGGCACGGGTCGTTTCTTCCTATTTTTTTGCCCTTGCGAACCGTTTTGTTTGCCGTGTCTGTTCCGTCTGATGATGTCATTGTAGGTTTAGCCACCTGCTCGCGGCGCAGAGCAGCCTGAACTGCATTTGGCTGTTGCTGCTGTTTTTCTCCGTTGTTTAAAATCACCTGATGAGCCGCAGCCGCTTGTTTTTCAGCCGCCTTTCTTGCCGCCTCAATTGCCTCCTGACGCTTTTGAATTTCATAAACACGCTTTGGCATAACAAGCATAAGCTTTACCGTATCTTCACGGATATTCTCAATCATCTCATCAAACATATCAAAGCCCTCTATACGGTACTCAACAACAGGGTCGTGCTGACCGTATGAGCGAAGTCTTATGCCGGATTTGAGCTGTTCCATATTGTCGATATGATCCATCCAGTGAGTATCAACGTTCTTTAGCAGATATACGCGCTCCATTTCACGAATTGTTACTTCGTCAAGAAGTTCCTCGTTTTCGCGGTATATTTCAAGTGCGTCGTCAACGAGCATCTGCTTGATTTCGTCTGATTCCATATCTTCAAGGTCTTCAATATCAAAATTATATTTATCCTCGTCACGGATGATCCAGCCGTTATAATAATCCTTAAGACTCTGAACATTCCAGTTCTCGCGCGGGCCCTCGGGCAGATAGTGTTTAATTGATGTGTCAATCGTGTCATCAATCATTTTAAGGATAGTATCGTGCAGGTCTTCACCGTTAAGCACCTGGTCGCGCTGGCCGTATATGATTTCACGCTGACGGTTCATTACGTCGTCGTACTGAAGCACATCTTTACGAATACCAAAGTTTCTCAGCTCAACCTTTTCCTGTGAGTTTTCAATAATATTTGAGAGTAATTTATTTTCTATGGGCATATCCTCATCAACATTCATTCTCTCCATCATCATCTTCATTCGGTCGCCGCCGAACAAACGCATAAGGTCGTCTTCTGTTGAGAGGAAAAAGCGGCTCATACCGGGGTCGCCCTGTCGTCCCGAACGTCCGCGAAGCTGGTTGTCAATACGTCGTGATTCGTGGCGCTCAGTACCTATAATGAACAAACCGCCGGCTTCTCTTACCCGGTCAGCCTCGTCCTTTATCTCTTCTTTATATTTTGAATTAAGCTCCTGGAATATTTTTCTTGCGCTGATGATGTCCTCATCATCTGTTTCGGCGTAGCCTGTTGCCTCTTCAATCAGCTCTTCCGGGATTCCCTGTTTGCGCATTGAGGCTTTAGCCATATACTCGGAATTACCGCCGAGAATAATATCAGTACCGCGGCCTGCCATATTTGTAGCAATTGTTACCGCGCCTAATTTACCTGCCTGAGCAATAATTTCAGCCTCTTTTTCGTGCTGCTTTGCATTCAGCACATTATGCTTTATGCCACGCTTTTTCAGCATTTTTGAAAGAAGCTCTGACTTTTCGATAGAAATTGTGCCGACAAGCACCGGCTGACCTTTTTCGTGAGCCTCGCAAATTTGCTCAATAACCGCATTAAACTTGCCCTTTTCTGTTTTATATATAGAATCCGGCAGATCCTTGCGGAGCACAGGCTTGTTTGTAGGGATTTCAACAACGTCAAGTTTGTAGATTTCTTCAAATTCTTCAGACTCTGTCTGCGCCGTACCGGTCATACCCGAAAGCTTTTTGTAAAGGCGGAAGTAATTCTGGAATGTTATTGTAGCAAGAGTTTTGCTTTCGCTTTGAACCTTTACTCCCTCTTTTGCCTCAATTGCCTGGTGCAGACCCTCATTAAACCGTCTGCCGTACATCAGACGTCCAGTAAATTCATCAACAATTATAACCTCGTCATCTTTTACAACGTAATCAACGTCAAGTTTCATTACGCCGTTAGCCTTAATAGCCTGATTAACGTGGTGCTGAATCGTAAGGTTTTCGGGGTCGGTAAGGTTTTCTATCCCGAAAAACTCCTCTGCCTTTTTAACGCCGCTCTGTGTAAGAGTTGCCGTTTTCTGCTTTTCATCTACAACATAGTCAATATTGTTTTGTGCATAATACTCTTCCATATCTTCTTTTGAATCCAGCTCTGCAAAACGCTGAATTTTAAGAGATTTTGCAAGTATATCGGCTCTTTCGTAAAGGTCGGTAGATTTATCGCCTTTGCCCGAAATAATAAGCGGAGTTCTCGCCTCATCAATAAGAATAGAGTCCACCTCATCAACAATTGCAAATGCATGAGGACGCTGAACCTTCTGCTCTTTATAAACAACCATATTGTCACGAAGATAGTCAAAGCCCAGTTCATTATTTGTGCCGTATGTAATGTCAGCGGCATAAGCTTTTTTTCTGTCGTCGTTTTCAAGGTCGTGAACAATAAGACCAACGGTAAGTCCAAGGTATCTGTACAGCTTGCCCATCCATTCGGAATCGCGTCGTGCAAGGTAATCGTTTACCGTTACAATGTGAACTCCCTCTCCCGTAAGGGCATTGAGATATGCGGGTAACGTAGCAACAAGAGTTTTTCCTTCACCTGTTTTCATCTCGGCAATTCTGCCCTGATGAAGAACTATGCCGCCGATAACCTGTACGGGAAAGTGCTTCATACCAAGAACCCTCCAGCTTGCCTCACGGCAAACCGCGAATGCGTCCGGAAGAATATCATCGGTTGATTCTCCGTTTGCAAGGCGTTCCCTTAAAAGAGCCGTCTGATTTTTAAGCTCGCTCTCACTCATATTTGCGTATTTATCTTCAAGCGCAAGCACCTTGTCGCATATAGGCTGAACACGCTTTACCTCTCGTTTGCTGTAATTGCCGAACATGGCTTTAAGTAAATTCATTATATTTCATCCTTTCCATACGGATATTTTCCGCCCGAAATAAATTATTGTACTGCCGATGAATTAAGGCTTTTTGCAGCCTGTATCATTGCCGCCTCAACAACGGGGCCTGCATAAGTAAAGCCGAAACCTGAATCCTCTACCACACAGGCAAACGCAAGCGGACAGTCCTCGTCTTTTGAGTATCCCACCATCCACGCATTCGGCTCTTTGTCTTTTCCTACCTCGCCTGTGCCTGTTTTTGCACATACGGTAAGACCGCCGAACAGATCGTTGCCGTAATAGTCGGTAATTGTGTAACGCATAATTTGGTCAAGTTTTTCCGCAGTATCGGCGCTGAACATTTCTCTGCTGCCAAAACCCGATTTTATTCCTATTGCAGACAAAACTTCCGAAGCTCCGTCATTGACAATATGCGGTGAGGTCGATGTGCCCCCGTTTGCAATTGCGCCGCATATAATTGCCATTTGCATAGGATTGACCTGATCGTTGTACTGCCCTACGCCCGACCACGCAAGCTGATTTGTATTTGCCTTAGACACATCATAATGACCTTTTGAAGTGGCGACCCCGTCAACGTCATATGTGAGATTTATGCCGATTTTCTCGGCAGTTTCGGTCATTTTTTCGGAGCCGAGCTCAACCGCAAGCTCTGCAAAAACCACATTGCATGAATAAGCCATTGCCTGCTCAAAATTTATTGTGCCGTGAACATCAACGCAGGTCACGTCGCTTCCGCCGATTTCTTCACTGCCCGAACAATTCCAGGTGCGTTCAAAAATATCGGGAATATTCTCTATTGCCGCAGCAGCCGTTACTATTTTAAAAACAGAACCCGGAGTGTATGATGATGACAGAACATTATCAAGGTAAACTCCGTCATATTCACTCTCGTTTTCCTCGGTAATTTCGGGAGGGGCTTCAGGGTCATATGCCTGCGTGCTTACAGAGCATATTACATCTCCCGTTCTGTAATTATATACTACGCACGCACCTTTTTTATCATAACTGCTCAGCACATCGTAAGCCGCAGCACAGGTTTTTGCGTCAACGGTAAGTTTTATATCGTTTGACTTTCTTAGCGTCTGAGGCATATTGAGTCCCCAAACAAGATTATAACCCGTAAGCTGTGAGCGGTACATACTCTGTACTGCCGTTGATATGTTAAGACTGTTGTCGCCTACAACATGCAAAAGTGATTTGCGCACGCTTGTATCCTCGTTATAAACACGCCGGCCGTCAACGGTCTGCGCAAGAACGTCGCCGTTTCTGTCAAATACAGCGCCTGCCTGTTCAAGTCCGCCGCTGCCCGAAATATGTGCATTGTAGGGCTGGTCAACCCAGTCGTCGGCGTTTGTAATAAGCTGAAACGACAAATAACCCATTCCGCCGATAAACGCAATTGTTACCGCAAAAATCAACGTACTTCTGCGAAGTATCCGTTTCATATTAAACGCCGTCCTTTCTTATTAATTCGTACATTTTAGCTAATATATTATAAATTATCTTTTAACCGCATATGTTCTTTCGTCTGCCGCCTTAATGAAGGCAATAAGACCCCAGCAGGAAATTATGCTTGAGCCGCCGCTGCTTATAAACGGAAATGTTACGCCCGTAAGAGGCAGAATTGCCGTGGCGCCGAATACATTTAGCGAAAGCTGAGTTACCAAGAGTCCTGCGGCACAGCACGCTGAAATAGAATAGAATGTACTTCTGCTTCGCGTTGTAATCGCGCGGGCATAAATAACAAGAGCCCCTACCGCAATTGCAAGCGTTATTGCGACAATAACGCCCATTTCCTCGGAAACCAAACCAAAAACAAGGTCGCTTTCCGACGCCGCCACCTGCTTTAAAAATCCGTTGCCTATGCCTACGCCGAAGAGTCCGCCGCTCGCAATATAAGTAAGCACACGCGCCTGTTGATAACCTCCGTTGTCCTGAGTATGCTCCCAAACGTGACCCCAGGCGGAAAAACGGTCGGCAACATACGGTTTGAATTTTAATACAAATGTCACTCCGAACACAGCCGCAGCAACGGCTAAAATAATCGTTTTAAAGTCGCCCGAACGCATAAATGCAATGAGCAAAAACGTCATAAAGAATATTAATGCAGTACCAAAGTCGCCCATTACCGCGAGTAAACCCACGCAGATCGCCGAAAATATAATAAACTCAATAAGGTTTTTGTTTGTTTGGAGTTTGTCCAGTGCGCTTGCGCCGATAAATATATAAATAATTTTTACAAGCTCCGACGGCTGAACAGAAATTGAACCTATATAAATCCAGTTTGCAGCGCCGTTTGTAACTCTGCCGAAAACAATGCTTAAAAGCAGCAGTCCCACGGCCGCTATCATCATGGGGATCCTTAATTTAATTACCTTGTCGGGGTCTTCTATCAGCTTTATTAACACACAGAATACCGCCATGCCGACAGACGCGGCTATCAATTGAACATAGGCAGAACGTTCAGCCTGTCTTACAAGAATAATTACGCCTATTCCGGTAAGAAACAAAGCAAGCGATTCAAGCTCAAAATTGACGCGCCTTAAAATAATAGTTGAAACAAAGAAAAATCCCCATTCCACCGCCGCCAAAGCGCCAAACATAACAAGCGGAGATTCTGCATTTGTGCCGTCGTTCCAAAACATTGCCTCAACGCACATAAAAAAGTGGAAAATTGTAATTAAAAGCATTAACTTCCACGACTTTATTGCAGGCTTGCTGCTTACCCTTGAAAAAAACCAGCTTGCTCTGATTTTTTCGTCATACTCTTCTCCGCGTCTGAACTCAAAGCTTGAGTTTCCCACCGTAATTGTATCATTAATAAGCACGCGCGTCCTGCCGTTTGTTTTTCTGCCGTTTACATAGGTTCCGCTTTTTGAACCCGTATCATTAACAAACCAGCCCTCTTTACGTCTGAGCAGTACGCAATGATTGCGTGACACGGCAGGGTCGTCAATGAGAATATCGCTGCCCTTGCTTCTGCCGATTGAGTTTTCCCAAAAAAGCACGGGAAGCTTTAGACCTGTCTGCATATTATAAAGGGTTACAAGCGGCTTTTCGGGACGTCTGCGGCGGCGCATTGCGGCATAACACTGATATACTATTACAATTGCATAAACCGGCATTATTATTCTAAGTGCAACAACGCCTATGTCAAAAATAACAGACAGATCAAACACGCTTTTAACTCCTTTTTTAAAAATTTGCAAAAATTTTTATAATTATACAAGTTTAATAATAATCCAAATTGCAGCAAATGTCAATCTTTTTAGCTTGTCTTAGTTCTTTAATAATCGCAGGTTTATATAAAATTAATGCAGGACAAAAATCGTCGTTTTTTAATTTTCTTAAAATATGACATTTAAAAAATATGTACATCCAACTATGGAACAAAAACGAAAACAAATCAATAAATTAAAATGTTTTGTTAAATTGTAATTGCTCCAATAAAATGGTAAAACTGCTGTAAATCCCTTTTAATAATGGGTCTTCACAGCAGTTTTCTATAATTAGTTTATTAATAAGAAAAGAATTCTTCCTTATTTTTTATTATGTGTAATTTTAAATTTTTTATTAATTTTAACCTATGCTTTTTAAGTCAAAATATACTGTTTTTAAGCCTTGCCTACCGAACCGAAAAGCTCCATTTTCTCTTTAACCGTTTCTTTTATTGCCTCTGCACCGGGAGCGAGGAGCTTTCTCGGGTCAAAGCCTTTGCCCTGTTTATCCTTGCCTTCTTCAATATACTTTCTTGTAGCTTCGGCAAATGCAAGCTGGCATTCCGTGTTTACATTAATTTTTGAAACGCCGAGCGAAATGGCCTTTTTTATCATATCGGCAGGAATACCTGTGCCGCCGTGGAGTACAAGCGGCATATCGCCTGTAAGCTGCTGAACAGCGTCAAGAGTTTCAAAGCTGAGTCCCTGCCAGTTTTCGGGATATTTTCCGTGAATATTTCCAATGCCTGCGGCAAGCATTGTTACGCCTAAATCTGCAATCATTTTACATTCCTCGGGGTCTGCGCATTCGCCCATACCTACAACGCCGTCTTCTTCGCCGCCAATTGAACCAACCTCTGCTTCAAGCGAAAGACCGAGTTCGTTACAGGTAGCAACAAGTTCTTTTGTTTTTTCAATATTCTCTTCAATCGGATAATGTGAACCGTCAAACATAATTGAGCTGAAACCGGCTTCAATGCACTTTTTAGCGCCTTCATATGAGCCGTGGTCAAGGTGAAGAGCAACCGGAACAGTGATGTTAAGCTCATCAATCATACCGTTTACCATACCTACTACTGTTTTGTAGCCGCACATATACTTTCCTGCGCCCTCTGATACTCCGAGTATTACAGGTGAATTGAGTTCCTGAGCCGTTAAAAGAATTGATTTTGTCCATTCAAGGTTATTAATGTTGAACTGACCTACTGCGTAGTGACCTGCCTTTGCTTTTGTTAGCATTTCTTTAGCGTTTACCAATGGCATTTTAATCTTCCTTTAAAAATAAATTTCAGTAAAAATATCTTTAGTTACCGAGTTACCTATATTATACAATAAAAAACTTTAAATATAAAGCATTTTTAAAAATTTTTTGATAATTTTTTAACAATTAAGACTGACCGCTGTATTTTTGCAATAAAAGTGAAATTGCAAGATAATAATAAGTATTGTCAAAATCATAAAAAGGTATTTTTTAAAACATCACAAAATTTTCAGAATAAGCACACACACCTGTAACACTATCGTCTTGCATTTAAAACAACAAAGTTGTATAATAAATTTCATAAATTTACGATAAACATTTAAGCAGGAGACTAAACAATGGATAATAATTTTGACGATCTCGGCAATGGCTATAACGGCTTTGAGCCTCAAAAACCGTTTACGGACAAAAGCAATCAATATAACAACGCGCCTAACGACAAATCATCTTGGCAGAGCGAATCGGCACAGAACACGCCGAACGATCCTCTGCATGAGAAACAATCCGCAGCGTCTGCTGACAATTCGGGCGCTCAACCTTCGTACTATGAGGAAAACAACGCTAACTCATATAACAGCAACACAAATTCGGGCGGAAGCGCTCAGAATGATTATTCAAATCATATTTACAACAACGGTTTTGAACCAAACTATAATAACAATTACTCTAATTCTCAAAACATACCGTATGGCAATTCGCAGTATGGCGAACCTCAGCGCGAATATGCGCAGCCGCCTGCAAATAATTTTACAAATTCAAACGGACAAATTCCGTATGCACCTTATGCGCAAAATGCACAGCCAAATCCGCCCAAAAAGCGTATGGGCGGCGGACTTATTGCATTAATAGTCGTTTTATGCGTACTTTTATCGTCAAGTCTTACGGGCTTAGGCGTGTACATTGCCTGCAACAGCGGAAATAATACAAATTCAAATAACAATTCGAGCGGTTTTTACTTTAATTCTCCCTCTCCAACCCTGCCACGGGCAAAGGAAACAACGCCTGAGGGCAATCATGATGAATCTGATTACAGCGATGAAATTAAAAAAGATTTTGGCGGAATATCTCTAAACGGAAAGCCTAAGGACGCTTCAAACTCAAAGTACAACTCTCAATACGCCTATGACATGGTATCTGACTCTGTTGTGGGTGTTGTATGTTATAAAAATGAAATTACAACAGTTGAAAAATGTTCTTCACAGGGCAGCGGTATAGTTATTACATCTGACGGTTATGTTGTTACTAATTCTCACGTTATAGGCAACAGCAAAACAGCATATTTAATTCAGGTTATTACGGCAGACAGAAAAACTTACAATGCGGGCGTTGTGGGTTTTGACTCACGAACCGATATTGCCGTTCTTAAAATGGACGATGCAAAAAATCTTAAGGCGGCAGCCTTCGGCAACTCTGACGACATTGAGCTTGGCGAGGACATAATTGCAGTTGGCAATCCGGGAGGTCTTGATTACCAAAATTCCATAACTAAGGGAATTGTTTCTGCGGTAAACAGACGTCTTTCTTCTTCAAGCCTTATAAAATACATTCAGACAGACGCTGCAATTAATCCCGGAAATTCCGGCGGCCCTATTGTTAATCTTTACGGCCAGGTAATCGGAATTGCAACGTCAAAAATCGTTTCTGAAAAGTACGAAGGTATGGGTTTTGCAATTCCGTCTGCAACCGCAAAGGACATTATTAACGACCTTATAAAGCAGGGATATATCAGCGGCAGAGTAAAAATAGGCATTACCGGAATAGCAATCGACTCGGCTACGGCTTCGTCAAGTAATGTTCCGCAGGGTATTTATGTTCAGGAAATACTCCGGGGCGGCCCCTGTGACGGAACAAGCCTCAAAACAGAAGACATTATTACCGAGGCGGACGGTGAAGCGGTAACCTCGTTTGCAGATATTTATGAAATTCTCGGCAACCACAAAACAGGCGACAAAATTAAGCTTAAATATTACAGAATGTCTGACGGCAGCGAAGGCTCCGTTGAAGTAACCTTGCAGGAGGATAAATAAATTTTATAATATATATAAACACAAACGGACAGCAAGCGCGTAACTTGCTGTCCGTTTTGCCCTGTATCTCTCACACCTCCGGGCATTTCTGCTCCGTTCTTCCAGCTTATAGACGACTGTCGAATACGGAAGATTCACCGACACACTTACCTTGCTGATCTTCAGCTTGGCAGCAATGCGATTCACTGCTGCGCAGGGCTGTAGCCCCTCAGAAATGTACCCGAAATACAGCTCTTGTATCTCCCTGCTTCGTTCTGTTGTCCAACAGCCTCCCGTGATAAGGATCTTCTTAATCTTAGATGTAGACAAAGAAATTCCTTTCTCCTGCAGTTCCCGCTGGAAAGCTGACAGGGATTTATGCTCCGCACGCTGCCCCGGTGCCCAGTCTTCACCAGGCCCAGCCCCCGCTGCAGGTGGGCAGGTGTTCTCCATACGGTCATCGTAAACGTCATTATAAAGGGCGCAGATATAACTGATATATTCCTGCGAGACATTCTTCTCCATAGTACCTCCGACTAAAACCATGTCAATTAACACAAGCGTAAAGCCACAACCGGGATCCTGTTGCAGGATTTCCGGCAGGCTTTGTGGATATAGCTCTATGCTTATATTTACTTTTAAACTGAAAATCGATTAAAAGGCATTTCTACTCATTTCCATAGCGGCTGCCACAACCTGATCCATATCATAATACTTGTACTCCGCCAATCTTCCGCCAAAAATGACGTTCTTCTCAGTGTCGGCAAGCATCTTATACTCCGCATACAACGCCGAATTTTTTTCATCATTAACCGGGTAATACGGCTCATCGCCTGGCTTCCATTCGCTGCTGTATTCCCGGCTGATGACCGTCTTCGGCAGATCGTTGCCGTTCTCGTCCTTGCCGAACTCGAACCACTTGTGTTCGATGATCCGCGTCCACGGAGTTTCTCGGTCAGTATAGTTGACGGCGGCGTTGCCCTGGAAGTTAGGTTTGTTGAGTAGCTCGGTCTCAAAACGCACAGAACGATACTTTAAATAGCCCAACTTATAGCCGAAATAAGCGTCTATCGGACCGGTATAGACGACGGTTTCGGCAAGCTTGTCCAGCTTCGCCTTATGCTCCAGATAGTCAATGCCGAGGCGCACTTCGATGCCCTCAAGCATATGCTCGACCATCTTCGTGTAACCGCCAATTGGAATTCCCTGATAAAGTGCGTTAAAGTAGTTGTTGTCGAAAGTCAGGCGAACAGGCAGGCGTCTGATTATGAACGCGGGCAGGTCTTTACAGTCACGACCCCACTGCTTTTCCGTGTAGCCCTTGACGAGCTTTTCGTAGATGTCCGTGCCGACGAGGGAGATGGCCTGTTCTTCGAGATTCTTCGGCTCGGTGATTCCCGCCGCTTTGCGCTGCTCGTCGATCTTCGCCGCCGCTTCCTCAGGCGTCGTCACGCCCCACATCTTATTGAACGTGTACATGTTAAACGGCAGCGAGTAGAGTTCGCCCTTGTAATTCGCGACCGGTGAATTCGTGAAGCGATTGAATTCAGCAAATTGATTCAGGTAGTTCCACACGGCTTTGTTGTTCGTGTGAAAAATGTGCGCTCCGTATTTGTGGACGTTTATGCCCTCGACGCGCTCAGTGTAGACGTTTCCGGCGACGTGCGTGCGCTTGTCAATGACGAGGACGGATTTGCCCGCCTCGTGCAGCTGCTGTGCGACGGTGGCGCCGTACAACCCAGAACCAATTATTAAGTAGTCGTATTTCATATAACCTCCTAAATTTTCAGCAAATATTTACTAAATGGTAACTTTGATAATATATAGGTTGCCGCAAATGATAGTACCGTAATAAGTATAAAATACGCAAATGAAATAAGGACACTGTCAATGGTAATGAAATGTACACATACAGTATTAATAAGGGGATGGATTATAAACACCCCCATCGTTAGTGGTGATAGAATTTCTATATATTTCCCCATCACGCTCAAATCTGCTCTTATCACTAAAGAAACAATTAAAATTATCCAAACAATCTCAAAAAAACTATCGTACACATATTCAGCATAAGTATTATGTAAAACAAAGCTTCCTACCAGGTATTGATATACTACATTTATTGCTGACCAGATTATCAGAATGAAAATATGCTGTTTAACTGTAATCTTGTCTATAATATGTGCAAATAAGCAGAACCCCCCCCGATTGAAAAATACTGTATCCATGTCCATACTCTAAAGGTCTGAATAACATTTTTCTGTATAGGGGTATTCATGCAAAATGACATTGCCTGTATGCATACACATGTCAGGGCAAATATCCCCCAAAATCGTTTCCATTTTTTATCTCCATAAGCAGCTCTATGGATTAGCGGAAGTAGCAGATATAGTATTATCATGGCTCCAAGATACCAAAACTGCCACATTCTCCCCTTCTGTATAAATGGGCGATAAGAGATGTCCTGAAGAAATGATATAAAATCAAACCCTTTCCCTAAAAGAATTTTGAGGCACATAATACATAAATTTACTCCAACATTCCATATTACAACAACGCGAACTATATTTAAACACTTTTTAAGGCAGTATTTGAAAGTTAACGCCTTACGTTGAAGAAGTATGTATCCTGTTGAAAAGAAGAATACAGGTATTGCAAAACCGCAGAAATAATGCATAAGCGCATTAGCTGTTGACAAGTCTTTTTGAAGAGTATGTAAACCAATAACCGCAATGCATGCAATTATTTTAAGAAAGTCGATGTTAATATCTCGTTTATTATTTCTACAATTTATAGATGATAGTGAATTCATAGCAATTGTCCTCTCTTTAACACTATTTAACACATCAAATAAATTTGAATATAGAGACGTTTTTATTTTTATGTCTATACTTTGCATATTTCCACGGTAATTCCAGACAAAGTTAATATTTCATCTTTAATATGCTTCATATCTTCATCTGTAATCTTGTTCAATTCCAATGGTTCCTTGCCAAGGGAGTGATACTTATTCTTTCCCAGATTATGTTCTTTAATTATTTCAACCTTGATAGGATTATATTTTTTTAATAATCGTACAATTTGAGTAACGTTTTCACTGAAATCAGTGAATCCCCCTATTATCGGAATTCTGAACACAACAGATTTTTGTGCTGCAAACAGGAAATCCAGGTTTGACATATATTGTTTCAAGTTTCCTCCAAGAACGTTTTTACATTTATCTCCATTGAGTATTTTGACATCAACATAAAACAGATCAACATATTTCAAAGCGATAGACAGCTTGTCTTCAGGTACGAAAAGGCATGTCTCCACACAAATGTGTATATTTTCATCCTTTAACTTGGCAAGAAGTGGCCCAAGCACGTCAAACTGCAAAAGCGGCTCCCCGCCTGAAAATGTTACGCCGCCGCGCTGAACTCCAAGTTCACTGCTTTCGTCGGGTTGATCATAGAAAATTCTGTCTTTAATTATTTCGCTGTATATTTCATCGCAGGACAAATATTCTCCGTATATGCCTTTCTTGCCGTCTTTAACATATTCCTCGGGATATGGGAGAAGATTTTCGGGATTTTCACACCACGGGCAGTGAATAGAACAACCCTTCAAAAAAACTGTCGTCCTTATGCCTGGGCCGTCATGTAATGAAAATCTCTGAATATTTGTCACAAGCGCTTTGTCATTCATTATTTCACCACTTTATAAGCTTATTCCCTATCATTTTAATATTTAAAATCAAAAATTCATCCTTTTCAATCAATAAAACCAGAAAATATACTAACGCTCCGCTCAGCGCAATCACTATGCTATGAAATACAGAAGGCGTAAGAAGCTTTGTTATTGGTATCAAGACGCAAACCATTATTATACCTGCAATGAAATAGTGAATACCTTCTTTTAGCACATGCAATGGTGAAAGTTCCTTTCTAACAATGATCAGCTGAACTACCGCGATAACTGTCTCTGCTGTTACAGAAGCAATCGCTGCACCAATTGACTTGAAAAAATAAATCAGAATCATGTTAAGGCAGAAATTCGTAATCGCCCCGATAATTACTGTCATGGTAAAAATATTTTGCTTTTTAGTAGGAATAAGATACTGTATGCCGGTAACATTATTGATTCCTATCGCAAGAATAAGAAGGGATAAAATCTGCAAAAGCGGAACTACTTTGTCGTAGCCTTCTCCAAAGAACCATGGCACAAAGTTTCCCGCTGACATTATTATGCCTAAACACATTGGGATTCCAAGGAACCAAACAAATCTATACCCGCGATACATATATCGCTGGATATCTTCTTTACTGCCCTTTTCAAACAAATACCCTATTCTTGGCACCATTACTGTACCCAGCGCCGTCACAAGCGCAAGTAACATCTTCGATATTTTCAATGCTTGCTCATAGTAACCATTTTCATAGGAACTATCTGTAATAAGACCTATCATCGTCTTATCGAGGACCGTATAAATCTGAATGGCTACCGTAGGAATAAACAGTGACCAAACAACTTTAAAATTCTTAAACGGCTGCAGACCCGATAAGGGTACTCTTTTTATATATTTCGTAAGATACGCCCAAAGTGATATATTACTGAGAGTTGCAAATAGACCTACGCCCAATACATAGAGCAATATATCCTCTTTGCTCTTGACAAATGAAAAAATGTATATTATCTGGATGATTTTGAATATAGCATTCCGCGTAACGGTCTTTACGAAATCCTCCATTCCTTGGAAGAACCAGGTTATATCAAAGAAATTTGAAACAAGATTTAGGGTAAGTATAAGATAAATCGAGGTATTGCCCTTTTGAAATAGCGCAAAGACCAAGTAGACAAAAATCGTTATCCCCGATATACAAAAGCCTAAGATCTTGGTATTCCAGAAGACTTTACTACGTTTTTCAATATCATCCTGAACATATGATATCTCACGTTGACCATAAGTACTTATCCCCATAATAGCAACTAAGGAAAAGTAAGATACTATTGATTCAACAAAGCTGACTCTTCCGACGCCATCGGGCTGCAAGACGCGTGAGAGATATGGCGCAGTGATGAGCGGTGTAATTAGAGTTAGAATTTGATACGCTACATTAAATATGTAGTTTAATTTAATACTTTTCTTAGCCATAATCTCTCCTCTATTTTCATGCCACTTTCTCGCTCTCAATAGCACGAGATATGAGAACATCCTTGTATTCATCGGGTAAATCATTAAAGTAGGCACTGAAACCCCAGACTCTGACAACCAAATCCGGGAATAATTTCGGATCAGCTTTGGCTGCAATCAGGGTCTTACTATCAACAACATTCATCTGAATCTGGAAAATTCCTCCTACAAAGCCTGCACGAAGAAGTGTGGAAAACTTTTTTAAATTATTTTTGAGAAATCCAGGAGTAGTGATGAAATCAATGACATTTCCGTTCAGTCTATTATCGTTATAGTCGAGTTTCATCGCAAAGGATAATAACTCAGTTGTAGGTATCGACTTTGAAGAAGAAATATGCACACTGAACGGTTCACCAGTCTTTCTTCCATCTAATGTTGCCTGAATGGTCTTCGCTCCATCAATATAGTTTGGAGAGCTCAACCCAAATTTAAAACGTCCACCATATTTAGTCGTATATTTTGAAAACTCTGCACTTGTCACAGAAAGAATATACTTTGAAAGAGTTACAACATCCTTGTCATCACTACCGTATGCTGGGGACAGTCCTTTTAGTTCTGAAATCAGTCTTTCATTTCCAGCGAAATCATTCTTTCGAGAAGAATTCAGTTCTATGATGCTATACTTTTTTTCGTAGAAAACAAGTTTGTTGATATTCAGAATCGAATTTACAACAGCACCTAAGCCAACCGAAGTTAGACCTAGATTGTTATATTTTGCTCCCCCGCGGGTAATATCCTTATGTCTTTCAAATGACGATCTACTCAAAAGCGAAAGGAGCGGATCTTCCTCAAATTCAAGTTTAGTAAGCGGTGTCAGCTTATCACGAATATATTCTTTCAATCTGCTAACATATAATGCCACAACTTCTTCAGTTGAGGATGCTTTTTCAAATTCCTCCATATCAAAAACTTTTACTAAAGGCTCAGCAAAGTTTAGGGAGGCACAATTATTTGCATCACAGCTTATTCCAGGGACAAGCGGTTCCCAACATGCTGCCGTACAATAATTATATGCATCTTTTTCATCAAAACCACAGCTTATCATAGACGGGATCACCACATCATCATTGGACAAAAGTGGAGCTCCAATACCTGTAGAAATACATTCTATAGCAAGTTGCAACAAGTCCTCCGGCATATTCACAGAGCATCTCAATAAAACCTTCGGATCTGGCAATTTCAGTTCTTTTGATACCTCAATAAATAAATAAGTAAGATCATTGCAATAATAACTACCGTCAGGTTCTCTACCCCCTAATATTATTATTTGACCAGTATCGCCTAACAAAACGCCACTTTTAAACCAATAATAATTATGTAAAACTGAAAAAAAGTGTTTCAGTAAGTCTTTGGCATCATCTCTCGACAATATTCCCTTTTTTATATCATTGTTGTACAAATCAAAGAGTATTCTGTCCATTCTCCCTAATCCATTCAATGTATGATTAGTTTGCCATAGCATTTGATTGATGAATAATATCCTTTGTAGGGCTTCAAAAAAGCTCATTGCCGGGCGATTAAAAATGGACTTAATAGCATTAATTTGCTCCTTATATTGTCTCATTAACTCTTTATCTTCCTCGCAACGTGCTATATAGTCTTGTAAGCCATTAATCATCGATAACATATTTTTGTTAAATATATCATTGCGATTGCCTATATCAAATTTACCGTCGGTAATATAGCTGTTTACTATCATATTATAATCAGTCGAGGTATTTCCATAAACGTTGAATTTAGGGCATAGAAATTTAAAGCAATCAATACTATAGAAAAACTTATCATCTCTTACTGGAGAAACTGTGGCGATATTTACTAATTTAGAGATTCCACCTTTCGATGGAAGTCCTCTACAACATTTGAGATCACGTTTATATTTACTAATAAACGCGAAAACATCTTTGCAACTGTCATTTGCAAAAGAATACCGTCTATACAACATATATATATATTTAAGTTCATCGCCAAAGAATGGAATATGGAACAGCAGCTTTTTAGCAATTCTTGCAAAACTAATCATCGAATGTCACACACCCTTTCTATATGATTTATGAGTTTAATCCATCGTAAAATTCAGGATCAATTATTATTTTACAGCACACTAATTCCCATCTGCCATTACACCACCAAGAATGTTTTTTGTCACAACAGGACAAGCTCCTATCATTGTCTTATCTCCAATCACAGTTCCGGGAAGAATAACAACACCAAAACCAATCCAGGTATATTCGCCAATGACAACTGGCTGAACCTCAGTCTAATCTTGAAAGTCATGATTAACAACATCAGTCCAAGTCCTCATATATCCTCCTATTAAAACTATCAGAATCGGCATGCTTATCAAGCATATCAATTAAGGTTTTGGATACCGCTAAATCAACCTTGCGGCAAAAAAAGGCATCGGTAGCAATAATATCATCAAAGTCCCTTTCGTCTAATATCAAAGGTAAGGATGAATATTCTCGTTTCGGATTCCAATCTATATACCTAAGTGAATTCCTCTTTTCAATTCCCAAAACATCCGCATACGGATAAACTATAGAAGAAAAGACTAATTCATCAGAACTTGTAGTATAGTGAAACCTTTTAATAAAGGACTGATTATTATCAAAAAAATCAATAATGAATTGGACGACATCTTTATGTAGAGAAAACCAATTCCAGCCCCCCCTGATAAGATTTTGGTCAAACTTTTTCCTTGGAACCCAATATATGAGTCTCCTTATTATTCCAGCCAGGTGTAGCTTACACATCCATGGTTTATTGAAAATGTCCATAAAATACCAGTGATCTAATCTATGTGGGTATTTTTTTTGCTTCCAGTCCTCTAATTCTTCATCAGTATCCAGCATCATATAGCTTCGCTTATTACCTTCAAAAAAAGCGTCAAATGTTTCCATAGAAACGCACGGATAGTCTTGCCCAGAGATTGTATGAAAGTATTGAAAGTCTAAAGGAAGGCTGATCGCATATCTAATTTGCATCATAGTACATGCAACTTGGGAGAAACCACCATGCATGACGTTAAAATGACTAATTTGCATAATATTTTTAATGTTTTTAAGCTGGTACTCAAATTCTGATGCATTTTTTACCTTTTGATCTATATTGATAAAAAAGTAGTGATTGACTCCGCTAAGCCTTTCTAATATCCTTCTAACTAGTTTAGGCGATCTATGTACTTGTAGCAAAAAGGCGTGATTCATTTTATTACTCCTAAACTGTTTATTCTTTTTCCTGTTTTGCTCACAATATTCATTTTCCGCTTCCTTGCATAAAATGCCATACTTGAACCTAAAGAGAGTATAAACGGAGAGTATGCTAAATTAATAATTTGTGGATCAGTAATTCCGCGAATTGCAATAATCCCAACAACAATAATGCCAAATGTATTGTGTTCATCAACATTTCTACACATCAAAAGAGTGTATAATATGAGAATAATCAAAAAAACTATAGGGCCGTATAGTAAAAACAATTGTACGTAGGAACTATCTATATAAAAATATTGACTACCACTAAGGATAAATTCAACCGGGTTTCCAAATACCGAAATCCCATATCTCATGATCCCATCGTATGCATAAGCTATACGATAGTTCAAGAGCCTATTTAAATCACTTATCCAACTAATATTATTAGGATAATTTAATACAACTATAAATGTTACAATAGAACATATAAAAAATGTGGACTTTAACATGAAACGTGATATTTTATATTTTGCAACATCGATTTTAAAAATCCTATTTATTAGTGCTAAAGCGAACAATAATATTAGCACATAAAAAGCAGTTCGAGTATTTGTTTCAATATAGAACCATATTCCAACAAGGAAAAAAATACAGTATTGCAGTAATACATGCTTTTTATTTCTTGTAATGTATACATAAATCATAAACAGCGTTAAGAGATAATGAGGAGCATACGCAGTATAACTAAAGCCCAACGAGGATCGAAATATGTCTGAACCTTGTCTATAAAATGAATGTTCAATTCCGTTAAATACACCTAAATAAAAAAATACAACTGTAAAAGCCACAAAAAACATAATAACGAAGTAGCTTACCTTTAGGATTTTATCTAAATCCATATTTCTACCCGAAATAATAAACAATATCATTAGAACAAGATATCGGATATTCTCTGCTTGAACTGCAACGACCAAAAAAACTACAAGCAATCCGAAATATAATGGCATGTTGTCAAACCGTCGACTGAATAAATTATCGAGTATTAAAGAGCCTACGGAAATAAAAAAACAAATCATTTCAAATGGCCTAAAATTTATTATTCCAAACCACGCAGTATCAAGTATCATTGCCATACTTAAATAAACTATTAGAGCAATATAAAAAAATAAATCTTCTTTTCTTATTAATAGCGATTTTTTCATACTCGACTTTCCGTCCTCCATCCTTTTTATTAATTGTTCACATACAGCTGTGTTAAAATTTCCCTTTATTTAAAAAAGAAATCTTGTCTACTGTGCTTCATTTCATACGAATTAATATCATAAATCATTTTCCCCTCATTCATCCATGGATAAGTCTTACTTATCTCATACTGTTTCTGTGCATAAGTATCTATGGTCATTATAAAGTGAGCAGGTACCCCCCCCCACACTTCATTATCAGGTATTGGTTTAGTAACAATACTACCAGCAGCAACTATTGAATTTCTTCCAATGGTAACACCGGGCATGATCATAGAATGTGCCCCGACCATACAATTCTCAAGTAGTTCAATTTTATTAACTTTATCAATAATATAATCATCCGGCAAGCCTAAATACCGATGTATTGTGATTGCGCTTACATCATGATTGATAAAGCGTACTTCTGAGGCAACGGTAACATTATCATGAATACTAATCAAATATGGCTCAGTACCAAAATAATATGTCCATAGCCTAACTCCATTTCCTATATGGTATAATTGTTTACGCAATAGTTCCGGACGTTTTTCCGGGGAACTATGTTTTAACTGTAAATATTTAATTTTTTTGATTACTTTACTTAGTATAGACATAGTTATAATTTTCCCTTCCTATTTTTTTATTATTCCTGTTTTGCTAAATTGATCAAGCATTGCAAAATAATCTTGCGGTGATAACTGTTTACCGGCAATATTGCGCAGACCATCGATAATCCCCTTTTTCATAACATACCATCTTAAAGGCATTAATTTTTGGTATCGATCATCATTATGCATTAAATGTTTAGATTTCAAACCCCAGATTATGACATAAAGAATGCCAGCAAATCTTTTTATCCCAACGACATTATGCTTTTGAAATAGCATAGTATTGCGGTACCAATAGTAATCTTTCCACCAACCTTTCGGATTCAGTTCACCATTTATTATAATATCTCGATGATTCATTTGAGCGTCCCTAATTAGATAACCATAAAATTGTCTTGAAATACGAAATGTATAGTCTGTATCATCGCCTTCAATAAATAATTCAGGGCGTGGATAGCCACTTTTACTAACAGCTTCTGCTGAAATCAATAGCCCGACAAACGCATTTGCATCCAATAATTCGATCTCGCTAATCTTATCATATGATTCAGCTATTGGTTTTAATTTGCAAATAAGTCCGTTCTCCATTTTTTTGTGGTGATATAATTGGTGCTTTTTATTATCAATTCCCCATATTATCGGCGCTAAGAACCCAATGTTACTTAATTTCTCTGTATACGACATAAGCACGGATAAGCAATTTTCAGAAGGATATGCATCGTCATCCATTAACCAAAACCACTGAGGATTATATTGTTCTTTCGCATACTTCATTGCTGCATAGAAGCCACCCGCTCCGCCTTCATTATTTTCCAACCACAATATATCTATTTTATCAGAAGCCTCTTTGTATTCTTTTAATCTATTTCTATTTTCATCGTTACTTGCATTATCTACGATAACGATTTTATCTACTGAATGTGTTTGCAGCAAAAGAGCGTCTAATGTTTTCTTTAATAGTAAACTGCTATTGTAGGTAACAGTTAAAGCGACTGTTTCCATTACTAACTACTCACCTTTCTGAATTATATCTGTCGTCGTTTTCCAAACTCATCTATATATCCAATATCTTTAAGCTTTATTGCTGGTGAGCCAATATATGTACTGTTAGGATATATTAAATCATGAGTAACAACTGAATTATACCCAATAATACAATTATCTGGTATTGTTACGTTTTTTGCTATTTTTACACCAGGTGCAATATAACAATTATCTCCAATAACAACATTCCCTGCAATATTAACACCGTTTTGTAGTATTGTATATACCCCCCACAGATGGATTGCAAATTATGAGACCATAATGATATATTGTAAGCCCTTTGCCGAAACAGTTAGGTCCAATCTGAATACCAGTTTG
Source organism: uncultured Clostridia bacterium (assembly GCA_947623205.1). Taxonomy (GTDB): domain Bacteria; phylum Bacillota; class Clostridia; order Oscillospirales; family Acutalibacteraceae; genus Ruminococcoides. The sequence goes on from CANQGM010000001.1 coordinate 84,000, forward strand.
AATACATTTCCTGCTATAGAGAAATTTATCTATTGAGATTACAATTCTCTTAAATATGCCTTGTTGATAACAATTTAAGTGATATTCGTATTTTCTGAGCATTCGTAATTGATGCCAAATTATATTGATATATGGAGTCGGAATTGGACGTTTTTCCCCATTCGCTATTGCATCAGCCTTGAGATATTCTCTATATTCAGACTTATTTTGAATCATTAAGCGACCCCTTCTTTCTATCCAACATATTCAATAGATCTTTTGCGATTATATCCGGATCCAGAGTATGAAGGTATTTGCTCATCAACTTGCGTTGCTTTTCAAATTCTTCAGGGTACTCCAGCATATGAATCAATTGTTTTGACAGACTATCAGCGTCACCTGGCTCACAAAACAATCCAATCTCTCCATCTTGTAATTGTTCTTTTAATCCGCCCGTATCTGATGCAATTATTGGAGTTCCAAATTCTAATGCAGTAACTATCACGCCTGATTGAGTTGCATCCAAATATGGTAAAACAACTACGCATTGAGGAATGGAAAACAATTCCTCTATTTCTTCATCCTTTATTCTTCTGTTAATAATTCTTGTATTAGGAAGCGAAGCATATTCATTTCTGTAAGGATTGAAGTCACCACTCCCAGCAACAGTAAGAGTAACAGGCAAATTTCTGTCAACAGCTAGCGTTCTATATGCTTTGGCCAGTATATGAAGACCTTTGTACTCACGAATTAACCCGAAAAACAGAAAATTAATCTTTCCACTATAAAATGGGTCTCTATTTATTTGTATATTACCCGATTTATATGCTTTGAGGCGGCAGTGTGGTGAATAATGGATTTTCTCTATCGGGAATCCATAAGTTTGTTGCACTATAGGTATAAAACTTTTAGTGTGAACAACAACCTGATTTGCCCGCTTATACAACATATGCTCTAGAATTTTCCCCCTCCGCGGCATACCCGAATGTGCAATAGGATCATGTATAAAATACACAAATTCATCCGCATCAATTAATGATGATATCATATCATCCCAATAGTTTCCCATTGGATTAATTAAAACATCATAGTGTTTATTCTTAAATGCATGTTTTAGCTTATTTCTACCAGAACAAATGAATTTTAGCGTTTTTTGAAAGAAATCTTTTTTTGAAATATGAGTATCAATATAATAAATTTCTTTAAAATGATGCTTTGAGCATTCCCAGTGTTTTAAATTTTCCACATGCGCAGACAGAATAAGAGAGACCTCAGCTCCTGATTCAACCATTCCTTTTGCCAACTCAAAAGTTTCGACATTGCAACTAACTGTTTGTGTCAAGAGAATTAATACATTCATTTTTATACCTCAACTAATGAAAAAACGGTGCAGAACCACTACTATACTCAACATATTCGTTTCTTTTACGTATAAAGTGAGCAGGTACCCCCCACACTTCGAATGGCGGGATATCCTTTGTTGAGACTGCTCCGGCTGCCAAAACTGCACCGTCGCCTATCGTTACGCCTTGAAGAACCATATCGCCGGTTCCGAGCCAGCAGTGATGACCGATTTTAATTGGCTTGAAATCAGCAGTGAAATTCGGGTCGTCTATGTCGTGACTTCCGGTTATCATTATCACGTGGCTTGAAATGTTTGTGTCGTGATTGACATAAATACCGCCTCTTGCGTCAAGCTCTGAAAACCAGCCCACAGCAACATTTTCTGCAAGATGCAAGCCTTTCGGAAGAAGCACCTCTACACGCCTGCATGGGAAAGTTTGCTTACCGATTTTTGCTCCCATTAGCTGCAAAAACCACTTTCTTATGTGCCTGCTCGGAATTTTATTTATTACAACATTTCCGAAAAGCACGACGGCGTAATACACCGCTTTTATCGGTTTCGGCATTGAGTTCCCGAGGCTTTTATTATGCTCTTTCATGGCAGTTCCTTTCATAAAAATCTATATATGCCTTTGACAGTTTTTCGATTGAGAATTCCTGTTCATAGCGCTTTTTCGATTCCTGTTCCATTGACTTCTTTTCTTCTGGATGTTCGATCATCCAGATAATACTTTCTGCTATCTGCTCTAGCTTTTTCGGCTCGATCAGACGGCTGCTTTTCCCGTCTTCGACTATTTCAACGGTACCGTCGATTACCGTCATAAAACCGGAATAAAACGGATAAATTCTTTACTCCCGCATTCCAATGCGTTCTAGTTTCTGCCCCCATACATCTTCTCATAATAATCCCGGTACTCGCCCGAAATAATGGTCTCCCACCACTCTCTGTTGTCGAGATACCACTGAATCGTTTTCTTGATTCCGTACTCAAATTTAGTCTCCGGCAGCCAACCAAGCTCGGTGTGGACTTTGGTCGGGTCAATGGCGTAGCGCATATCATGTCCCTTACGGTCGATGACGTAGGTGATGAGGCTCTCCGGTTTGCCAAGTTCTTTGCAAATCAGTTTAACTATGTCAATGTTTCTCATCTCGTTATGCCCACCAACGTTGTAGACCTCTCCTACACGTCCTTTGTGAATAATAAGGTCAATCGCCTTGCAGTGATCCTCGACATAAAGCCAATCGCGGACGTTCTCGCCCTTACCATAGACAGGCAGGGGCTTGTCATTCAGGCAATTTGCGATCATCAGCGGAATAAGCTTCTCGGGAAAGTGGTAGGGACCGTAGTTGTTTGAGCAGCGGGAGATGGTTACCGGCAGCCCGTATGTGCGGTGATATGCGAGCACGAGCAGATCGGCGGACGCTTTTGATGCACTGTACGGCGAGCTTGTATGTATAGGTGTTTCTTCCGTGAAAAACAGGTCGGGTCTGTCGAGCGGCAGGTCGCCGTAAACTTCGTCGGTGCTGACCTGATGATAGCGCGTTATGCCGTACTTTCTGCACGCATCCATCAATACCTGCGTGCCGAGAATGTTCGTTTGCAGAAACACCTCCGGATTTTCGATGCTTCTGTCAACGTGGCTCTCCGCTGCGAAATTAACAACTATGTCAGGTTTTTCCTCTTCGAACAGCTTATACACCATCTCACGGTCGCATATGTCAGCTTTTACAAAGCGGAAATTAGGATTGTCCATGACGGACGTGAGCGTCGAGAGATTGCCCGCGTATGTCAGCTTGTCAAGGCACACGATGCGGTAGTCGGGATGCTCACCAAGCATATGAAATATGAAGTTCGAGCCTATAAAGCCGGCTCCGCCGGTCACGATTATCGTCATGACTTTTTCTCCTTTGCGAGTGCGAGCAGATACTGCCCGTATTCCGTCATTTTAAGCTCCTCGCCAAGTTTTCGTAACTGTTCCGTCGTAATAAATCCGCGCCGCCACGCGATCTCCTCGATGCACGAAATATAAAATCCCTGCATTTCCTGAACAGTCTTTACAAATCCGCTTGCCTTGTGCATTCCTTTCGGCGAGCCCGTGTCGAGCCACACCATGCCCCTACCCATCAGTGTAACACAAAGCTGTCCTCGACGCAGGTATTCGTTATTGATGGATGTTATCTCGATCTCCCCGCGCGGCGACGGAAGGACGTTTTTCGCGATCTCAACCACGTCGTTGTTGTAAAAGTAGAGACCCGGAACGGCATAGCTGGACTTCGGGCGCTGCGGCTTTTCCTCGATGGAAATGACCTTGTTGTCGCTGTCGAACTCCACCACGCCGAACGCCTCGGGGTTCTTCACGGGATATCCGAAGATCGCAGCACCCGCGGATTCCGCCTGCTCTTGCGCTTTCCGCAGGACAGAGGAAAAATATTGCCCGTAGAACACGTTGTCGCCGAGAACTAAGCACACGCTGTCACTACCTATGAAATCGGCGCCGAGAATGAACGCGTCGGCAAGTCCTCGCGGCTGCTCCTGAACGGTGTATGTAATATTTATCCCAATACGGCTGCCGTCTCCGAGCAAGCTTTGATAGTTGCTGATGTCCTGCGGTGTCGAGATGATAAGCACGTCGCGGATGCCGGCCAAAAGCAGCGTTGACAGCGGATAATATATCAGCGGTTTGTCGTAGATTGGGAGCAACTGCTTGGAAACCGAAATCGTGTTCGGATAGAGCCTCGTGCCGCGTCCCCCAGCTAATATTATTCCTTTCATGTTTATATTCCCTCTTTTTTTATCCATTCGGCTGTCTTTTTTATGCTTTCCTCAAAATCCGCTTTGCATTCAAAACCCGTATCGTTATACAAAGCGTCAACATCTATATTGTCATAATCAATTCCCGATGGCACATCCGGATATTCTCCGAACAACAACGGACAGCCGGGATTTATTATTTCGGCTATTTTTTCGATTATATTTCTGAAAGTAGTTATATCTCTGTGACCTATATAATAGCTTTTCATATTTTTACCGCGCTCTCCGATAGCCTTAAACGCTCTTACTATGTCGCTTATATATACCATATCATACAGGTCTTTACCCTCAATTAATTTGCACGGCGTATTTGAAAGCAGATTTTTAATTACCACGTTGGGTAAATTTGAATGAAAATTATTTTCTCCATATGCCATTGCTATTCTTCCCGAACAAAACTCTATATCATTATTAAAAGCAAGCGTTTTGCACACCGCCTCACTTACTTGTTTTGTTGCGGAATATACATATGTGTATCGCGGCTCAAAATAGTCCTCTTTTATATACTTGTCCATCTCATATTCGTTCATCGTTCCAGCAAATACAAATCTTTTACAGCCGATAGCAATTGCCTGCATTAAAGCAACACAAGAATATTTCGCATTATCTATCTGCGTTTCATAATCTTTAAATGCGCCTCCTTCCATACCGCCTTGCCATGCAAAATGATAAAATACATCTATATCATCAGTAATTAATTCATGTAATTCTTTATATTTTTTAAAATTTGCCTCAATAGGTGTAAAATTCTCACTATTGCAAAACTTTTTAAGTTTTGCAAGATTAACATCCACCCCATATACTTTTATACCTTTTTTCAGCAGATATTTAACTAAACTTCCGCCGATAAATCCAGTGGCGCCGGTGATTATAACCTTTTTCATTAATTGTTTTCCTCCATATTGAAGTTAACGTCACTTTCAGCAAGTGTCGGCGCGTTGCGGTCTCCAGCAGACATAATGAAATCATTCGAGCCCCATTTAATAGCTATTTCCGGATCATTCCAGCGAATCGTTCTGACAAGCTCCGAATTATAATAATCATCAAACTTATATAAAACTCTGGTATCATTCTCTGCTGTAAAAAATGCATGTCCACATCCGCTTGGAATTAAAATCTGCTTGTGGTTATCAGCCGTCAACTCATGCATTATCCATTGCTTATAAAACGGCGAATCTTTCCGCAAATCCACCACAAAGTCCATAATGGCTCCGCTTAACACTCGCACTAATTTTGTTTGCGGATGCGGATTATTCTGAAAATGAATACCTCTCAATGTTCCTTTTTTCATGTTATAAGCCTGATAATCCAACACAAAATCCATTGGTATCCCTGCGCTTTTCATATCCTTAACCGAATATGTCTCACAACTGTTGCCTCTGTTGTCGCTAAAAACAGTAGGCTCAATTATCTTAACACCCGGAAGTTTCAACTCAGTTATTTTTAATTTCCCCATTTAAATTTTTCCTTTCACTTTGTCAACCAACTCTGCCTGCTTAATTATCGTTTTATAGTTAGTTAATCTTACTTCATCTTCATTCACACACCTGCAAAAGTGCTTGATGGATTTCCCAAACGTGTCGTCTGCGCTGAGTTTGACCGTCTCAGTCTTGTTACCTATCGTTATCTCCGCAGTAGGCTCAAAGCCGTCGGGAGCGGTCAGGATCCTGCCGGTTCGCAGAAAGCCCTTGCTGCCCCAGACTTCAAGTTCGCACTTGTAGCTGTTGTCCATGCCGAACGAGAGCTGAGCGGTCACGCCATCGTAGTTCACCATCGCGGCGCTGCCGTAGATGTCAACGTCGAAACCGTCAGTGTAATTAATCTTTGAGTATGCGAGCTTCGCGCTGTCGCCGAGTAGCATTGCAGCAAGCTTTATGGTGTAGCCTCCGCAGTCAAGGAGCGCGCCACCGCCGAGGGCTTTGTTATAGCGGAAGTCGTTTTTTGCCCTCTGCGGAAAGCCGAAGGCTATTCTGTAAAGCCTGACGTCGCCAAGCTTGCCGCTCGCGATAATGTCCTGTATCTCCGCAATTTGTTTGTGAAATGCAAACATATAATTCTCGTGGACGGCGAGGCTTTTTTCTTTCGCGATGTTTATTAAATTGTTTGTGTCGGCAAAACTCGTTGTCGAAGGCTTTTCGAGGAAAATATGCTTGCCGTGGGTCAGGGCTTCTTTTGCCCATCTGTAGTGAAGTGCCGGCGGCAGGGGCAGATATATCGCGTCGACTTCGCTTGAGCTGAGCAACTCGGCATAGCTGTCGAACACTTTCCCGCCGTATTCTTTTTGAAAGTTTTCAGCCTTAGTTTTTTCGGATAATATTAACGTATCATCAGGTTGAGAATCTCCGAACCACTCTTTTGCGCTCGCGTGAGCTACGCCTACATATTCGGCGCAGTCAAGCTTCTGAATTGCAGGCATAAAGCGTCTGAAAGCTATCTCCGACGGACATATTATTCCTATTCTTGTTTTTTCCAAATTCACCACTCCAATACAGAAAGCAGGTTCCTTAGCTGTATATTCAAACAATTGTTAACTTGCACAAGCGTGTTCAAAGTTTTATAATCCGTCCAGAAATAACCTGGAGGAAGAGCGTCAATTTCGTTTTCCGATATCTCCATTATGACATTTCGATTCTGCTCATGATAGAACCGCCCGCCCTCCTCAGAGAGAAGCGTGTCAAAGATAACGCCGTCCTTATTCTTTAATTTCTCATCGAAGAACTTGTCCACGTCGGTGAGTTCGCCCTTGTGGATATATTCGCGCTGAACCGTAGGGCCGAGTTCAATTCCGTCAAAGCAGCCTATCTCGGGCGTAGCCCTGACCAAAAACTCCTTTACTCCGTTATGCACACGGGTCATCAGTCCGAAGGTTGCAATCCCCGCAGCTTTAAAAAGCGGCTGGCACCAATGGCGAACCTCGCGCCCTTCTATCTCGATGTCGCAGAAAACTACCATGAAGCTGTAGGGCTCTTTGCAGACGAATTCGCTGCCGCGCATCTCCCAATTTTCAAGTGAAAACAGCGGCACGAGCTCGCGTTTTTGCTCCTCAAACATCTTAAAATTGTTTATGTACTGATATATTTCGGGGAGATAATCCCCACCGCCCTGAACTGACCTTAGCAGCGTTATGTCCGAAAACTCGGACGTATACTTTTCGATAGGCAGGCAGGAAAGCACCGTGCGAGTGTCCATATTAACAAGATTGTCCTCACGCATAAGTGCCTTTATCTGCGGCAAAGTCATCCACATATGCGATGGCAGAACTTCGATATCTTCGTCAACCTCGATGATGATATTTCTGTTGCGCTTGCCCAAAAACCTCGACGACTGCTCAGACTGTATCTGGTCTGCGATGATATGATACTTTGACGCGTTGATGAAGTAATCTAAATACGCGGGTTTCGCACCACCGTGCTTTTGGGTAAAGTTGGATTTCGTCGCTTGTATCGTTGGTGAAAGCTGGATCTTGTTGATATTCCCCGGCTCGATTTTCGCTTGCATTAGGTAGTGTATTTCGCCGTTAAAACGACGGCAGATGATGCCGAGGTAGCCGATTTCGTTTTGAAGGATAATTGGCTGAGAGGCGCCGCTGGAACACTTAAGACCCGATATCTCAAAGAAGCTGCCGGAGGGCGTGCGGATGGTGCCGAGAGAGGAATCATAATGCCAAGGGGTGCAGGATTCGAGGGGTATCTTCGAGATGGAGACATGGATAGTGAAGTCGCGCTCTTTTATCCAAGTTAATAATTTTTTTGTGTCATGGTGGGGCATTTTTCTACCTCGTTGATTTAATAAAATTAAGCGATTCAATAATGTCTTTGCGCTTGATGACGAGATACATAATGTAGCGGGTCGCGTACATGAACATTCCCGCAAGCCTAAGTGTCAAATTAGTAATGATGCGAGCATTGCGGCAGGTTCAATTCTAACTATGCTTTTAGGTATAGCCTAATACCAAAAAAGTTTGTTTTTTATTGTGCGAATCAATTTCATAAAAGCATTTGTAGAGTTCTTAAAAGGACTGAGATTATTTTTTTCAATATACTCATTAAGTTCTTTCCAAATTAATTTCCCATCTGCACTAGTATGTTTATTATCAATATACATTTTTCTATACTGATTGAACATGAATTTTATTGTATACGTTAATGTGGGCACTGAAATTCTTGGATCATTTTCACTTCCATCTATTATTATACCGGGTATAATACAAAATCTTTCACCTGGAAATTCGCTATTAGTTTCCATTCTTCTTTTTTGAAGATGAATAGCCATGAATTCTTTTTGTTCATTCTGACTGTTATACCCTATTAGTTTACCGTTATTCCAGTTGAATCCCCATTTGCCCTCCATTCCTATGCAGGTAAGATAATGAAATTTCGTGATTATATCTCCAAAGAAATCATATAAAGAAATTACGTCTATTCCGGCCTGATAATATCTTATGTTCATTCCAGATGTTTCAGAAAAGAACCAGCAATAATCCTCAGACAAGGCACGCTCAAGAGTTAATGGATGCTCAAATCCTTCCACATCGTTGAAAGGCATTAAATTCAATTTCTCCACGTTTTTTATCAAACGAAATGGAGCCGTTTGACCAATTACCTCAGCGCCATTTTCAAGGTATGGTAATACAAACTTTAAAATATCACCATATATCATATCGAGTTCAGTATATCCCCAATAATCATATTCTCGAATTATATCTTTAAAAATTATTCCGAATAATATACGATATTCTCCGGTTTTATAATAATCATGAGATATAGGAAAGTCCAAAACTGACTGTATTTTATCCCAAAAATCCTGATCAGTCATTGGCAGATAATGTATATTATCATATTTTCTGCATCTACTTGTATCTATATTAGTAGGGATATAAAAGTCAATGTCACTATTTGCTCCAGCTGATTTCTGCCAATATTCAAAATAGTTTGGAAACTTTCCGCCCGGTTTGGAAAAATACGGAGCAAACATTGCTATTTTCATATCAAATTCTCACTTTCTTTAACAATTATCCATATTTATCAATTGACCATGTGACAGTTCAGACGAATTAAAAGCATAATTTAAGGGGATTTTCGAGATCGAAAGTATCCGTCAAATCATTTTGTAAAACTCTATATATGCCTTTGACAGCCTTTCTATCGAAAAATCCTGTTCATAGCGATTTTTTGCTTTCCACTCCATCGACTTCTTTTCTTCGGGGTGTTCAATCATCCAAACAACGCTTTCTGCGATTTGCTCCGGCTTTTTCGGTTCAATAAGGCGTCCACTTTTCCCGTCTTCGACTATTTCTACGGTACCGTCTACGCCTGTCGCGACAACGGTTTTTCCAACCGAAAACGCTTCGATCGGTGTGAGGGGCAAGCCCTCCCAAAGTGAACTCAGAACCACCAAATCAAGCTGTGAGATGAGATTTTGTACATCGCTGCGATAACCGAGAAAATGTAGGTTATTTTCAACATTCAACTGTTTCGTCTGCTCTTTAAGGCTGCTTTCCAGCTCGCCTGTTCCTATAATAAGAAAATGCGTTTCGGGGTGTTTCTTAAGAACCTTAGGCAGAGCCTGTATGTAATACTCCATGCCCTTTTGCCCCGAAAGCCTGCCTATATTTCCGACAATAAAACAGCCATCGCCGCGAAGTTTTTCTATCGTTTCATCTGGGACAATTTGCCCGTCAAACGACGCTACGGCATTTCTTATAACCGTCACTTTTTCATCAGGCAGTCCGAAATAATCCGCTAAATTTTTCTTTACCATTTCCCCGCAGGCAACAAGTCCTGCGTGCTTATATGCAAAAGCCGTAAGGCGCTTCTTATCGTAAAAAGTGTTGTGGCTTGTGTTGATGAAACCACGTTTTTTATACGACCTCAACGCCGCAACATAAAACGCCGCCATTCGATGGTGAGTATGAATTATAGTGATGTTTTCCTCTCGGACAATTCTGCGTATCTGTTTTGCTGTTTTGAGGATAACGGAAGGAGATTTATCTTCAATGTCGGGAATTGTATAATGTCTAATGCCCATTTCGTCCAAACGTTTGACATTTTCTCCACCGCAAGAGCAAACAACGATATTGTTTACCAGTGGTTTGAAAATCTCACAAAGCTGCAAAACGACATTTTCTGTGCCTCCCAAGCCCATCGTTCTTGGGAAAAACAGAATATTCTGTTTTGACAAATCCATAAAATCACCTGTATTTCCCCGCCAATTTGAATATTTTCAGATCGTCAATAAAATATCTTTTAAACATTCTTTTTGGCTCCTGCACAAACCTATAAAACCATTCTAAGCCATGTTCACTCATCCATTTAGGTGCCCTCTTTTGCTCGCCTGCGATAAAATCTATCGTTCCGCCGATGGAAAATGACATCGGGATCTGATATATATTCATATTTTCGTATATGAATATATCCTGTTTCGGCACGCCCATTCCCACAAACAGCATATCCGCATGGGAATCATACAACATTTGATTTATTTTATTTAACTCATTCTGATCTTTCTCAAATCCTATCGGTGGGGAATATACGCCCGCTACTTTCAGGCTTGGGTGCTTTTCTTTAAGCTTGTCGGCAGCTCTTTGGGCAACTCCCGGAGCTGCTCCTAAGAAGAATACCGAATAGCCTTTTTGTGCGGCAACCTCACAAAGTTTCGGTACAAGATCAGAACCACATATTTTTTCTTTGATAGGAGTTTTGTACCATTTTGCAATCCACAGAAGCGGATGACCGTCTGTCAGAAGTAGTTCTGCGTTATCGCAAATTTCTTTAAAATAGCTGTCAGTTTCCATTCGGACGATTTGATCAACGTTTGGGGTTATTACCTGCCCGATTTTACGCAGTCGAATACATTCTTCTATGTGATCTATCGCCTCGTCCATGGTGACGTTATCTATGTAAGTATTCATGAACCGTATTCTGTTTTGAGGCATTTTACTTCCTCCAAGTTATTTATTTCTCCAATACTCCAACATATCTCTAACGGTCTGCTCCATAGTAATCTGCTGTTTCCAGCCCGTGTCGCGTTTCAGCTTAGTCACATCACCGACTATGATCTTTTCATCAGTCGGTCTTAGCAGCTTTGGGTCGACTACAGTTTTAAACTTATGACCTGTCTGCGCCTCAATAATATCCACAATATCTCTCATCTTGTAAATGTACTCTGAGGATATGTTGTAAACTTCACCCGGCGTGCCTTTTTCGGCAAGAAGCATAAGTGCGTTTACCAAATCCCGTTGATCCATTATCGCACGCCTTGTTTCGAGGTTTCCAACTCTGAACTCATAAACGCCGGTTTTCTCCGCCTGAACGGCTCTGTATGTGAAATCCGAAGTGACGTCGTTTACCTTTCGCGTTCCCGTGGAGTTGAAAATTCTCGCCCTGATGCAGCGTATATGATCGTTCATAAAATACTGAAACGAGATCAGATCCTGCCCGACCTTGCTAACTCCGTAAGGGTGCAGAGGCTTGAGTTCAGCTGTTTCCTTGACATAAACTTCGTCGCCTTCAAGTTCGTTGAGCGTCTCGCCATATTCGGCGCTTGAACACGCTACTACGACAATGGGGTCATAGTTTTTATCAATAAACTTCTGCGCCTTTTTAATTGACTCATAAACCGAAATAGTGCCGTTTATATTCGTTTCAATGGTCTCATATGGTTTGTTCCAAGAAACTGTAGGATAGCTCTGCGCTGCAAGATGATAAATTTGCTCCGGCATATACTCAAAAATTATTCTTTCAATATTTTCGGGATATCTTACGTCGCACTCTATCATTTTGATTTCGGGCGACAGCTCGGTTATATCTGTGGTTGGCTTGTAATACGTGCCTATGACGTTCTTGCCACTGGAATGTAACAGCTCAACCATGTGCGAGCCGACCATCCCGCCGGCACCGGTGACTAATATATTCATTTTACTTTCCCCAAAAATTATGCTCCTCAATCATCAAACACAGCGCGTGATACACCGGTAAATGCAGTTCCTGCACCATGTACGTCTCGGCCTCCGGGACTCTGATGCACACATCCGCCATGGCGCTTAGCTTGCTCTCTTTTTGCCCCGTCAGCCCTATGACCTTCATTCCCTTTGCTTTTGCCGTGACCGCAGCATAAAGTACATTTTTACTATTGCCGGAGGTCGAAATTCCGATGAGCACGTCACCCGGATTTCCGTAGCCGTTCACCTGTTGGGCAAAGCACAAAAGTGGCTCACAGTCGTTCTGATAGGCGGTCGAAAGCGCCGGGTGACCATCAAGAGCTATCGCCGGGAGCGCGCCCTGCAAGTTCTCAGCAAGGGTCTTACCAAGCTCAGAATTAACGGCAATAAGCCTGTCTGCGTACTCTTTCGGAAGCTTGCGCGGATTTTTGAAGCCTTTCATAAGCTCCCCTACAATATGCTCAGCATCTGCGGCACTACCTCCGTTTCCAGCTATAAGAAGCTTGCCGCCGTTTGCATAACATTTTTCAATCAGTTCATACGCTTTGGCTATGTCGCCTTTGCAAACCGCAAGCTGCGGATATCTTTTAATCAATAATTCAAGTTGGGCGGTAACTTTTTCCGTCATCTTTCTTCCTCCAATATTTCTTTAATGATATTTCCCAGATTCCCGTCTGTCGGGATCATTTTTGTTTTGCAGCCCGCCGCCTTACCCGCTTTAACGTCGTTTTTTCCGTCACCAATCATCCACGACTGCTTGAGGTCGATGTTGAAGTCCTCAGCGGCCTGAATCAGCATACCAGGCTTCGGCTTTCGGCACTCGCAGTTGAATTTGAGTTCTTTAACCTCTCCATCAAATCCGCTGTCGGGGTGATGCGGACAGAAATAAATGCCGTCCAAATATGCGCCATCTTTGCCAAGAAGCGTCTCCATTTTATTGTGAATCTCATCAAGTTCCACAAATGTGACCTCGCCGCGTGCAATCACCGGCTGGTTCGTCACAACAATTGCGAGATAGCCGGAACAGTTAATCATTTTAATTGCTTTGGAGACGGTTGGCAGAAGCTCGAAATCATCAATATTCCTTAAAAATCCAACGTATTTGTTAATCGTCCCGTCGCGGTCAAGGAATATCGCCTTTTGCTTATTTCTGAGATTTCTTGCAAACACTTTGCCGCTCTCAAAGTCTCTTGTTACGGCCTCAAAACGCTCCGGCGTGCCCATATCTTTGACGTACTCGGGGCTGTCGTAGCAGAACATTTTCCCTGTACCCGCGAGGTGTTTAAGCAGGTGCCTATCCAAATCTATTTTAGGTAAGTTGATGTCATTTTCCAAAAGTTTTGGGGATATGATGTGCAGCCCCGCGTTGACCCTGTTTTTGTAATATTTCGGTCGTTCGTCCTCTTTGGCGAGCCACTTTTTAACCGATTTGTCGCCGTCGGCTATGATAAGTCCGCTGTCGTAGGGGTGGTCGTTCGGATGCGTAAACAGCGTTGCGAGGGCGTTGTGCTCTTTGTGAAACGCCACAAAGCGGTTAAAGTCGATGTTGAAGACCGAATCGGCGTTGAGAAGAAGAAAGTCTTCTGTCAGCTTGTCTTTCATTCTGAACAGCGCTCCAGCGTTGCCGAGCGGCTGATCTTCCACAAAATACTCAATATGTACGCCAAAACGGCTGCCGTCACCGAAATACTTAATGATTTTGTCCGCCATGTGGCTGACGGTCAGGATTATGTTGGTAAATCCTTGCTCGCGCAAGCACTCTATTTCATGCTCTAAGACCGGCTTGCCGCAGATCGGGATAAGCGGCTTAGGAATATCCGGAAAAAGCTCGGATATCCGTGTTCCCCGCCCGCCGGACATTATGACTGCTTTCACTTTTCCTCCTCTGCGGGCGTGTAGCTTTCAGGCGAGTAATAGATGACCCTTGTTCCGCCGTCCTCAAACTCGAACGGTATGTACAAAAGGTCTTTCATCGCTTCCATTACGCTTGCTCGGCGCTCGGGCTGAACGTAGAACATCAAGAAGCCTCCGCCGCCTGCACCAAGCAGTTTGCCGCCGACGGCTCCTGCCTCAATTCCTTTTTTATATAACTCATCAATGCTATTAGTTGAAACTGCCGAACCGGTTTGACGTTTTAATTTCCAGGTATGGTCAAGTAATCGTCCAAATTCATCAAGGTCTGCGGTCTTATCTGTAAGAACCCTTTCTGCCTCATCAACAAGCTGATACATTTCTCTCAACTGCGAAATCTTATCTTTTTGTCCAACAGCATTTGCCTTCTGAATGTCAGAAGAAAAGCGGGTAAATCCGGTAAAAAACATCATCAAATTATCATTTAATTGGTTCTTTCTCTCCGGTGAAATAATCACCGGAAGCACTTCATAGCCATCAGCATTAAAGTTTATTCTGTTAAAGCCGCCGAAAGACGCTGCAATCTGATCCTGCCATCCGCCGGCTTCATTGCATAAAACTCTTTCTAAATAAATAGCTTCATCTGCTAATTTTTTCTTATCTGCATATTTGCCTTTTAAGGCATAAAAGGCATTCAGCATACCAACGGCAAAAGAACTGCTTGTCCCTAAACCTGAACGTGCAGGTAAATCCGCTTCATATGTAAGGCGAATTTCATGCATATCCAGCATTTTCATCGCATTGCGGATCGCGGGATGACGAATATCGTTGATAGAAGTCACTCTTTCAGTCTGGGAATAGCAAAGCTCTGTCGAGTAATCAAAGAAGCGCGGCAGATGGCGCACATTAACGTAGCAGTACTTATCAAACGTCGTTGACAGCACTGCCCCACCATATGTTTCAAAAAATTCTTTCATATCCGTCCCGCCACCGAAAAAAGACATACGGAATGGTGTTTTGGTTATAATCATCCTCTATCAATTCCTTTCAACTACTATAAGAAAACCTTGCTATCTTCCGAAAACAGTAAAGGACAAAACATCTGAACGTCCCCTCTCCGCGTTGCTTACATTATTCAAAACTATTCTCGGGCACCCTCTCTTCCGCCCTCACCCAGACAACTCACTTTTATCCAACAAGAGCAGATATCAATCTTCTTACTATTTTCTGTATTGATGAAAACATAAAAGGTTGTCCCTATTATCACTGCAGCACCATGGATTGTTACAACCGCTTGTTTTCCAAAAGGCTTTGGCAATCCGCACATGAAAGCGGGATCCTCGGCATGAAAATGCACGATATCATATTTTCCGAGTGCCGCTCTGATTGCAGCGGACACATATGCACTCATGGCGGCATATCCTTTATGGTTTATAGGGTTGGTTAAATTCTTTTACCCTCATACCCAACATCAAAATTTATAACATTTTCAACAGTCATACATATAAAAGTAATTTTTTCTGTCATTAAACACCGGTTGTTTATTAAAAATTAATAAGCTCCGTCGCCCTTCAAAACAGCGGGTATCGTTAAAAATAAAATTTTAAGATCCGTTAAAATTCCGCGTTCTTCTATGTATTTAAGGTCGAGCTCAACCATTCCGTCAAAATCAATAGCACTGCGTCCGCTTATTTGCCAGTAGCAGGTCAATCCGCCCGGTACAGTAAGTCTTTGCATTAAATAATCATTATAATTATTTACTTCTCTCAACAGCGGAGGTCTCGGTCCTACTAAACTCATGTCTCCCTTTAAAACATTAAATAACTGCGGAAGTTCGTCAAGGCTTGTTTTTCTCAAAAATTTACCTGATTTTGTTACTCGGGGATCATCTTTCATTTTAAAAGTTGGTCCGCCTGTTTCATTTGTTTGTTGGATTTTTTCATAAATTTCATCTGCATTTACGTACATACTACGAAATTTATAAAATTTAAAAGGCACACCGTCTTTTCCGACTCTGTTTGAAACATAAAATACCGGACCGCCGTCATCAAGTTTTATGGCAATGGCTATTATTACAAAAACCGGTATAAGCAAGATAAGTGCCAACAAAGAAAAAGTGAAGTCAAAAATACGTTTAACAATACTGTAAATAGGTTTATTTTTTATTTTATATTCTGCTTTATATTCCTTTTTATATTCTGCTTCTACGGTACTTTTTGCAGATACTGACATATCCATAATCTACCTCCTATTTAAATAAACAGAATAAAATTAGTAATAACCGTAATATCCTCCATATCCTTTGGAGTAATTTTTATATTTGCTGTATTTCTTGGATTCAACCGGATTAACGCGGTTTACTATTATACCGAGAACCTTGGTATCAGAACGCTTGAGTGTGTCAAGCGTTTTATTAAGCTCAGGATAAGTAGTTGTATTATTTCTAACTACTACCACTACTCCGTCGGCTACCTTCAAAATCGGCACAGAGTCAATTACTACTCCGATAGGCGGAGTATCAAAAACAATGTAGTCGTAACTGTTCTCAATAGTTTTAATAAAGTCAGACATAGCGTCACTTGCTAAAAGCTCTGACGGGTTAGGCGGAATTGCCCCGTAACAAACAGCGTTAAGGTTAGGTATTTTAGTCTCTTTTATTATGTCATCAAAAGAGCATTCATCATTAAGATAGTTTGTAAGTCCGGGCACGGGAGTAATGCTGAGCGCAGAATGAACTCTGGGTCGGCGCAAATCGCAGTCAATAACAATGACCCTTGTGTCAACCTGCTGTGCAAGAGCGGATGCGATATTAATAGCCGTTACTGTTTTACCCTCACTTTTTGCAGAACTTGTAAAAGCTATCTTTTTACATCCTTTTTTTATAATTGAATATGCTATATTTGTTCGTGCGGTTTTATATGATTCCCGCACCTGAAAGCCAAGCGTCTCAACGTTAACGGAACGGTCAACTGATTTTTTTTTCATATATCATAATTCCCTTCTCAATATCTTGTACTGGCAGATGCTCCTGCTTTATTTTTTGAGTTTTTCTGGTTATTTGTATAGAATTCAAAATCCGGAATTGCTGCAAGCACCGGAACATCACACAAAGTTGTCATTTCTTCATCATATTTTACCTTTACATCAAAATAGTCACGAACAAAAGCAATGATAAAAGAAAGTACCAACCCGATAACCAATGCAAGTAATACATTTTTAATTAAGCTTGGCGATGTAGGTTCTTCCGGCAATACAGCCCCGTCAACAATTTTTAATTGTGCATTATCATTGAGCTTCGAAATGGTTTTCGGTGCGATTATTGCAATTGCATCGGCAATATCTTTGGCCTCTTCCGGGCTCAAAGCAACAACATCAGCTTCAAAAACCTCGGTGTCTTCAACAGCGGTAAAACTAATCATTTCATCCAACTCTGTAGAGTCATATTCTTCGTTGAGCTGTTTTGAGACGGATGTGTAAAAACTATTTGTATCAAGCATTTGAAGATATGTTGCAACAAGCTTTTCCGCATAATTATATAAATTTAAATTATCAGAAGCCGAAGAATTGTCATATGTCGTTTCAACATATAGCTTTACACTTGATGTATAGGTCTTTTGAATAAAAAACTTTGTTATAAAAAATGAACCTATTGAAAACGATAAGGAGATTATCAATATAAAAACGAGATTTTTTCTGATTATCCCCAATATATCCTTAATAGAAAATTCCATTGTTTCTTCCATTAATTCAAAACTCCTTTAAATTATATTTTTATAATGGGCTTGTCTAAACAATCATGTTGAATTTAAATGCAAAACATATTCATTCAGTAAACTTTTATAATAATCAATCATATAAACCCACATGGGGATATTATAAAGGAAAAACTGATTTATTGCAATAGGGAAATGATAGATACTTAGTTAAAAATTTTTAATTAAAATGTAACATTTTAACTACTTATATATTTTATATAAAATTTCAAATTTAATTTAAAAAATATGTTATTTTTAACTATATAAAAAGTTTTTTCTAAACACTAATAATAATTTTTATTTGATAACTCTTCAATTTTCTACAAATAAGAAATAAAATGATTGTCTTATTTTTTATTTTTATGTAACTTTATTTTAATATTTTTTGATATAATGATTCAATATTTGCTGAAAACAACATTAGTCTATTATTTCAAATATCTAAAAATAAGAATAGTAGGATTTATAACCATTTAAAATTATAATTATATATAAAGTAATTGTCAAGTATAAATAGATTTTTACCATTAATAATACAACTATAATTTACATTATTTTTATAAAATGCATTTAGGTGGTAAAATGATTTATGATTTCGGATTAATCCTAAAGGAATTAAGAAAAAAGAAAAATTTATCTCAGGAGCAAGTTGCAAAACGGCTTAATTTAACAAAAGCAAGTATAAGCGGTTACGAAAATAATATAATTACACCAAGCATTGATACCATCAGGGAACTTGCCATGTTGTATAATACCACCTCAGATTATTTATTGGGACTTGACAAAAAAGAATTTGTGGTAATTGATGGCTTAACACCCCGACAAAGGGATATAATAGAGACCCTTGTACTGGAATTTAACGCAGAAAACAATAAAAAATAATAAATTTCCTTATTTTCACACAGTTAACAATCTACTAAAGCCTAAGATTTTTATTTTTACTTAGTTCTATAAGACACTTAAAATATATCAATAATCGGAATGTTATTAAAAAAACTGAAATTATTTTAATTTTGTTAATATTTTCCATGAAGACAGTCAGTTAAAAAAGCAGACGCACAAACAGCGTCTGCTTTTTAAATTATCTCTTCAATTGCCTTTTTAATAATTGAAAGACCTTCAATCAAAAGTTCATCGGGGATTACAAGCGGGGGCATAATTTTTACAACAGAGCCTGCTCTGCCCGCATTTTCACAGATGAGCTTATTGTCAAAGCATTTATTAATGATCTCATCTGAAATATTTGCGTTAATTCCGCCAAAATCAATTCCCCATATAAGACCGATACCTCTTAATTCCAGTCTTGAATCAAGCGGTAAAATTTCTTTTTCAATAAATTCTTTAACAATTGTGCCTTTTCGTCTTGTTTCGGCCTCGACATTGTTTTCGAGAAGATACTCAATGGCCGCTTTGCCGGCAACAAATGAAAGCTGATTTCCGCGGAAAGTTCCGTTGTGCTCGCCGGGGTTCCAATTGTCAAGCTCCTGCGTATGAAGAACAATTGCAAGCGGCATTCCAATACCGCCTATTGATTTTGACATTACAACGATGTCGGGAGTTATGCCTGCGCGCTCAAACGAGAAAAACGTGCCGCTGCGGCAACAACCTACCTGTACGTCGTCAACTATCATAATAATATCATTATTAGTGCAAAATTCTCTTACATCGCGGAGGAATTGGTCCTCAAATACTCTTATGCCGCCCTCGGCCTGTACAGTTTCCATAATTAATGCAGCAGGCTTTTCAACGCCTGAATGGTCGTCGTCGATAAGCGTCTGCATATAATCTATTACATCCAAACCCTCAAACATATAAGGAGCAGGAATATGAGTGCAGTCAGAAAATGTTGCATAAGCAGCGTTGCGCGCATACATTTCGGATGTAAGTGAAAGTGCGCCGAGCGTCATACCATGAAAACATCCCATAAACGAAAAGATATTTCTGCGTTTTTTTGTTTTTCTTGCAAGCTTTATTGCCGCCTCAATTGCGTTTGTTCCGGTCGGGCCCGTAAACTGTATCCTATAATTATATCCCCGCGGTTCAATAATTTTCTTTTCAAGAGTATCCAAAAACTCGCGTTTCGGCACAGTGTACATATCAAGTGCATGAATAATTCCGTCCGTTGCAAGATAATCAATAACTTTTTCTTTTATATAATCGTTGTTATGTCCGTAATTTACAGCGCCTGCGCCGCAGAAAAAATCGATATATTTATTACCGCTTTCATCTGTAATAACAGCGCCTTTTGCGTCTGTAAATACCTTTGGAAAATGCCTGCAATAAGAACGCACTGACGATTCATATTTTTCAAATATATTTGTTTGCATAATCATACCCTCGCATTTTTTGTTTTTTTAATATATCCGCAAAGCGGTCCCTGCATAATAATCTCTATTTGCTGGGGTTCATCGGGGAGTACGATCAACAGTTGTTTATGTGATCTGAAAACATATCCGTCATCGCCGAGATTATTTTTCAGTTTTTTATATTCATCAAGTTTAGTATTTGCCATTGCTTTTGAAAATATATTTTTAATTCCTGCGCTATCATCCGTTTTAAGACCGCCAATTACAAAGACCGCATCGCATATGCCGAATGCTTCAATAAGCATATTTCCAAGCATAATGCTGTCTGTTGCAAAGGCAGTATCTTTTTGTGTTAAGTCAAGCTCCGAAAAACTCTTTTTCAAGGCGCGTTCACAAAACGCCGTCTTATGCGCAGTATAGAATATTATCTTACAATTCACAATTAATGTCCTCCGGTCACTGTGAATATTCAGGTTTGAGTACCGCCTCAAAATTAGGAGCTATTGACATATCCCTTGTTACTTTGCTGAAATCAAGCTGCCAGCCTTTAAATACATAATCATAATAATCATCGCTCGGTTTTTTGGGGGTTGCAGGAGCTTTTGCCGATTTTCCGTATTCAACTTTCTGCGTATTAATTACGGTTCCGTCATAATTGAGGAAATTGACAGTCAAATAGATTTTTGCCTTTGTTGTCGGCTGAGCCGCCGGTCTTTCTGTCTGATGATTATTATTGTTATTCTTATTGCTTGAAGCAGCCGGTGAAGTAGTTTCCTGAACTACCTTTTGATCTTTAAACTCATAATCACCGTTGTACCAGTCTATATCTCCCTTTTCATACGCCGTACAAAAATCTGTTACATCAGGGCGTGTTCCGCCGTATGCGGAGTAATAAACAGCCGGCCATACCGGATTTTTATTGAGCGAAGCGCTTTTAACATTAACCTTTTTTGATTCTCCGTCTCTTACTTTACGCGCAACAATAACCGTTCTAAAATTTGTAAACTCATATGAACAGGTTGAAAGCGTAAGTATTTCGTCATTTTCGTTTACGTCAACAGGACAATTAATAAGCGAACGCACACGAACATTATAAACATAGTTCATAAAGTCCTTTTCGTTTTGAAAATCTCCAATCATATAATTAAAAAATTCGCCGTGGCTTGAAAGCGTATTTGTTTTGAATACCGAAATTATTTTATAGGTGCCTTCCTCGTCAGGTGTATCAAATTTTATTGTAGGCGCCTTTTTATAAAAGTCAAGGTTACCCGTTGTGCCGCCGTATTTCAATAAATCACCGAACATTGAGTTGTCTCTCATATGATGACCGTGAAGAACCACGTTTTTGCTGTCAGTGCCTTTTTCGCATCGATAGTCAACAAAAATACTTCCCCATTCGTCATAGCCGCCTGTATAGTTGTGCTTGAGATAATACTGGCTTGAACGGTCGTCGGATTTATGCCATAAAACGGGATAGTCAACCTTGGTGTTATTTATTCTGATCCATCCTACTATTTCTTCATTTATTTTTTTAAGCTTCTTCCAGTCTATTTTTTCATCTACATCCGGTTTGTTGTTGTCGTTGTTTAGCTGTGTTCCGTGTGCGATCCTCTGAATCTCTCCGTTAAGTCCTGCATTTATTAAACTGAGATATACCATATTATACAGCAAAAACGACAGTGCGGCAACAAAAACACAAAACGACGCGATTACAATGCATTTTCTTGTTATCTCTTTGCCCCCGTCCCTTGGCAAGGGAATAAAACGGTTTACAAATCCCTTTTTTTCGGGCACATATTCTTTAACGCTGAAACCGCCGGGATAATCCTGTGCGGAATTTTCAAATACTTCTTTAGTCCTTGCAGCCGCAAGCGAAATAATTTCGGCTTCGTCGGCAGACGCAAGTTTTGCCTGCGGAAGTACGGCGACCTTTATACCTTTATACATAAAGCAATAACCTTTGTATCCGTTTCCAAAATCGCCAAGATTAAAAATTTTTGATTTTTTCTTAAAAAGCCTGTACTTTTCAGCAAGCTCGTCAAGTTCTTCCTGCGAGGCATATGCTTTTTTTGCCTTTAAAAAATCGGCATTCCTCTTTTTCCAGTAATCCTTTGGCGCGGGTTCATTCTCAGCGTGTTCAGCCGCGGCGACAACCTCTGCAAAATACTTTTTAAAAGATTTGCTGTCCGGCGTTGTCAGTGCGTTTGTTACAACTGCAATGTCGGGTCTGTCCGCCCTTGCCGCACTTTCATTAAGCGCCACTTTAATTTTTTGAGGTTTTAAGTCAATTTTATTAATGTATGTAAGGGAAAAACCGAATTTGCTGAGTTTATCTCTGATTACATCAGTATATTCGGCAGGGTAATACGACCTATCCTTATTATTAACAGATATAATTTCAATTTTCATGTCGGTTTTCATTCCTTTCGTATCAGTTGTCATCAGCTGAAATATATGTGATTTTCAAATTTTGCAGAGCTTCTTCAACAAGAGGGGCAAAATCAACTTTTTGCTCAGCCTCTTTTACATATTTGAGTACCGGTCGGGTACGGGGATGCTTTGGCGTAAATACCGTACAGCAATCCTCATAAGGTTCAATTGAAATGTCAAATGTATCTATCTTGTATGAAATATCTATAATTTCCTGCTTATCCATACCTATTAAAGGTCTGAAAACAAGCATATTTGCCGCCTCGTCCGTACAGCTGAGCGCCCCTATTGTCTGGCTTGCAACCTGTCCCAGACTTTCGCCCGTAATCAGCGCGGAACAGTCATTATTTTCAGCGATTTGTTCGGAAATGACCATCATAAGTCTGCGCATTATTATTGTAAACAGTTCTTCGGGACATTTGTTTTTTATTGTTTCCTGAATTTTTGTAAACGGAACCGTAAACATTGTCATTTTGCCCGAATATTTGCTGACTTTTCTTAAAAGCCTCACTGTCTTTTCCTCGGCGCGTCTGCTTGTGTACGGAGGGCTTGCAAAATGAATTGCCGTAAGCTTTATTCCACGTTTTGCCATCATGTATGCCGCTACGGGAGAATCAATGCCGCCGCTTATAAGAATTGCTGCGTTGCCGCCCGTACCTACGGGGATCCCGCCGGCGCCCTTCATAGGGTCTGTGTGAACATATGCGCCGAAATCCCGTATTTCAACATAAACGGTAATATCGGGGTTATGAACGTCGACCTTTAAATGAGGATATTTTGAAAGAATTTCTGCGCCGAGCTCCCGGCATATTTCGGGTGATTTATACTCAAACCTCTTATCGCTGCGCTTTGCCTCAACCTTAAATGTCTTTGCCGCCCTAAGCTTTTTTTCAAGATATTCCGTAGCCGTCCGCTTTACAGCATCAAGAGTTTTTTCGTCGCAAACGGCGGCGCGTGAAAATGAAACTATGCCGAATATTCTCGAAATCCTGTCACAGGCTTCGTCAAGGTCTACCCCGTCAGTCAATGGTTTGACATATATTATTGACTGCGCCGAAGAAATTTCAAAACTCCCGAGACTGTGCAGTGAATATTTTATATTCTTTTTTAATACATCTTCAAAGGTGCGGCGGTTAAGACCCTTTAATACGATCTCCCCGTCTTTGAGAAGAATAATCTCTTTCATATTTATTCCGTTCTTTGTTTAAAATTATCTGTGAACAAGCATTTGCAGGCCTTTTTCAATGCCGGCGCACAGCGCGTCAATATCATCTTTTGTATTATGCTTAGAAAAACTTATTCTTAAAGCGCTGTCGGCACGGTCTTTTTTAATGCCCATTTCATTAAGAACATAACTCGGCTTACCTTTTGCGCAGGCGCTGCCCGAGGACACAAACACATTGAGCTCTTCAAGAAAATGGAGCATTGTCTCGCTCCTTACGCCGCCTGCCGAAATATTAAGTACATAAGGCAGCGCATTTGCGGGGGAGTTAAAAATTACCCCGTCAATGCCCGACAGCTTTTCCTTTGCATAATCGCTGAGCGATTTTACTTTTTCGTAATCGGCAGTTAAATCAAATTCGCCGCACGCGGTCCCAAATGCCGCTATAAGAGGCAGCGCCTCCGTTCCGGGGCGTATTTTCATTTCCTGCTCTCCGCCGTACTGACAGGGAACAATGCGTACGCCTTTTTTTATAAAAAGGGCCCCGCATCCTTTAGGCGCGTGAACCTTGTGCGCGCTTACGCTTATTAAATCTGCTGCAAGCTTTTTGGCGTTAACCTGAATTTTTCCGAATGCCTGAACCGCGTCGGTATGGCAGATTATGCTGTTATTTTTCTCTTTTACTGCTGTAAAAATCTCGCCTGCCGGCATAACAGCGCCCGTTTCATTGTTAACGCTCATTACAGATACCATTACAGTTTCTGCGTCAACCTCGTTTAAAATATCATCGGGGTGTATCATTCCATCGCTCTGCGGAGGGACTGCGGTTATTTTAAATCCGTCTTTTTCAAGTTTTTTTGCCGCCTCAATTATGCTGCTGTGTTCAATTGAGGATATTATTATCTTTTTGCCGCGTCTCTTTTTTGCTTCGACAGTTCCAAACAGCGCAATGTTGTTTGCCTCTGTTCCGCCGCTTGTAAAGAAAATTTCTTCACTCAAAGCACCAAGACATTTTGCGACAGTTTTTCTGGCCGCGGCAAGCTCATGCTCTGCCAAAATACCTTTTAAATGCAGCGACGAAGGATTGCCGTAATTTTGAGTCATTACTTCATATGCCTTTCGGGCGGCTTTCTCTGAAACTTTAGTTGTGGCACTGTTGTCAAGATAATGTTCCAAGCCTTCTCCTCCGTCATATAAGTATATATATTTATTATTATACAATATAATAATACAAAAATAAAGTGGTTTTTTTAACATAAACAAGAAAAATAAGCACACAATAAATGCAGTGACAAATAACATACAAAGAAGGTAAAATAATGATTTCATCAAAAGAATACGATAAAATTGTGAAAAACAATTCACCGAAAAGTAAATGTTTTGTGAACGGACTGAAAGCATTTTTAATCGGCGGAGCAATATGCGCTGTCGGACAGGGCTTTACAAATTTGTACCAGGCAGTCGGAATGAATAAGGACGAAAGCAAAACGCTGACCTCGGTAACGCTTATATTCATAGGTATTTTGCTTACCGCAATAGGCGTATATGATAAAATAGCACGCCATGCGGGCGCAGGTACGCTCGTACCGATTACAGGATTTGCAAACGCGGTCTCTTCGCCGGCAATCGAGTTTAAATCCGAGGGATTTATAGCAGGGCTTGGCGCAAAAATGTTTATAATTGCCGGTCCCGTAATAGTTTACGGAGCCTCCGCCTCAATAGTTTACGGAATAGTTCTGTGGATACTCCATATGTTCGGAATTAATTTATTTTAGCGTGCAAACAGGCTTTCCACGAATAATGATTGAGATAAACAAACACAATTCTGCGGCATATGTAATAAAATTACTTGTCAACTTCGGGTATTGGAGTTCTGTCAGTATCATTAAGGCGGTTGCCGTATAAGTAATAATCGGTCTCTTTTGCGATCACCGACGAAAGCGCTACGACGGCAAAAATATTCGGAAGAGCCATAAGCGCGTTGAAAATATCCGCAATTTTCCATACAAGGTCAAGCGCCGTAACCGAAGCAATAAATAAAATTGAAATAAATATAATTTTGTACGGCATTACTCCCTTTCTTCCGAACAAATATACTATACAGCGTTCACCGTAATACGACCATCCCAGAATTGTAGAAAACGCAAAAAGTACAATTCCCACAACAAGAATAGGCGAGCCTATTATCGGAATTTGCTCAAACGCCGCTGAAGTAAGTTTTTCGCCGTTGATGCTTAAGACATCAATATTAGGATTTTTTATGCATGAACTTACAATTACAAGTCCCGTCATAAGACACACAACAACGGTATCCCAGAATGTGCCGGTCGCGGATATCATAGCCTGCCTGACAGGGTTTCTTGTCTGCGCCGCAGAGGCAACTATGGGAGCGGAGCCCAAACCCGACTCATTGCTGAACAAACCCCTTGCTACTCCGTAACGTGCCGCCATCATAATCCCCGCGCCTGCAAGTCCTCCGCCTACTGCGGCGGGAGAAAACGCAGAGACGCATATTGTGCATACTGCCTGCCACAAAACATTATAATTAAAGCATAAAATCGCAACACATCCCAGCACATAAAGAATCGCCATAAACGGTACAAGTTTTTCACAGACCTTTGAAATTGACTTGATCCCGCCAAAGATAACAAGTGCGGTACAAACGGCGATTATAATGCCTGAAACGAGTGAAACAAGCGAAATGCCTTTTTCGGTAAAAATAATGTTTGTGGCATTCTCAGGGATTTCCGCCTTGAACACATTGCCTTCAACACTGCTCATTGAAACACCTGTCCACGAAGCGTTTTCACTGCTGCCGTCAGTTGTGTAATAAACATAAGGCGAATTCCATTTTGAAGTGTTGTTTAAATATATGTATTTGCCTTTTTCGCCGCTCTTATAGCTGTTCCATACCGAACCGTTATCATAAATTTTGTCATAACCCTCAAAGGCGACCTTATTTGTTTTGTCAGCATTCATAAAGTTTATGTCCAGTTCACGGCCCGCATTAAAGGTTTCATCCATAATGCTTGAAATAGCGTTTGACTGAACTCCGCACCCAATTCCAAATGACGCAAACGCGGCAAATATTGCAAAAAGAACAGCAATCCACTTTACACTGCGTTTTTTCCCTCCGATTTTGGGGTGGATGCCCCGCTCAATTGCATACATCGCGCCGCCCTGCATTTTGCCGTCCGGTGTTTTTACGCGGTATTTTACGGCAATAAGCGACTCGGCATATTTAGTAGCCATTCCGAACACACCCGTAAGCCAGCACCAAAGCACGGCGCCTGCGCCGCCGAGTGCAACCGCCGTGCCGACACCTATTATATTACCCGTGCCTATTGTTGAGGCAAGGGCGGTCGTAAGTGCCTGAAATGGACTTATATCGCCGTTAGCTTTGGGATCTTTCGTTATTGAAAGTTTAATTGCCGTCAGTGTTTTTCGCTGAATAAATTTTGTTCGAACCGTCATAAAAATATGTGTTCCAAGCAAAATAATTATCATTGGAATACCCCAGATAAAGCTGTCAATATTTTTTACAACTTCGTTAAATAAACCCATTTTTTACCTCGTTTGATTAATTATCTTTTTTCAATTGCTGCTGCATTTTTTATTATGCGTTCAACGTCGCAAAGTCCGTCGGCAACGTCAAACAAAAGCGGTTTTACTTCATCTGTCGGTTCATCAAGGTCGGGCACCATTACGGTTACGCATCCTGCGGAGCTTGCCGATTTTATGCCGTTTGGCGAGTCTTCAAGCGCAAGACATTCGTTCGGCGCAAGGCAAAGCTCTTCAGCCGCTTTTAAATAAATGTCCGGTTCGGGCTTGCCTTTTAAAACCATTGAAGCACAAATTATTTTGTCAAAATATTTGTAAAGTCCAAGACTTTGAAGATAACGCTCAGTTATGTCGGGTGCAGTTGCCGTCGCAAGCGCCAGTTTAAATCCGTTTTCTTTAAGCCGGCAGAGTAATTCATCAGCGCCCGCCTTTGCCTCTATTCCGTTTTTCTCTATGTATCTGTCCATAAGCTCAACTCTCTTGTCGTGAACTGCGTAATAGTCAAAATTCTCTCCAAAATAGCCTTTAAGCTTTTTAACCGCAAAAGGACGCGCCATAGAACGGATACTCAGCACGTGCTGTATGTTCATAGGATAACCGTAAAAATTTGCCGCCTCGCACCAAAACCGAACATACAGCTTTTCAGTGTCAAGAATAACACCGTCCATATCCGAAATTACTCCCTTGATTTTCAATACATATGTACCCCCTTAATGCACTTCCGCGCACTCCAATTGCGCAAAGTTGTTTTAACTGTCTTGTGATTCAAGATATGCGGTCACGCCGCAAACAGAATTTGCACCGTCGGCGCAGGCGGTAATTATTTGTCTGAGCGCCTTTGTGCGAACATCACCTGCCGCAAAAAGACCTGCTGTGGAGGTTTGGCAGTCTTCACCTGCAATAATGTATCCCGCTTCATCGGTTTTTACAATATTTTTTACTGCGCCGCTGCGCGGAGAAACCCCCACGGCAATAAATACGCCGTCAGCGTCAATTTTTCTTCCGTCTTTAAGCAAAACGGCCTTCACTGTTTTGTCTCCTATTATTTCATCCAGTTCGGCGCTGTATATTACCTCTGTATTTTCTGTGTTTATTAGTTTTTGTACTCTTCCTTTGTCGGCTCTGAATTTATCTCTGCGGTGAACAACTATGACCCTTTTGCATATTTTTGAAAGGTACAATGCGTCTGTAACGGCTGTGTTTCCGCCGCCTACTACAATAACTGTTTTGTTCCTGTAAAAAAAGCCGTCGCACACGGCGCAGTAACCCACGCCGTGTCCTGAAAATTCTTTTTCGCCTTTTACTCCAAGCTCCCTGTGAGTTGCGCCGGCGCAATATATTACGGTTTTTGCCCTGTACTCATTGTTTGCGCATTTTATATTAAATGATTTGTTTTCTTTTTCAATCAGACTTACCTCGTCATTAACCATAGGAGCGCCAAGCGACTTTGCATGCTCATAAAATTTTTTAATGAGCTCAAACCCGTTCACACTGTCAAAGCCTGTATAATTATCAACCTCGTCTGTCAGAGCGATCTGACTGCCCATTGACGATGAAATATCGGCAAGTATAAAATCAAGTCCGCTTCTCATGGCGTAAACCGCCGCAGTAAGTCCTGCGGCACCGCCGCCGGCTATAAACAGATCAAGCATATCATTCATTGATGTTCCCCATTATTGTATTAATAAGCGTATCTTTAGGCTGAACTCCTACAAGCCGTATTTTTTCAACCCCGTCTTTAAACAAAATCAGCGTAGGTATGCTCATAACTCCGAAAAAATCGGCAATTCCCGAATTTTGGTCAATATTTATTTTTGCAAAGCCAACCTGAGATTCCATTTCTTTGCTCACCTCGTCAACGGTGGGTGCAAGCATTTTACACGGACCGCACCAGTCGGCATAAAAATCAACAAGTACGGGTTTGCCGCTTTGAAGCACTTCATTTTCAAAATCCGTAGCCGTTACCGCTTTTACCATAATATCACTCCAAAAGATTTTAATAGGGTGCAGCTGAAAAGAAAAATATGCTCAGAAACTCAGATGCTCCCAAAAGTATTTTTCCCGGGATTCTTTTATTTATTATAAATTAAAACAGGGTTGACCCATATTTGAGCCGACCCCGTTTGTTAACAGAAAAGTTTATAACGTATTGTTCAGCCCTTTTTTACAACGTCTCTTATAACTTTGGCAATATGGGGCTGTGTAAGTCCGAATTTGTCGAGCAGCTCAAGAGCAGGACCGCTGTATCCAAACCTGTCGGTTACACCAATTTTTGTTACCTTGACGGGATACTCTTGGCTTACAACCTCGCAAACGGCGTCGCCGAGTCCGCCAATCACGTTATGTTCCTCAACTGTTATTATCCTGCCTGTTTCCTTTGCCGCTTTAATAATTATTTCTCTGTCGATAGGTTTTATAGTATGAATGTTGATAAGTCTTGAGTTAATGCCTTCGGCCTCAAGCTCCCTGACCGCTTTTAAAGCTTCGTTTACAACAAGACCCGTTGCAATTACCGCAACGTCGTTTCCTTGATGAAGGGTAATACCCTTGCCAAGCTCAAAAGTGTAGTTATCAGGGTCGTTAAAGCTGTCAACAGCAAGTCTGCCAAGACGGATATAAACGGGGCCTTTGTGCTCAACGGCCGCCTTTGTTGCCGCCATCATTTCATAATGGTCGGCAGGATTAAGAATAACCATACCCGGAATAGTGCGCATAACGCCTATATCTTCAAGGCACTGGTGAGTTGCACCGTCCTCGCCTGTTGAAATTCCTGCGTGACTTCCTGCAATTTTGACATTAAGATGCGGGTATGCAACGGAATTTCGTATCTGCTCAAAGGCTCTTCCGGTAGAAAACATAGCAAAAGAAGCCGCAACCGGTATTTTTCCTGCCGCAGCCATACCTGCGGCAACACCTATCATATTGCCCTCGGCAATGCCGCAGTTAAAAAATCTGTCGGGAAATTCCTTTTTGAAAATTCCTGTTTTTGTAGCCGCAGCAAGGTCGGCGTCAAAAACTATAATGTCTTTATTTGTCTTTGCAAGTTCGCAAAGAGCCATTCCAAAGCTTTCTCTCGTAGCCTTTTTAATTACCTGTGACATCAGCAATTCCCCTCCAATCTGTCAATTTCAGCCTGAAGCTCAGCTGTTGCCTGCTCATACTGCTCTTTATTAGGAGCAGTACCGTGCCAGCTGACCTGATTTTCCATAAACGAAACTCCCTTGCCTTTAATTGTTTTGGCAAGAATTGCTGTAGGTTTGCCCTTTATAGTTTTAGCCTTTTCAAATGCCGATTCTATCTGTTTAAAGTCGTGACCGTCAATTTTTATCACTTCAAAGCCAAAGCTCTCAAATTTTTTGTCAAGAGGTTCAATGCCGGCAACCTCTTCAACAGTTCCGTCGATTTGCAGACCGTTCTGGTCGACAATTACAACCAGATTGTCAAGCTTGTTGTGAGAAGCAAACATTGCCGCCTCCCAAACCTGACCTTCCTCAACCTCACCGTCGCCGAGGACCGTATATGTTCGGTAGGCTTTGTTGTCTATCTTTGCAGCAAGCGCCATACCGCAGGCAGCAGAAATGCCCTGACCGAGAGAACCCGTACTCATATCAATTCCCGGAGTACCTTTCATATCGGGATGACCCTGGAGCATTGAGCCGACATGGCGCAGAGACGTAAGCTCAGACCAGTCAAAATATCCCTTTAATGCAAGAGTTGCATAAAGGCTTGGGCAACAGTGACCTTTTGAAAGAATAAATCGGTCCCTGTCCTTCCAGTCAGGATTTTTGGGGTCGACATTCATCTCTTTAAAATATAAATAAGTAAAAATATCGGCTGCTGAAAGCGAGCCTCCCGGATGACCTGATTTTGCGTGATAAGTGCCGAGAATCGCACCCATTCTTGACTTTGCGGCAAGAATCTGAAGCTGCCGAATTTCTGAACTCTCCATTTTTACCATTCCTTTCAGAATATTGAGTTTCAAATCCGAAACTCAAATGTGCCGAACACAACAAAGTTTGCACCCTTTAAAGCAATAAACTGTCTTATCGCATACAAACCTAATTTAATTATACACAAAACCGTTTTAATTTCAACATTAAATTAAACAATTTTTTGTGTTTTACAAAATCTAAAAAATATAAATAGTTAAACCTTGAAAGAAAATCGTTTTGTGATATAATTAGCTTTATACTTGCTGATATTTTACATACTATAAAACTGCAATCGGGAGGAAAAATAATGCTTTTAACCGCCGACGTCGGCAACACCAATATAAAGCTCGGAATTTTTGACGGCAGTGAGCTTAAACATAAAATAAGATTTGCAACCGACAAAAGCAAAACCTCAGATGAATTTGCCCTGGAGATTTATACATTCTTTCAAATTTACGGAATCGACAAACATAGTATCGACTCCTCAATAATGAGCTCGGTCGTCCCGCAGATAACACGTCCGCTTGAAAGCGCCGTTTATACCGTTACGGGAGTTAAAAGTATGGTTATGGCGCCGGAGATAAATACGGGGCTTGACATTAAAATTGACCGCCCCGAAACGCTGGGATCAGACATTATTGCCGGATGTGTGGGAGCGTCGGAAAAATACGGATGTCCGAATATTGTTATATTTATGGGGACTGCCACTGCTATATCTTATGTTGACAATAAAAAAATATATCGCGGGGGCGCAATTGCTCCGGGCGTGGGCATTTCTCTTGACGCGCTTACAAGCCATGGCGCGCTGCTTTCATCGGTTGATTTAAAGGCTCCTAAAAAGGTTATTTCAACCAATACCTCCGACTGCATACGTTCCGGAATAATGTTCGGAACCGCCTGTATGATTGACGGAATGATTGACAAATATTATGAAGAAACAGGCTGTAAATGCAGTATTATAGCCACAGGAGGATTTGCCCCTCAAATGATAATGAACTGCCGTCACGATATTATTTTTGATGAAAATATAATTCTTGAGGGTCTTTATCATATATATAACAGAAATATAAAATAAAATTTAATTAATAAAAGATTATTATTTTTATGATACGGATATTTTTTTTAGAACAAAACCTGTTTAATAACTGTCCGCTTAATTCTGCAAAAATGCGTTCCGCGCTTATTAAACACATAAAAGATGCTGCATCTACATTTAAGATACAGCACCTTTTTTATTAAATAAATTATATAATTATTTCTTCATACCCTCATAAACGGCAACAGCGCAGGCAACCGTTGCGCCTACCATCGGGTTGTTGCCCATACCGATAAGTCCCATCATTTCAACGAAAAGTAAACTAAACCGTTTTGAAAAGGCTTTACTAAAGGATTTAAACACATTATTTTTTTAATCTATAGTCACATTATACTATATTTTCAAAGTAAATACAAGCCCTTTTAGAGTTCTTTTTTTAATTCCCTCTTGTATTTGTAATACGAATTTCGAGAGATACCGCCTATCATTTGCATAACCTCTTTATCTGTAAGAGTGCCGCCGAAATCAATTGAATGTTTCTTTATCACCTTTTTAGCCTCAATATTCTTTTTGGTAATTATGGTAGAGCCTTTAACTCTGCCAATTGTTTTGCCGTTCAATTTAGCGGTCTTGATACCCTCTGCCGTGCGCTGGTGCAGGTCGTTGACCTCTTTTTCAGATTGCTCAAATGCAAGCTGTATTTGCTGTTTGGCTAATATCATCAATACTTTGTTTGTTGCTTCAATATAAGTGTCTGCTATCTCGTTGCCTGTGGTTTTAATTTGCTGATTGAGAGCGGCTTTGTAAGTTGCTGTGTCAATGTGGCGTTCTTTTAAGAATATTAGATTGACACCCTTATTATATAACATTTCATATTCGTTAAAACCATCATCAGCATTGCGGCTCATTCTGCTAACAGAATCGAAAATAATCGTGTCATTTGCTTGTACTCTCTTAATTAGCTTTAACCACTCCGGGCGGTCTTGTTTAGTTCCCGTATAGGCTTCTTTGTAAATAACCGCAGACTCGCTGAAGGCTTTTATATTCCTTGTTTGCCGCTCAATGCTCTGTGTTGGTCGTGAAATCCTGGCGTATCCGTAAATCATTTTTAAGACTCCTTTTGTATTAAATTTAAGGTTCGTTTAATTTAATACTGTTATAGCACATAAAAAACGGTTTGTCAAGCATTATTTTGATACAACGTTAAAATTAATACTATGATAACAGGGGGTATATTACATTTTAAAAATGAAATAAGACTTTCTAAATAATATAATGAGTTGTTATTCACTCTGAGCATTGAATTTTATATTAAAAAAGTATTCTTTTTCGGACACCGAAGCCGATAAAATCACTATTAACAAACCTATAACCTACCCTGTTTTGAACGTTTGCCGAAAGCTCACCGAAAACAAAAAATTGACTTGACAAAGCATTTGTCTTGCGATATACTATATATAGTTAAACTGTGTTTGAATATACACAAAATATAGTGGTTTTGGAGGTATTATTATGTTTGAAAAGAAAAACAGAACCATCAGAAATCTAAGAAAAAAATTCGAGGGAAAGATATTTGTCTATCTTGCAGATGAAAAGATACGCAAAGAATTTGCCGAAGATGCAGAAAAAGAGGGGTTCACCATAGGCGGTCAGAAGCCTACCGAACGCGGCGTTGACGAGATAATGTCACTGCACGAAGATACGCTCACGTTTGTGGGCGGT
Source organism: uncultured Clostridia bacterium (assembly GCA_947623205.1). Taxonomy (GTDB): domain Bacteria; phylum Bacillota; class Clostridia; order Oscillospirales; family Acutalibacteraceae; genus Ruminococcoides. The sequence goes on from CANQGM010000001.1 coordinate 117,829, forward strand.
ATAGGCAGGATGGAGTTTATGGCAAACGGCGGCAGCAACGAAAAGGGGAATTTCCACAGAGTAGACTATGTCAAATACAAGAGTGGCGAGAAAGACTATATAATAAAAAAGCTAAACTACCCCCAAGAGAGGCAAAGATGAAAAGGTAGCAGCGCCGGCATACGGTGCAAATGTCGAAAAAGACAATTCTGAAGGCGTTATTTCTTGTATTCTTGATTAAACGGCGATTGATTAAATGCAACCCCCTATTAGCTAATTATAAGCAATAGGGGGCATCTTTTTAATGTTATGATCCTTCACAAATAAAAACTTTGTTATTTTTAGGTATTAGCTTTTTATTAGTGTTTAATATTTAATACCGAAAAATATTAAATTATATAACATAGCGTAAATTGATAACTTTTTCGGTATCACTTTCGGAATAATTAATATAATTATATATTAGAAAAAAAACTAAAATATTAATTCCTCCTATTTTGAAACTTTATATATTTAAAAATATACTTTTAATAATTTACTAAAATATAATATAACAATAAAATCTAATTTTAAATGCATTTCGGAAACAATTTTGAGTAATTTAAAACATAAAAATATAATAAGATATTAAAATAATTTATTTTCTAAAATGTTTCTTGTTGTAAATATAACTACATACAATAAGCTAATAATCTGTTTGTTGGTTATTAAATAATGATAGCTATTGATTATTAGATTATTGCTGACCGTTTACGGTCTGAATAATAAGTATAGTATATGTCTTGTCGGACAGACAAATAAACCAACACTATTGTTTATGGTTTATTTAATATAGATGCTGGTGGTGGAGATTCTCTATATAGATTATTATAGAAAAAACCCACCATCATTACTTTTTCACAATTGATTTTATAAGTTCTTTATTTTGTAATAAACCATAACAAGATAAATATTTTTTTTATTTATAAAAATATCATAAACCAAAGCGGAATTATAAATGTAGCTTTGTGTTTATGGACAAGGGAAATGTAATTTCCCGCTGTCAAGTTTAATAAGATACTTATATTATTGACTTTGAAGTATAATCTTGGATATGATAAACTCTATTTATTAAAAACTAAAAGAAATAATATATTTGGTTTATCATAGACAAGGACTGTCTGTCAAGACATATAATATTCTTACTTAAGCAGAATATTTATGATCATAATAAGACTCTTATATAACATACAACAAGTTGTATGCACTTCAAATTATCCCTATGTAAATTTATAGTACAACATATGTATTGAAAATTAGGGATTATTCTCAGTGTTATTTTATATTAGTCCGATAAAATATGATACAAGTACTATATTTTATATATATATCTTATATTATATATGATTCTTATAAAATATAGGACTTGTATATAATATAAGAGTCTTATATTATATATATTAATAATATTGTATATTATATAAGAGTCTTATATTATAATATATATATATATATTATAAAATTTAAAATTAAAAAATAATAAAACTTACGCAGAAAAATAAATTTTTCTTTGTCTGTTTTCAATTTCTTTTCAGAAATTAGAAAACAAATTATTTTTATAAATGTTTTTTCTCTAAGGGGGGGAATTCTCTATATAATATTATATAGAAAATACCACCCCTTACGATTTACTTTATAATATAAATCCCTTGTTTATCAGTCTTAAAATCATCTAAAACACCTGTTTTTTTTAATTCTTTAAATTGAGATTCTGTTAAATTACATTCTGTCATTATATCTTTTCTTTTAAATCTTCTGTTATGTTGGTTATTACGCCATTTATTAAACTTTTGCAGTGTTGTTTCTTCTTTGGTTTTTCTTATATCTGCTTTAAATAACTTAAACTCTATCGGTGTATCAATAACGTTAACAACCGCTCCTAATGGTTCATATCTTGCTTTTATCATATTAACCAACGGTTGGTATTTACCATCTATCAATTTATTTGGTTCTATGGTGTTGAAAAACAAAGTATAAATACATGATTCTGTATTGTCGTTATTACGAATTTTACAACGATATAAATTTTGTTCAATGTCAGCAAGTATCATTTTACACCGTATTTCATCTATGGTTGTTTTGTCATATATTCTTTTAATAAGCGATTTATCTGTATCATTGAACATTCCAATTTCATTTGCATAAAGATAGTACAATAATTCTGACATTCGATTTAAACCAACCTGACAAATATTATTAACGATTCTAAAGTCGTTACGTCCCTTAATATCTCCCAAATGTGCAACATTCGCAAAATCCTTTATAAATTCATTTTCAATTGCTTGATATGTAAAAACAGTATCAATATTGAGCGGTAATGCTTTAATGTAATCAATAATAGTTTGTATCAGCTTGTTGGTTTTTTCATCGTTCTTTAATAGTCTGTCTTTGCTTGTATTTACATTTACTATATTTATAGTTAGTTTGCTTAAATCTCGTTTAAATCGGCTGCAATTTACCATCTGAATACATTTTAGCCTGTACTCCGGGGATATATCAGCAGTACCATCAAGTACAAATACTTTTGCACCGATATTAATTAATTTATCGGCATTATTAGTCACAACAGTAAAATAATTATTGTACTTTTGAAACTCGCTATTATTTTTGGATTTGGTTTTTTGAGAAGTAATAACTCCATCGAATAATAGCTTTTTTAAAGCATAAATATCTTTTAAGACCTCGGGGTTATACCTATAAAGCTGTTGTTTGTATTTATCAATTAAACCATAGAATTTGTCAAGGTCTATATCTTTGATTTTACCATCAAAATAACACTCCCTTTTATAATCTGCATTATCAATATTTGCCCGCTCATTTTCAATCAGGGCGGCTTGTAGCTGGTCGTTGAACCGCTCATAGTCATTTATTAAGGCTGCTTTGTCTGCTTGGTCTATGGTGTTATCTAAGCCGCATCTGAGGGCATTGTCAATATTATTTAACACCGGAATAGTTATTGTTCTTGACTCTAAAAGAGATATTTTTTCATCAAATATTATTTTAGTCCGCTTATACTGCTGACCGGTCGTAAACCTTATAATATCATCTTTGGTTAAACCAAAATAACGTTGCGTACTCATTAGAATAATCGGCTTGTAATTAGTCTTTTTTATTTCATCTCTAAATGTATCAGCCGTTAATATTGATATTTTATCTTTATTTCTTTGGATATAATTTATTAATATCTCGCTTTCATCATCGTATGAAGTAGTTACATATTTATTTAAGCGGTTTATGGTGTCAGTAACGACAATTAAACCATAGTTATTAATTAAAGCATCTGATAGCAAATATTGAATATACTGTGATTTACCAATACCACACGGCAGCGGCAACACTGTTATTTTGTCGGTATCAGTATCGTTTTTTATATGATTATCAAGGAATTGTTTTAATTCAGTGTTCAATCTATTTCTCCTTTTCTTTCAACGGATTCGCATAAAATAGTGTCAAACGGAATTTCTCTTTTGTTTATATATGCTTCGTAGCCTTTGTCATTCAAAAACATATAGTAAACATTGTACTCATCGGGTTCATAATCGGGATGGGGTATTTTATGCCATTCTTCGTCATTTTGTTTTTTAATCAGCTCTATCATTTTCCAATATTCTTTCTTTTTATTATCGTTCCATAGTTTGTGAAGTAACCTATGTTCATTAACCGTAAGAGGTAATAAGTTATCGGGGTTAATATCTTTTCTATGCTCAAATCCAACATTTATATGATGCGTTTCCCAATTTGCATCGGGTAATATGTCTCTTCTTTTGTTTGGACAAAACAATTCGGAAGTCAAACAATGTGCGTATTTATAGATTCTTTCCCCGTCTTTTTGAAGTGCAATATGAATATATCCATCTTCTGCGGGCTTAGGGTCTAAAACTTCGCCAGTCGTAAAATTAACTATTCTGTATTTGCTTACAGCGTATCGGTCATCATAGCCAACTAACAGTCTGAAATCTTCATCTTTTCGCGGTACAATTCTATCCCATACTACACTGCGGTTTTTAATTGGATGCGCTTTATTATACTGCACAACATCTAATAAACTGAAAAGATTATTTCTTCCCTTTATATCTTTTATCTGTATATAACCGTTTTCAAACCATTTGTTGATTGTTTTTGGGGGTATTCCCGTTTTTAAATTAATTTCGCTTGTTGTTAATATTTCGTCTTTCATTTGACTTATTCCTTTCGTTTAAATTATAAATTTTTTGATTTCTTGATATTGCTCAATTGCTCTATCAAGTTTTTTTGACTTTTCAAATGTGAAGATATTAAATTCTTTAATGTTTCTGTTTGGTTCTACTTCTAATAGTTTAAATCCCTTCAGCATCAAAAATCCTGCAAGCCTTTGATTAAATACTTTAAATATGGTTTGTCACCTCGCTTTTTTAGAAAATAAAAAAAGCTATGCAAATTGAACATAGGTCAATCAAATATTCTAAGTCCGTTTTTTTTTAAAATCCGGACTTAAAACATGATTTTTTTTTTATTAGCCAAATTACATGACTAATTCCTATATCCAATCAGCATAGCCTAATTGCCGTCTTAGGAAATTGCTCTGCTATAAAGCAGTAAAGATTGTTTGTTTTGTGTTTGCCGTTTTCTCGGCTCACTATGGACTTTTGCGACTCTATATATATATTATACATTCAATTTGCGATTATGTCAATAGATTTTTCAAAAAATTTAGCACTCTAATTATCAGAGTGCTAAATCTTATAAAATTTTTACTTTTTCTTTTTCAAATCCGCTTGTCTTTTAATCTCCATTTCGTTAATATGAGAATCTCTGAATATTGTTTCAAATGTGTCAAGTTTGCCATCTTTGTTTTTATCAAAAAATTTGTCTATTGGTGTAGGAAATGGATGCTGTAAACTTTTATTTTTCATTTTGATAATTCCCCCCTGATTATAAAACCTATATTTTATTTATTATAATTATATCAAGCTCTTTTTACACACTTCTAATTCAAATGAGAATGAACATATTTATTTATACCTTCTTCGATATTTCTTTAGAATTTCTTGGCATTCTTTTGTAGATTTTCCTAACATATCTTTTCCCATTGCGTCTAATTCTTCTTCGGTGTAAGCATGATAATTTGTCGTACAAATTTCATGTATTTTACATACTGCCCAAAAAGCACCAATTCCAAGTAAAATAATTATTGGCATATTAAAAACCTCCATAAAATATTTCTTATTATAATTATACTTAAGATCAACTGTTTTGTAAAGATTATTTATGTAATTTTCGGTATTCCCAAAAACAGGATATATTAAAGCTAATCATTATTTTGTCAATGCGCTCGCTGCGATTCTAAATTCAAATCGACACAGAAGCAATAAACAATAGCCGGTGTATAGTTATTAATTATTCGCCTTAACTCATTAAGACTAAACCCATATGTAACATTGTCAAGTGTTAATAGTATCTCACCTTCATCAATTCGGCAAATACCATCAATTATATTTGGCTTTTCTTTAGTGAGTATTGATATTAATTCTTCTGTAGGAATGTCAAAATTGCTTATTGATATAAACTGCTTATTATTCTCAGCTTCAGTAAATTTAATCATCATTTTATCTACCTTTCATTTTAATGTATTTTTTGCCAATAAATTTATCAAGTAAATTTATCTCATCAACTTGTTTTGATAGGTCACTAACTAACAAACTTATATAGTTTTGTGTTATATCTAAGCTGCTGTGTCCTAATAATCGAGATAATGTAACTACATTACCGCCGTTAATTATCCACTGTTTAGCAAATGTGTGTCTATAACGGTGTAGACCTGTTGTTTCAATTCCTCGCTGCTTATTATAGCGATACAGCATATTGTAACAAGTGCTTTTTAACAGCTTCTGTCCGTATACGTTACAGAATAACCAATCGTCTTTATTGTGGTGATGTCTGTATCTTAAAAACTCACTTAGAATATTTATTACAGATTGATTCAGCGGTACTAATAACGGTTTGCGTGTTTTAGTTACACGAATATTCAGATAATTATTATCAAAATCAATATCACAAACTTTTAGTTCCATAAGGCTATGTTGTCTTATACCTGTACTAAATAGCAAACAAGTTATGACCCATGCTTGATATTCACTAAAAGAACATTGCTTTATATTTGGCTTTTTGAGCAGGCTTTTTAACTCTTGGTCTGTGTATGTTTCTACCGGTGCTTTGTCTACCTTGATACTTTGCATTTTAAAGGGCGTTAAATACTCGTTTAGCATTAAATAATGCAGAATAGTTATCAAGTCACGAAGATAAGAGTTAATGCTAACATCATTGGTTAAACGCTCTCTTAAATAAACAACATAGGCATTGTACATAGTTTGATTTAGCTGATTAAGCGGCAAGTCCGCATCGAAGAATTTGAAAAACTGGTTGCAGCTTTGGCGATAATGTTCAATAGTTGCATCTCTTAAATTACGCTGTCGGCAATTCTGAATATAAAGCTCGCAGCCATCACTAAAAGTCAGCTCTATCTGACTTATCTTTAATCTTTGCACATCTAAACACCACCATAAAAAAAATAGACACATCATCAGGTTAAAACTCTGAATAATGTGTCTACTTTAATTTCAGCTATTCAATCAATCGACTGCCGTAAAAAGTCTTTATTTCATACCCTCATAAACGGCAACAGCGCAGGCAACCGTTGCGCCTACCATCGGGTTGTTGCCCATACCGATAAGTCCCATCATTTCAACGTGAGCCGGAACAGATGACGAACCTGCAAACTGAGCGTCGCCGTGCATTCTGCCCATTGAGTCTGTCAGGCCGTAAGAGGCAGGGCCGGCAGCCATATTGTCGGGATGAAGCGTACGGCCTGTGCCGCCGCCCGAAGCAACAGAAAAATACTTAACTCCGTTTTCATTAGCCCATTTTTTGTATGTACCTGCAACAAGGTGCTGGAAACGTGTTGGGTTGGTAGAGTTTCCTGTAATTGATACGCCGACATTTTCTTTCTGCATAATTGCAACGCCTTCACGAACGTCATCCGCACCGTAGCAGCGAACAGCGGCTCTTTCGCCGTCTGAAAAGGCGGTTTCTTCAACAATTTTGAGCTCCGAGGTAAAATAATCAAATTCTGTTTTTACATATGTAAATCCGTTGATTCTTGAAATAATGTAAGCCGCGTCCTTGCCAAGTCCGTTAAGTATTACTCTGAGCGGCTCTTTTCTTGCCTTGTTTGCGTTGCGCGCAATACCTATTGCACCCTCGGCAGCGGCAAAGCTCTCGTGTCCTGCAAGAAATGCAAAGCATTTTGTTTCATCTTTCAAAAGCATTGCACCCAAATTACCGTGACCGCGGCCAACGTTTCTTTGTTCTGCAACCGAACCCGGAATGCAGAATGCTTCAAGACCTATACCGATAGCCTCTGCGGCGTCGGCAGCAGTTGTTACGCCTTTTTTAATTGCAACCGCGCAGCCGAGTGTATAGGCCCATCCGGCATTTTCAAATGCAATAGGCTGAACTCCCTTTACTATGTCATAAGGGTCAAATCCCTTATCATTACATATTTGTCTTGCCTCTTCAAGACTTGCAATACCGTACTCGGCAAGGCACTTCTCAATTTTAGGCATTCTTCTATCCATACTTTCAAATGTTACTGCCATTGTTGCGTCCTCCTTACCGATTATTCTTCACGCGGGTCTATGTACTTGGCTGCGCCGTCAAAACGACCGTACTGACCTATGTTGTTTTTATATGCTTCATTTGGCTCAACTCCGTGACGAATATCCTCAAGCATTTTGCCAAGCTTTACAAACTGATATCCGATAACCTCGTCATTTTCATCAAGAGCAGTTTTAATAACATAACCTTCGGCCATTTCCATATAGCGAACGCCCTTGGCGTTGGTGCTGTACATTGTACCCACCTGTGAACGCAGACCTTTGCCGAGGTCCTCCATACCTGCTCCAATCGGGAGGCCGCCTTCCGAAAATGCCGTTTGGCTTCTTCCGTAAGCGAGCTGTTCAAAAATGTTTCTCATTGCCGTGTTGATAGCGTCGCACACAAGGTCTGTGTTAAGACACTCAAGCAGAGTCTTATTTGGCAGTATTTCGGCAGCCATTGCCGCTGAATGGGTCATACCCGAGCAGCCGATTGTTTCAACCAATGCCTCTTGAACTATACCGTCTTTTACATTAAGTGTTAGCTTGCAGGCACCCTGCTGCGGAGCGCACCATCCTATACCGTGTGAAAGTCCGGAAATATCTTTTATTTCATAGGCTTTTACCCATTTTCCCTCTTCGGGAATAGGCGCCGGACCGTGCTTTGGTCCCTTTGCTACTGTACACATATTTTCTACTTCTTTAGAATATATCATATGTGCCTCTCCTTTCAATTATTGTTGAGCCCCTATACACTCATACTTTTATATTATAAAGCGTAGTGCTACTTTTTTCAAGCATTTTTTGGTATTTTTGGAAAGCCGATGTACTGCCAGCGCTTTCGGCTGTAATATTTATGTTTATAATGAAGAGAAATAAATAATTTTTTTGCCTTGCCTGCATAAATTTAATAATTGCGGCAAGTCCCTTTTTTATGATATAATACTGTTAATATTTAACACATAGTATAAAGGCTGAGATGCGGTAATGCACAATAAAATCAACTCACAACGGTATTATCTTATTGACTCTCTTCGGGGATTTGCCCTGCTTAATATGGTGATTTTTCACTTGCTTTATGATGTGTTTCAAATATACGGTATTGACGCTCAATGGTGTTTTCAGCCGCTGACAATTGTGTGGGAAAGGTTTATTTGTATTTCGTTTATTATTATTTCGGGAATATCGTTAAACTTTTCACACAATGCTTATAAGCGCGGCATAATTTTAAATGTTTTGGGGTTTATAATAACGGTCGTAACCTTTATTGTAATGCCCGGCGAGACGATTTGGTTTGGAATATTAAATTTTCTTGGCTGTGCAATGCTGATTTTGCAGCCTTTGAGATGTTACTTTGATAAAATATCATCTGTTTTGGGTATGGCTGTTTCAATTGTTCTTTTTGCCGTTTTGTACGGAGTGCCGAATAAATTCATAGGATTTTTTAATATTAAACTATTTGATTTGCCCCATTTTATGTACGGGGTCAATTGGCTTTCATTTTTGGGCTTTCATTCTGCGGATTTTTCTTCGTCCGACTATTTTCCGATAATTCCGTGGATATTTCTTTTTTTTGCGGGATATTTTATTTGGAGGCTCATTAAAACCGTAAATGCGGATAAATATTTTACTTTCAGCGTACCGATATTAAGCACGGCAGGCAGATACAGCCTGTGGATATATCTTGCTCATCAGCCTTTGATTTTGGGGATTTTAATGCTTGTATTCAGCATGAAAAATTAAAACTTTTTATAATTCATTTTAAAAAATTTTTCTTGACTTATAAATAATCTTTTTGTTATAATATGTGCGGCCGAGTAGCGAAAAGCGTAAATCCAGGAAATGGATTTGCGCTTTTTTTCGTTTATACAAGTTATATATTTCAACAGAAACGGAGATCATTTTATGAATCAGGAAACAAAAATGAACAAAATGGGAACAGCCCATATTAATAAGCTAATATTATCCATGGGAATACCTATGATTTTTTCTATGGTTTTACAGGCGTTATACAATATTGTTGACAGTGCTTTTGTTTCCAATATGTCAAGTAATGGAGAATCCGCTTTAAATGCTCTGACTCTTGCCTTTCCCGTACAAATGCTTATGGTTGCAGTCAGCATTGGCACAGGTGTGGGAGCAAATGCGCTGCTGTCAAAATCACTTGGACAGAATAATACGGAAAAAGTCAATAAAACTGCGGGAAATGCTCTGCTTTTGGCAGCGATAATCTATGTTTTATTTCTACTGTTCGGCATATTCGGTGTTAAAATGTATATACAGACGCAAACATCAAATACGTTAATTACAGAAATGGGTGCGGATTATTTAAAAATATGCTGTATTTTTTCTTTTGGTATCGTCTTCTTTTCAATCTATGAAAAACTGCTTCAGTCAACTGGACGCTCTTTGTTCTCTACAATTGCTCAAGTTTCAGGCGCTGTTACGAATATAATTTTAGACCCCATTATGATTTACGGTTGGCTTGGATGTCCCGAACTTGGCGCAAAAGGCGCTGCATATGCCACAGTAATTGGTCAGTGCGTGTCTTTACTTCTTGCATTTTTATTTCATATAAAAGTAAATAAAGAAATTTCGAACAAGTTAAAATATATAAAACCATCATTCAAAATTATCGGTCAAATTTATGCAATCGGTCTGCCTGCAATAATCGCACAGGCGTTGATGTCCGTAATGACATATGGATTAAACATAATATTCGGCGAAATTGATGAAACTGTTGTTACCGCGTACGGACTGTATTATAAAATTCAGCAATTTATTTTGTTTGCTGCATTCGGACTAAGGGACGCAATTACTCCGATTGTCTCTTTCAACCATGGATTAAGAGACAAATACAGAATTAAAGCCGGAATAAAGTACGGTATTATTTACACATCGGTTATAATGATTATAGGTATAATATTACTGGAGCTTTTTGCTGTTCCGCTGTCCGGTGTTTTTGGACTGTCAGGCAAAACACAGGCGCTGTGCATATCGGCGATGAGAATAGTTTCAATAAGCTTTATTTTTGCCGGTGCAAACATCGCATTTCAGGGTATTTTCCAGGCATTAAACAGCGGTATGGAGTCCTTAATAATCTCCGTATGCAGACAATTTCTTTTTGTACTGCCGGTTGCATGGGGATTTGCCCAAATTGCAAAGCAATTTGCGAACAGCACATGGCTTGTGTGGATTACATTTCTGATAGCGGAGTTTGTATCTGTCGCAATTGCCTGCCTGCTTATGAAAAGGATTTATAAAAATAAAATTGCGGTTCTTGAGGATTAAATATTAGATTAAAAGCGCTCCTTTTATTAAAGAGTTTAAATTTGTGATATAACCTCTTAACATAAAATCGTTAAGGGGTTAAAATTGTATTTAAAGAATTTTATAAAATTACTTTAAAAAGGTTTGTATATGTGCTATACTTTTAAAGTATTATTATAAAACCCAAAATAAAAAACAAGGTGATTTTTTGGCAAAGATTATAGCTATTTCAAACCAAAAAGGCGGCGTAGGAAAAACAACCACTGCCGTTAATCTTGCGGCTTGTTTAGGTTCTCTTGGCAAAAAAACTTTGCTTGTGGATGCTGACCCGCAGGGAAACGCAACAAGCGGTGTGGCAATTGATAAAAGGAAAGTTAAAACTTCTACATATAATATTTTGGTGGACGGTATAAAAGCAGAGGAGTGTGTCCTTACAACTCCGTATGCAAATCTGCACATACTTCCGTCAAGCCTTGATTTGGCGGCGGCAGAGCTTGAAATTGCGGAAAAACCCCACCGCGAGGCTCTGCTGAAAAATGCAATTTTGCCTATAAAGCAGTATTATGATTATATAATCATTGACTGTCCGCCGTCTCTCGGACTTATTACCGCAAACGCGCTCACCGTTGCCGACACTTTTTTGGTGCCCATACAGTGCGAATATTACGCCCTTGAGGGATTGTCGCAGCTTATGAATACCGTACGGCGTATAAAGCGGCAGTACAATGCTTCAATTGACATTGAAGGCGTTCTGCTTACAATGTATGACGGCAGACTTAACCTTACTCAACAGGTAGTGGAAGAGGTCAAAAAATTTTTTCCTCGCAAAGTATTTAAAACGGTTATTCCCCGCGGAGTAAGAATTTCGGAAGCGCCAAGCTTTGGTATGCCCGTTATTTATTATGACAAATCGTGCAAGGGTAGCGCGGCATATACAAGCCTTGCACACGAAATTTTGGGAAAGGAGCGACATAATGGCTAAAAAATTAGGCGGTCTGGGCAAAGGACTGAACGCAATTTTTATGGAAAACGACTCAGAAGTTGATAACGGAAGCGTTACTCTAAAAATATCCGAAATTGAACCAAACAGGACCCAGCCACGTAAGGAATTTGACGAAAAAGCTCTTAGCGAGCTTGCGGAAAGTATATCTCAGCACGGTCTGCTGCAGCCGCTTCTTGTTCGTCCGCTCACTTTAGGCGGATATCAGATAGTAGCAGGCGAACGCAGATACAGAGCGTGCAGAATGGCCGGACTTACAGAAGTTCCTGTTATAATACGTGAACTCAGCGACGCCGAAACAATGGAAATCGCTCTTATAGAGAATTTGCAGCGTGAGGATCTTACTCCAATAGAGGAGGCGCTCGGCTATAAATCATTAATGGACGAGCACGGTTTTTCGCAGGAAGACGTTGCGGCCTCGGTAGGTAAGTCACGTCCTGCAATTGCAAATGCACTAAGACTTCTAAAGCTGCCCGACAGCATTGCCGAGTATCTTAAAGACGGCAAAATTTCGGCGGGTCACGCAAGAGCGCTCCTTATGCTTGAAGATGAAAAACTGATGAAAGAAATTGCCGATGAAATAATTAAAAAAGATTTATCGGTGCGTCAGGCTGAAAAAATATGCAAAAAAAAGCCTTCGCCCGAAAAAGAAATAAAATCTGAAAAAAAGCCTTCGTTTTACAGCATGGTTGAACTTGCGCTCAGCGAGAGCCTGGGCAGAAAGATAAGCGTTACTAAAAACAAAAGCAAAGAGGGCGGAGTATTGCAAATTGAATTTTATTCAGATGAAGAACTTACGGAAATTTCAAACAAACTAAAATAATCAGAGAGGAATTTTAAAATGATAGATATAAAATTTTTAAGGGAAAACCCGGAAGCGGTCAAAGAAAACATTAAAAAGAAATTTCAGAACAGTAAACTTGAGCTTGTTGATAAGGTAATTGAACTTGACGCAGAAAGCCGCGCTGCAAAACAGCAGGCGGACGAGCTGCGTTCAAACAGAAATAAAATTTCAAAGCAGATCGGCACATTAATGGCTCAGGGCAAAAAAGAAGAGGGTATGGCGCTAAAAGAAGAGGTTACAAAACAGGCGCGGCAGCTTGCGGAGCTTGAAGAAAAAGAGAGCAGATTAAGTGAAGAAGTTACAAAAATTATGATGCAGATACCCCAAATTATCGACCCGGCTGTTCCCATAGGCAAAGACGACAGTATGAACGTAGAAATTGAACGCTTTGGCGAGCCTGTTGTGCCCGATTTTGAAATTCCTTATCATACCGATATTATGGAAAAGCTGAACGGCATTGACCTTGACTCGGCAAGAAAGGTTGCCGGCAACGGCTTTTACTATCTTATGGGTGACGTAGCAAGACTCCACAGCGCGGTAATTTCTTATGCGCGCGATTTTATGATTGACCGGGGCTTTACTTATTGCGTACCTCCGTTTATGATTAGAAGCAATGTAGTAACAGGAGTTATGAGCTTTGCCGAAATGGACTCCATGATGTATAAAATTGAGGGAGAGGACCTTTATCTTATAGGAACAAGCGAACATTCAATGATAGGCAGATTTATTGATACTATAAATAAAGAAGAAGCTCTTCCTTATACGCTTACAAGCTATTCGCCCTGTTTCCGCAAAGAAAAGGGAGCGCACGGCATTGAGGAACGCGGCGTTTACAGAATCCATCAGTTTGAAAAACAGGAAATGATTGTTGTCTGCAAACCCGAGGACAGCAAAATGTGGTTTGATAAGCTGTGGCAGAACACGGTTGACCTGTTCCGCTCTCTGGATATTCCTGTTCGCACACTTGAGTGTTGTTCGGGCGACCTGGCAGACCTTAAAGTTCGCTCTCTTGATGTTGAGGCATGGTCGCCGCGCCAGAAAAAATATTTTGAAGTCGGTTCATGTTCAAACCTCGGCGACGCGCAGGCACGCAGGCTGAAAATAAGAGTATCGGGCGAGGGAGGTAAAAAATACTTTGCTCATACTCTCAACAATACGGTTGTTGCTCCGCCCAGAATGCTTATTGCATTTTTTGAAAACAATTTAAACGAGGACGGTTCAGTCAGAATCCCCGAGGCTCTAAGACCGTATATGGGCGGAAAAGAAGTTATAAAATAATACCGCACATTAATTTTGCTTTAAAAAACTAAAACTTATCAAGCTCTGACGTGCTTATTCTTGTATATTCAAAACCGTCAATAGTAAGAACGTCTTCTTTTAAGGTATATTCAAACTTTTCCGTAGTTTCATTCTGCATTTTATATACCGCGGTAATCACTCCGTCTTTTGCGGAATATTTATAATAAGTAAATATTGTTCCGTATTGATTATGATACATCAGACCGCTGCCGTCAAAGTAAAAATATTCTCCGTTTGATGATTTCCATGCACCCAAAAGATTTTGGTCAACAACAGGATTTTTGTCCGGCACGGGCAGAATGTCAAAGCCTTCGAGCTTTTCCATGGTGGTTGTTTTATTGCTCTCGCTGTTTGTAAGAATCACCTTATTATTCGAGTCGGAGAATTTATATTTATATGTTCCGTTTATTCCGAACATAAGCTGACACTTAAAAGTGTTTTGTGAGTCGCTGTCCTTTGTATAGGTACCGCAGTAACCAATTGTGTCAATTACAATTGACGCCTTGCCGTTGCCGTCAAAAATATAAGTAAAATTCGAAAGCTTTGAACCTTCGCCGTCCGTAATATGCCATACTCCTGCAAACGGGTCTTTGCTGTTTTTATCAAATGTTTGCAGCGACCTCATATCAAAATCATCTTCGCTTTTTAATGCAGTTGACGAGGAAGCATTCTGATTTGAAGAAGTATTATTATTTTTGCAGCCGTAAAATGTAATAACAAGTAAAAGGGCTGATAATGCCGCGAATAATTTATAAAAATTTATTTTCATTTTAAGTTCTCCAATTAAGATAAATTTTTAATTTTATTTTATTATTAAGTAAACTTGCTGTCAACACACAAAAATAAAAAGGTCTTGACAATTAATGCGGAACAGGTTAAAATGAATAAAAAGATTAAAAAATACACATGATAAAATAAGAAAAGAAATAAGTTTTTCTTATATATATCAAATTAAAGAAAACTGTTGTGAAAACCCAGTATTCATGGGGATTTTGCAGCAGTTTTACCATTTTTTTGACCATTTACAGTTGAAAAAAACATTTTAATTTATTGATTTGTTTTCGTTTTTGTTCCAAACTTGGGTGCACATATTTTTCAAGCGTTATGCTAACGGTTGAATGACCGAGTATTTCACTTAAACTTTTAACGTCAATTCCTTTTTCTATTGCCCTTGTTGCAAATGTGTGCCTCAGCGCGTGAAAATTTATGTTATTAACTTTTGCCTGTTCAAGATATTTTTTAAATTTATAACTGTATGCTCTCGGTTCAATATAATTAAAATCACCGCTTAAAAAATAGCTGTTTACTGTATATGTTTTTGCATACGGTATTAAAAGTTTAATTATAAAATCAGGCAAAGGTATTACTCGTTCAGAAGTTAGTGATTTAGGTTTATTAATTATTATTTTTGTTTTTAAAGCGCTGTTTTCGTCTGTGTTTTTTATTCTTTTAATTGTTTTATCTATTTTAACGGTTTTGTTTTTTAAATCTATGTCGCTCCATTTTAACGCGCATATTTCACCAATACGCAAACCTGTGTAAAGGCAAAACAAAATGCCCAGCTTTGGCAAATCAGTATCCTTTAACAAAAAGCGTTCAAGTGTTTTTTGTTCATGCACCGAAATTACAGGAATGCTGAGACTGTTAGAATATTTAAAACGATATTGTTTAAGAGTAATATTAGCATTATAATTTTCATTTGCAAATCTAATTATAGATTTAAAAACAGTAAAAAAATCTTTTAAAGATTTTTGAGAAAGATGCGGATTATTTTTTATAATAACATCAAAACAGTTTTTATCTAATTCATAAAGATTAAAACGACCAAAATATAAATTTAAATAATTTTCAATTATATAAAGATACGTTGCGTAAGTGGACTGCCTGACCGAGTTTTTTATGTTTTTAAGCCATTCATAAATAACTATATTAAACTTAACCGTTATATGTTTATTTGAAGTTTTTTTAATTTTTGAATTAATCAATTCAAGTTTTTCCTTAACCTCTTTGTAAGTATTGGCATAAACAGAGCCGTATTTGATTTTTCCGTTTTTATCGTATTCTTTAAAATATCTGCCCTCCCAGCGACCGTCTTTTCTTTTATAAATGTTTCGTTGTTTTCGCATATTAACTTACTCCTTTGTATATTTTAAAAAAATTAATAACTATGTCGAAAATTACCAAAAATTGGTAATTTTTCAAAATACTATAAATATTTTAAGATTTTTTAGGATTTTAAAATTAATAAAGTATTTTTTGCCAAAAATTGGTAATATTTTAAATTATATAAAGAGCAAAAAGAGCAACAAGTCATATTTTACCAAAAATTGGGAAATAGCAAAATCATATAAAGTCATATAAAAAGACAAGGGGTCGAATATTACCAAAAATTGGTAATATTTCAAAATACTATAAATATTTTAAGATTTTATAGAATTTTAAAATTAAAAAAGTATCTTTTGCCAAAAATTGGTAATATTTTAAATTAAATTAAAAACAAAAAGAGCAACAAGTCATATTTTACCAAAAATTGGGAAATAGCAAAATCATATAAAGTAATATAAAAAGACAGGGGGTCGAATATTACCAAAAATTGGCAAAAATACAATACACGTTTAGGTTGTTATTTGACCATTTTATTACAAGTTTAAATTTTTTTAAAAACATTAAGATTAAAAATAATTGCATATATCTATGCAAGAAAAATTGAGATACTTTATAAAAATATGTCTAAATATAAAATATTTTGACTGTTAATTGACAACAAAATAGAACTTTCCTTTTTCTTTAATTTGATATATATAAGAAATCAAAATTGCGTCGAAATCTTAATTTTTTTATTGCCAAGCGAAAGTATTTTTGATATAATAAAAGTTAATAAAATTTCCAATACAAGTTTTGTAAAACGGAGGATAGTTATGCTTAATACAGATTACAATGCAAAATTCGGCAAGGAAGGTCTTACTTTCGACGATGTACTTCTTATACCTGGCGAATCGGATGTTGAGCCAAAATATGTTGACGTATCAACACATCTTACAAAAACGATAAAACTCAACACTCCGCTCATAACAGCCGCCATGGACACAGTTACCGAAACGGCAATGGCAATTGCAATTGCCCGTGAGGGCGGTATTGGCATTATTCACAAGAATATGTCAATTGATAATCAGGCGGACCAGGTCGACAGAGTTAAAAGAAGTGAAAACGGCGTCATTGTAAATCCGTTTTATCTTTCTCCCGAAAACACAGTCAGAGACGCAGACGATCTTATGGGCAAATACAAAATTTCGGGCGTGCCGATTTGCCGCAACGGAAAGCTTGTAGGCATTATAACTAACCGTGACCTCCGTTTTATGAGCGGCGAAGATTTTGAACAGCCTATTTCAAATGTTATGACTCACGAGAGTCTTGTTACAGCTCCTGTCGGAACAACTCTTAAAGAGGCGCAGGAGATCCTTCGTCAGCATCGAATTGAAAAGCTACCTATTGTAGGCAATGACGGCAGCCTAAAGGGACTTATTACAATAAAAGATATTGAAAAATCCGTTCAGTACCCCAATTCAGCACGCGACGACAAGGGCAGACTTATCTGCGGCGCCGCTATTGGAGCAACGGCAGACGTTCTTGACAGAGTTGCCGCTCTTGTTGAGTCTCAGGTAGACGTACTTGTGCTTGACTCCGCGCACGGTCACAACTCAAATGTTGTAAAATCTGTTGCAAAGGTCAAAAAGGCTTATCCGAATGTTCCTCTTATTGCAGGCAATATTGCTACCGCCGAGGCAGCAAAGGCTCTTATTGACGCAGGAGCAGACGCAGTAAAGGTTGGCATAGGTCCCGGCTCTATTTGTACTACCCGTATTGTTGCAGGCATAGGCGTTCCTCAGATAACGGCAATTTATGACGCTGCCTGCGAGGCTTCAAAAAGCGGCATTCCTATTATTGCGGACGGCGGCATTAAATACAGCGGCGACATTGTAAAGGCGCTTGCCGCAGGCGGCAATGTTGTAATGGTAGGTTCTCTTGTTGCAGGCTGTGAAGAAAGCCCCGGAGAAAAAGAAATTTATCAGGGCAGACAGTTTAAGGTGTACCGCGGAATGGGCAGTCTTGCCGCAATGGGTCAGGGAAGCTCAGACAGATATTTTCAGTTAAACAACAACAAGTTCGTTCCCGAGGGAGTTGAGGGACGCGTACCATATAAGGGACTGCTTTCAGACACGGTTTATCAGCTTATGGGAGGTCTGCGTGCAGGTATGGGTTACACCGGCTGCGCAACAATAGAAGAGCTTCACAGTAAAGCTAAGTTTGTTCAAATTTCAGGAGCAGGTCTGCGTGAAAGCCATCCGCATGACATTCAAATTACAAAAGAGGCTCCAAACTATTCTTTTAACGGCA
This sequence comes from uncultured Clostridia bacterium, assembly GCA_947623205.1. Taxonomy (GTDB): domain Bacteria; phylum Bacillota; class Clostridia; order Oscillospirales; family Acutalibacteraceae; genus Ruminococcoides. The sequence continues at coordinate 136,286 of CANQGM010000001.1, forward strand.
ATTGACGGATTTTTAATTGCAATTTACATATACTTAAATAAAAAGGTTGTGTTAATATGTACAGACTCGGCATTGACCTCGGCGGTACAAACATTGTTGCAGGAGTAGTTGACAAACACTGCAAAATTGTAGCAAAAGCGTCCTGCAAAACAGCAGTGCCCCGTCCCGAGGGAGAAATCTGTGACAGTATGGCTGAAGTTGCATTAAAAGCCATTAATAAAGCAAAAATTACAATTGACGATATAGAATCTATCGGCATTGGTGTTCCCGGCGCCGTAAATCCTAAAACAGGCGTTATTGAATACTCGGCAAATCTTTTTTTTCATAACTGGGAAGTTGTTAAAATGATGGAAGAAAGATTTAATAAAAAGGTAGCTATTGAAAATGACGCCAATGCCGCTGCCCTGGGCGAATATTTGGCAGGAAGTGCAAAGGGCGCAAAGAACGCCGTTGTCATTACTCTTGGCACAGGCGTTGGAGGCGGAATTATTGTTGACGGCAAAATTTACAGCGGTTCAAATTTTGCCGGCGCAGAGCTGGGTCATATGGTAATTGTAAAGGACGGCAAAGAATGTGCCTGCGGACGGCACGGATGCTGGGAGGCATATGCTTCTGCAACCGGACTTATTTCGCTTACCAAGCAGAAAATACTTTCGGAAAAGCTTGAGTACAGTTATATGCTCAAGCTTTGCGACGGTGACATAAACAAGGTAAACGGCAGAACCGCGTTTGACGGAATGCGTGACGGCGACACAACCGCAAGAGCCGTAGTTGAAGAGTATATCAGCTATCTTGCCTGCGGCCTTGTAAATATAATCAACATTTTTCAGCCGGATGTTTTATGTATTGGAGGCGGCGTTTCAAATGAGGGCGATACCCTGCTCATACCGCTCCGTAATATTATTGAACGTGAACGCTACACAAAACACAACGATAAACAGACTGTAATTTGCAAATGCACCCTCGGCAATGACGCAGGAATTATCGGCGCTGCGTATCTTAACTGATATGCGCTGAAAATTTTGTTGAAAAGTTTTAAAAAACTATTGACAAAAAAATAAATGTATAATATAATCTAACTTGCTGATTTTAGATTATCGGTAATATATGGCGGAATAGCTCAGCTGGCTAGAGCATTCGGTTCATACCCGAAGTGTCGTAGGTTCAAGTCCTATTTCCGCTACCATTATCTGGCCCGGTGGTCAAGCGGTTAAGACACCGCCCTTTCACGGCGGTAACACGAGTTCGATTCTCGTCCGGGTCACCAAATATAAGCCGGTGTGGTGGAATAGGCAGACACAAGGGACTTAAAATCCCTCGGACTAATACTCCGTACCGGTTCAAGTCCGGTCACCGGCACCAAAGTGGTAGTTTACGCTGCCGCTTTTTTTTGTGTTTATTTTGGCTTATTTGCTTAATTTTATCGTACGTTTCTGCATTTTTTGTTTGATAAAAAACCGCACAAATTAGAAAATGAAAAAAAATTATGAGAAGCATTAATAAATATGGTTGATTTTAGAACAAAAACAGAAATTTACTATTGCAATTTCTATTAAAAAATGTTATTGTATTAACAAGGTTTGTTAGGGTATGATCCCATTAAAACCGAATTACATCGAATGCAGTTGAGGCGGAACCCACAGGGGTTCTTCTTTTTGCATACAATTTTTAAAAATTTTTTTAGAGGAGGTTATTGTTTATGGCCAGTCTCAGCGAAAATGCTGTAGCAAAAATCAGTGAGATCTGTGACAGATACGCTGATGAAACGACGCCCCTGATGATGATACTAAGTGACATTCAGAACGAATACGGTTACATACCTCTGGAGGTACAGGAGCTGGTATCTGAGAAGACAGGTATTTCAGTAGCAGAGATCTACGGCGTTGTAACATTCTATTCATTTTTCTCATTAAAACCTAAGGGAAAATACGTTATAGGTTGTTGCCTTGGTACCGCATGTTATGTTAAAGGTGCGGGTCAGGTGTTTGATAAATTTTCAGAGGTCCTGGGTATTTCAGGCGGGCAGACTACCGAAGACGGACTCTTTACCCTTGATGCACTGCGCTGCATTGGTGCCTGCGGTATTGCCCCGGCTGTTTCTATCAACGGCAAAGTATATCCCAAGGTTGGCGTTAATGATATTCCCGGTATAGTTGAATCCTACAGAAACGCGTAAGCGATGATGCAAGGAGTAAGATAAGAAAGGAATGGTAGTTCCCTATGATAAGAACACCCGAAGAATTAAAAGAGAGAGTAGCCTCATGCTGCACTTGTCTTGACGGCAAGTTTGAGGGCAAAGACGGCAAACGTGCCGTGGTGCTCTGCGGCGGAACAGGATGTCTCTCATCCAACTCTAAGGAGATCCGTGAAAAGTTCGAGCAGATAATAAAGGAAAAGGGACTGGATGACAAGGTCACAGTCAACCAGGTTGGCTGCTTCGGTTTCTGCTCTCAGGGTCCCTTTGTTAAGATTTTCCCGGAGGATACGCTATATCGTATGGTCTCCATGGATGATGTGGAAGAGATCGTTGATACCGATCTTGTAGAAGGCAAAATAGTTGAACGCCTTTTGTATGTAGACCCTGTAAGCGGGGAAAAAGTTCAGCGTCAGGATGACATAAACTTTTATAAGAAGCAGCACAGAATCGCTTTGCACGGCTGCGGTGTAATTGATCCTGAGAATATTGATGAGGCTCTTGGCAACGGAGCATATTTGGGTCTTGCCCGTGCTTTGACCATGGACCGTCAGGCTGTTATTGATGAAGTGCTGGCAGCCGGTCTTCGCGGCCGCGGCGGCGGCGGATTCCCCACCGGTCGTAAGTGGCAGTTTGCTTATGCACAGGACAGCGATGAAAAATATGTGGTCTGCAACGGCGACGAGGGAGATCCCGGCGCATTTATGGACCGCTCAATTCTTGAAGGTAATCCCCTTGCCGTTATTGAGGGTATGGTGATAGCCGGCTATGCAATCGGCGCGCAGAACGGTTATTTTTACGTTCGTGCCGAATATCCCGTTGCCGTCAACCGTTTGCGCATTGCAATCAAGCAGGCCAAGGAAGAGGGACTTCTCGGAAAGAATATCCTCGGTACAGACTTTTGCTTTGATGTACATATCCGCCTTGGTGCAGGTGCGTTCGTGTGCGGCGAGGAAACCGCTCTTCTAAATTCAATTGAAGGCAAGCGCGGAATGCCAAGACCCCGTCCGCCGTTCCCGGCTGTTAAGGGTTTATGGCAGAAGCCCAGCATTGTAAATAACGTTGAAACTTTAGCTTGTGTACCGTACATTCTTCGCAACGGCGCAGAAGCGTTTGCACAGTACGGCACCGAGCGTTCCAAGGGCACAAAGGTATTTGCTCTTGGCGGCAAAATAAATAACGTAGGTCTTGTAGAAATACCAATGGGTACTACCCTGCGCGAGCTGATTTATGACATCGGCGGCGGAATACCAGGCGGCAAGAAGTTCAAGGCTATTCAGACCGGCGGTCCGTCGGGCGGCTGTTTGACGACAGAATATTTGGATGAACCGATTGACTTTGATAATCTTGTAGCCAAAGGTTCTATGATGGGTTCCGGCGGTGCGATAGTTATGGACGAGGACAACTGTATGGTAGACGTTGCTAAGTTCTATATGGAATTTATCTGCGACGAGTCCTGCGGTAAATGTTCTCCATGCCGTATAGGCACCAAGCGTATGCTTGAAATTCTTACCAAAATAACCGAGGGCAACGGAACCATGGAGGATCTGGAAGCGCTCGAAGAGCTGGCGCGCGCAACAAAAGAAAATTCTCTTTGCGCGCTGGGTCAGACCGCGGCTAATCCTATCTCGTCAACACTCACTCATTTCAGAGATGAGTATATTGCCCACATCGTTGATAAAAAATGTCCGGCTAAGGTATGCAAAAATTTGATGCAGTACAAAATAGTTCCCGAGCTGTGCAAGGGTTGTTCTCTGTGCTCACGTCAGTGTCCGGTCAGCGCGATTTCCGGTAAGGTTAAATCACCGTTCGTCATTGACCAGAGCAAATGTATCAAGTGCGGTATGTGTATGTCGTCCTGCCGGTTTAAAGCTATTATTAAGGAATAAGGGAGGCCGCAAAAAATGTCTATGGTAAATATTAAAATTGAGGGTTATCCCTATCAGGTAGAGGAAGGTCTCACCATTCTTGAAGCCGCAAAGCGCTGCGGCTATGAGATCCCTTCACTCTGTGCATTCAATAACGGCGAGTGCTCAAACGGCTCGTGCCGTGTATGTCTTGTAGAGGCTACCGGCGCCAGAGGTCTTGTTGCGTCTTGCGTATATCCCGTATCAGAGGGTATGGAGATAACTATTTCATCTCCGCGTGCGGTCGAGGCCAGAAGAACTTCGGTTGAACTGCTGCTGTCCAATCACTCAATGAACTGCCAGCAGTGCGCCAAAAACGGCAAGTGCGAGCTGCTGCATGTATCTAAAATAACCGGAGCCCGTGAAAACAAATATATTGGTGAAAAGACTCCTTCAACTATTGATGAACTTACGCCTTCTATAATGCGCGACACGTCTAAGTGTATTCTGTGCGGCCGCTGCATTGCCCGCTGCGCAAACGCTCACGGCAAAGGAATACTTGGATTTGAAAACAGAGGATTCTCCACTATTGTGGCACCGGCTGAAAACCGTTCCTTTCAGAATTCTCCGTGTATCCTGTGCGGTCAGTGCGTAAGCGTGTGCCCAACCGGCGCATTGATGGAGAAATCAGAAATCAGCCTTTTGGATCAGGCAAAGAAGGACGGCAAATATATAGTAGTTCAAACGGCTCCCGCTGTGCGTGCCGCTCTGGGCGAAGAATTTGGAATGAAAATCGGTACTCCGGTCACCGGAAAAATGGTAGCCGCTTTAAAGCGACTTGGTTTTGACAAGGTGTATGATACCAACTTTGGCGCCGACCTTACCATTATGGAAGAGGCAAACGAGCTTGTGAACCGCATTAAAAACGGCGGCGTGCTTCCGATGATAACCTCCTGCTCACCGGGTTGGATCAATTATGCGGAGTACAATTATGGCGACCAGCTCGATCATCTGTCCTCCTGCAAATCCCCCCACGAGATGTTCGGCGCTATTGTAAAGTCTTATTATGCTGAGAAAAACGGCCTTGATCCTGAGAATATATTTGTTGTATCAATTATGCCATGTACAGCAAAGAAGTTCGAAAAAGAGCGTGATCAGCTTGTTACAAACGGCGTTAAAGACGTTGACTGTGTACTCACCACCCGCGAGCTTGGCGACCTTATAAAACGTTCAGGCATCAACTTTAAAGCTTTGCCGGACGAAGAGTTCGATCAGGATCTGTTGGGAGATTACACCGGCGCTGCCGTTATATTCGGCGTTACCGGCGGAGTTATGGAAGCCGCTCTGCGTACTGCCTATTTTGTGCTCACCGGCAAAGAGCATGATCTCATTAAGTTCGAGGATGTTCGAGGCTTAGAGGGACTTCGTGAGGCTTCTCTGGAAATCAACGGTCAGACTATAAACGTAGCGATTGCCAACGGAATGAAGAACGCCAAAGTTCTTATGGACGAAGTTCGTGCCGGTACATCAAAATATACATTCATTGAAATTATGGGATGTCCCGGAGGCTGTATCGCCGGCGGCGGTCAGCCTTATGTAAAACCCTGTTTCCTGCCCGATGAGGACATTGACATTCTTGATACATTCAGGGAAAAACGTGCAGCTGCACTATACAGTGAGGACGACCGCATGGCAGTTCGTCAGTCTCATAACAACGTGCAGATACAGCAGCTTTACAAAGATTATTTGGGCGAGCCCAACTCTCACAAGGCACATGAGCTGCTTCATACAACCTATAAAGCAAGAGAAGGTTTTAATTAACCGTTAAATTGCTTAATTAAGGTTTTCTCCCCCTCCTCGCTTGATTTTATCAGCGAGGAGGGGGATTTTTTCAATTAGCAAAACATTTTTGCAATCAAAAAGCGGTAGTTTATACTACCGCTTTATTGTATTTATATATTTTTGCTTATTTAAGTTTTGTTTAATATTCTGCAATCTGTTTTTTGTGTATAAAAAGTCTATTTTACAATTAAGTCTTTTATTTTATAAACATCTCCGTCCATAACCGAATAATTACTTCTGAGTTCACCCTCAATTTCTGGTGAAATGCTTTGATGAATATACAGGCTGTCAATGCCAAAGTCGGCGGCGGCTCCAATGTCGGACAGGTAATCATTTCCTATCATTATCGACTCGGATTTTTTAAGATTGTAACGCTCAAAAAGAATTTTAAAATAATTTAAATCGGGCTTTGAACATTCTTCGTCAGAGCTTATACATATGCCGTCAAAATACGGAGCAAGTCCAAACATATTTAGCTCGTTTTCCGTAAATGACCGCTGTGCATTTGACAAAAGATATATCCTTTTTCCTTTTGCTTTAAGCGTATCAAGCAAATCTTTTACACCGTCATAAAGCCTGATGTATTTTGTCGAATAACATCTGAATGCCCCGGCAACAAACATAACCTGGGTTTTGTTTACACTGATTCCCTTTTGTGCAAACAGTTTTTTAAACACCCTTTCAATTTTTATATCAATATATGTATAGTCCGGATGCTTTTTGCGTACGGCATCCTTTTCAATAGCAACAAGTCTGTTATATTCTTCGTTAAGCTCGTTATATGTATAGTGCGCTCCTTTATATGCGTACAATATGGCAATTTTTTTCCAGAGGTCACTGCTCCATTCATCGGTGTTAATGTCAATTAATGTTCCGTAAAGGTCAAATATGTAGTTTTTATACATTAAATCACTGCCCCCTTCAATTAGCTGACATTATTGTACCAATATTTACATTTAATTGCAATAGCATAAAAATTATGATAAACTGAACAGAGGTGATTTTTTTGACAAAAAAACAAATAGCGTTATATGCCGTTGAGGCACTCAAAAAAGAATATCCCGACGCTTTATGCTCGCTTGAATATACAGACCCCTTGCAGCTTTTGATAGCAACACGCCTTGCGGCACAATGTACCGACGCAAGAGTAAATATGGTTACTCCCGCATTGTTTGAGCGGTTTAAAACCGTTGACGATTTTGCGCAGTCAACTGCCGATGAGGTGGCTGAATACATAAAAAGCTGCGGTCTTTATAAAACCAAGTCAAAGGACATTGTTGAAATGGCAAAAATGCTCCAAAATGATTTTGGCGGCGTTGTTCCCGACAACATTGACGATCTTATAAAGCTGCCCGGAATTGGCAGAAAAACAGCAAACCTTGTTTGCGGAGACATATTCGGCAAACCGGCCGTAGTTGTCGACACTCATTTTATTCGCATAACTCGCAGACTGGGTCTTCACGATTTAAAAGACCAGAAAAAAATTGAATTTGCTCTGCGAGAACTGCTTCCTCCAAACGAAAGCAGCAATTTTTGCCACCGCATTGTACTCCACGGCAGAGCCGTATGTACTGCACGCAGTCCAAAATGCGAAAAGTGCTGTATGAGTGGATTCTGCCGCAAAAAAATCTGACGGGTGATACGATGAACAGCCACAAAACAGAACTCCTTGCGCTTGACCTTGACGGCACAATGCTAAAAAGTGACGTAACTCTGTCGCCAAAGGTGAAAAGCTCAATTCAAAGAGCAATTGAAAACGGAATTGAGGTTGTTGCAGCAAGCGGACGGCCTTTTGCTTCAATGCCTGACTGTGTGCTTAAAATAGAGGGAATAAACTATTCTATTACGTCAAACGGCGCGGCAATTTATGATAAAAACGGCATCCGTGTTTACTCAAGTTTAATTAATGAAGCCGATGTTATAAAACTGCTTGACATAACTCAAAATTATGACCTTATTTTTGAGGCTTTTATTGACGGACTTACCTACACAGATATCAGGTATGTACAAAATCCGATAAAATACGGCGGCAGTGAGGCATATATTGATTATGTACGCTCTTCCCACGGTCACATAAAAAATATGCGCAGATTCATTTACGACCACAGAACAGAGCTCGACAGCATTGTATATGTATGCAGCGACAAAAATCTTCGCGATTTAATTCGCAGTAAAATTGCGTATAATACAAACTTTTTTATAACTTCTTCTTCTGAAAATTATGTGGAATTTTCCGCAAAGAACGCTACAAAAGCAAACGCAGTAAAGTATGTGTGCAAGGCGCTCGGTATAAAAAGAGAGAATACCGCTGCCTGCGGCAACGCGGACAACGACGCCGATATGATAAAATGGGCAAATTTAGGAGCGGCAGTCAGTAATGCCTCGCCGCTTTGCCTTGACTGTGCCGACATTTTAGTTGCCTCAAATGACGACGACGGCGTTGCCGAGCTTATCAATTACATCCTTAACAATAACTAAAACAGATTTAAACATAAAAACAGCAGACATATGAAAATGTCTGCTGTTTTTTATGTTAAGGTTTTATATTAGTATGTTTATTTATGCACGGTCAGATTTAAAAATCTTTTTCTCATCATACTTTTGAAAAATCAGTCCGTGTCAAGTTTAAGAACCGCCATAAACGCTTCCTGAGGAACCTCAACAGAGCCAAGCTGACGCATACGCTTTTTGCCCTCTTTCTGTTTTTCAAGCAGCTTCTTTTTACGGCTGATGTCGCCGCCGTAGCACTTGGCCAGAACGTCCTTTCTAAGCGCCTTAACTGTTTCTCTGGCAATAATTTTGCCGCCTATGCAGGCCTGAATCGGAATTTCAAACAACTGGCGCGGTATTTTTTCTTTAAGCTTTTCAGCCATTTTGCGCGCCCTGCCATATGCCTTGTCTGCGTGAATTATAAACGACAGCGCATCTACTACCTCGCCGTTCAGCATAATATCAAGTTTTACAAGATTGCTTGAAACATAATCCTTCATTTCGTAGTCAAACGAAGCATAGCCTCTTGTGCGTGATTTGAGAGTATCAAAAAAGTCATAAATGATCTCGGCAAGAGGGAGTATATAGTGCAGATCGACGCGGTCGGAATCAATGTACTGCATATCTGCAAATGTTCCCCTTCTGTCCTGGCAAAGCTCCATAATATTTCCAACGTATTCCTTGGGAGTATAAATATGTGCGTCCGTAACCGGTTCTTCCGCCATTTGTATAACGGACGGGTCAGGATAATTTGTCGGGTTGTCGATCATTGCCACTGTTCCGTCAGTGCGCGTAATTCTGTAAATAACGCTCGGCGCGGTCGTTATCAGGTCAAGCTGATACTCTCGCTCAAGGCGCTCCTGAATAATTTCCATATGGAGAAGTCCCAAAAAGCCGCATCTAAAACCAAAACCGAGCGCAACCGATGTTTCAGCTTCAAACGAAAGTGCGGCGTCATTCAGCTGTAATTTTTCAAGCGCGTCCTTTAAGTCGCCGTATTTTGCGCCGTCAGCAGGATATATGCCGCAGAACACCATAGGCTGAGCCTCGCGGTACCCGGGAAGAGGCTCGGCGGCAGGATTTGAAGTAAGCGTTACGGTATCGCCCACTTTTGCATCTGCAAGGGTTTTAATTGAAGCAGAAATGTAACCTACCTCTCCGGCATACAATCCGTCGGTCTTTTCCATAGTTGTTGCGTGCATAAGTCCGCATTCCACTACGTTAAACACGCTGCCCGTTGCCATAAGCTTAAATTCGTCGCCCGGATGAATTTGTCCCTCGGTGAGTCTTACATATATAATAACTCCCTTATAGCTGTCGTAGTAGCTGTCAAAAATCAGCGCACGGAGCGGGGCGTTTTTGTCTCCCGCGGGAGAAGGAATGTCGGAAACGATTTTTTCAAGTACATCGTGAATGTTGATTCCTTCTTTTGCCGAAATTTTCGGAGCGTCCTCTGCCGGAATACCTATAACGTCCTCGATCTCCCGTATAACTCTGTCGGGGTCTGCGCTGGGCAAATCAATTTTATTGACTACCGGAACGATTTCAAGTCCGCTGTCAACCGCAAGGTAGGTATTAGCAAGGGTTTGAGCCTCAATGCCCTGCGAAGCGTCAACCACCAAAATTGCCCCCTCGCAGGCGGCAAGCGAGCGGGAAACCTCATAGTTAAAATCAACGTGACCGGGAGTGTCTATTAAATTAAAAAGATACTTTTCCCCGTCGTCGGCATCATATGTTACGCTTACCGCGCGCGCCTTTATAGTAATTCCTCTTTCACGCTCAAGCTCCATATCATCAAGCAGCTGCGCTTCCATATCCCGTGCAGAAACCGAGTGGGTCTGCTCAAGAATACGGTCTGCAAGCGTACTTTTGCCGTGGTCTATATGTGCAATTATGCTGAAATTCCTTATTTTATCCTGTGGAAAAGACAATGTACATCACCTTTTTCTTTGTCTTATCTGTTAAATTATAATTCGGCTTTCTTTTCTTTAAATGCAAAAAATCTTTGACCGATGTAATTGAACGCTACAAACAGGATCATGCCCGCAAGCATTGCCAGGTTTGTTCTGACCGTTTCGCTTTGACCGGACAGGAGCCATTCCGCCAGCGGCTGTGCAAGACCGTAGGCAAGAAAATAGCACACCGCTATATTTAAGGCAAATTTAAGTATTGGTTTTATGCCCTTTTCTGTGTTTTTAAATGTAAAGTGTTTGTTAAGAAAATAGCTTACAATGCTTCCTATCACATATCCGAGTGCGGATGAGACCCAATATCCGTTTACAAATCCCCAGTCGGCTTGTTTTAACGGAGTTAAATTATAAAAAATAAACATAAGTCCGTTGCCGATAACCGTATTTAAAACGCCCACCAATATAAATTTCCAAAATTTAATGTCAAAAAACTGTTTTATAAAATCTTTCATTCTTCGTCAGTATCCTTTTCCCTGTCAATTTCTTCATCAAAATTTGAATGTTTAACAATATAAATAGGCCTGTCCTTTGCTTCCATATAAATTCTGCCTATGTACTCGCCGAGGATCCCGATGGACATCTCGGTAATTCCGCCCAAAAACAGCACGGCGCAAAGTGTTGTGACATAACCCGGCGTTGTAATACCGAAAAATAGGGTCTGAATGAGCGTAATTATTATATATATAAGCGAAATAAAAAATATAATTGCTCCCATAACCGCCGTAAATCTAAGCGGCGCAACCGAAAAACAGGTTATTCCGTCAATTGCATACTTAAACAAGCTTGAAAACTTCCATGTTGTTTTGCCGAGCTGACGGTCAACCGTTTTAAAAGATATCCATTTTGTATTAAAACCGACCCATGAAAAAATGCCCTTTGAAAAACGCTGAACCTCACCCAACTCCAAAATGGAATCGACCATTTGTCTGGTCATCATTCTGTAATCCATAGCGCCGTACGGCATTGAAACATCGGTCAGCTTGTTTGACAGTCCGAAAAACATTTTTGAGAAAAATCCTCTCAATGCGCTTTCGCCCTCTCGAGCCTCGCGTCTTGTTGCACAACAGTCATAACCCTCTTTTTCAATGGCGTCAATCATTTGAGGAAACAGCGCGGGCGGATGCTGTAAATCGGCGTCCATTACCACCACATAATCGCCGCCGGTATGCTGCAATCCTGCATACATTGCCGCCTCCTTGCCGAAATTCCGTGAAAAAGAAATGTATTTTATATTTTTAAACCGTTTTGCAAGATTTTTCATAACAAGATATGTCTTGTCGCGGCTTCCGTCATTAACAAGAATATATCTGAACTTATAGTCGGGCAGAGAGTCTATAACTTTGTTAGTTTCATTTACAAAATGCTCCAGACCTTCTTCCTCATTGTAACAGGGAACTACTAAATCTATGGTTTTCATAATATCACCCTTTTCAAATTAATTTTATTATATCAAATACAAATAAAAAAGTCCAATTTTTATAAATTTTTATTAGCGTTGTTATTTACCTCAAACAAAAAACGTGGTAAAATAGAATGGTTAAAATATGTGTGTTTAAAATATGTGGAGGTTTATTAGATATGACCAATAAAAAAGCACATAAAAATGCTGAAGTTCTGCCGGCAAAACCGCAGGGCAGGATAAGTGCATTTTTCTCAAATAACCTGTTTATTATTCTGGCATTTGCCGTGCCGTTTGTCTTAATGACTACCGCGTTCGCGCTGATGGAGGTTTCACCTTTCGGCGACAAACAAATTCTTGTTACAGACCTGTGGCACCAGTATTTTCCGTTTCTCGTTGATTTTCAGGATAAGCTGAAACACGGCGAGTCACTGTTTTGGTCGTGGACTCAGGGCGGAGGCGTAAATTATTTTTCGCTTATGTCTTATTATTTGGCAGGTCCGTTCAATTTTGTATCTGTATTCATTCCCGGTGAGTGGCTCAGAGAATTTCTTATGTTCTCAGTTGTAATCAAAATTGCGTGCGCCGGCTGTTTTATGGCTGTTTTTCTTCGCAGCGTGTACAAGAAAAACGACTTTTCTCTTGTTATATTCGGATGCTGTTTTTCATTCTGCGCCTTTTTTATGGGCTACTACTGGAACACCATTTGGCTTGACACCGTATGCATTACTCCTCTTGTAGCTTTGGGCATTGTAAAACTGCTGACCGAAAATAAATTCCGTTTGTTTACAATTACCCTTGCGCTTTCACTTCTTGCAAATTATTACGTCGGTCTTTTTACCTGTATTTTTGTACTTCTTATTTTTATAGCATACAGCATTGTAAAATGGGAAGGCTTTAAAAACTTTTTTAAAAAACTCGTACAAACGGGCATATTCTCAATAATAGCAATCGGTATTACGGCATTTTTTCTGCTTCCTGCATATTTCGGTCTGCAAAACACAAACGCTTCGGGCAGTACATTCCCGACGACTTTTGCAATAAACATAGGCGGTACAAACGACCTTTTAGGGGTATTAAAGGCAATAAAAGAAATTCTTTCAAACTTTATTACATTTATTCCACCTGCAACAAAAGAGGCTGACGCGCTTCCTAACATTGCCTGCGGTACGGTTTCAATTGTGCTCGGAATTTTGTTTTTTACCTCAAAAAAAATAAACCTCAAAGAGAAGATAGTCGACCTTTGCCTTATTTTCTTTATGGTTATAAGCTGTATTATCAGACAGCTTGACTACATTTGGCACGGATTCCATTTTACAAATATGATACCATACCGTTTCAGTTATCTCATAAGCTTTGTGCTTGTTGTAATGGCGTTCAGGGCGTTTATGCTGATTGATTACAGTTCTTTGTGGGACGTTGTGCTTGCCGCGTTGTTTTCAACGCTTATTATACTTATTTCAATCGGAACTCAGGAAGATTACACAATAATAGCAACTTCTGTTATAGCCGCCGTTGTATGCTTTGTTCTGTTGCTTTATACAAAAAGAATTATTCCCAAACAAGCTCTTTTAATTGTACTTGCCGTGGTAATAATTGGCGAAAGCGGAGTAACCGCGTATATAGGTGTAAAAACGACCACCGTTACAGGCACCTATGATTATCCGCGCGGAGAAGAAATGACCGCACAGGTAATTGACCATATGAACAAAGCTGAAGAATCAACTCCCGAAATGTGGCGCGCCGAAATGACAACAACACAAACGCTTAACGACGGCTCGCTTAATAATTACAACGGGCTTTCAATGTTCAACTCAATGGCGAATGTTAATATGACAAAGTTTTTTGAAAACTTCGGAATGATGGGCTGGAAAAGCGGCAACCGCTACACCTATGCCGAAAGCTCGCCGGTTACAAATATGTTTATGAATCTGAAATATATTATTACCCGTAACGGAATATATCAAAACACTTATGATTTAACGGAAGAATATTCGGTATCAACCAAAAAGCTTCTTAAAAACAACCACTATATTCCAATGGGTTTTATGGTTAATAAAGATCTTCTTAACTGGCGGATAAATGAAAATGAGGACCAGTTTAATCCGTTTGACCAGCAAAACGACTTCTTTAAAATGGCAACAGGCATAAAAAATAATGTTTACACTCCGCTTGAAGTAGTTTCTCAGGGACATACGGACGCTTCACAGTTTACGGTCAATAAGGTTTCGTACGGTCACTACTCTTACAGCTGTGTAGACTCAACTGTAACTCCTAACGTAAAATGGAATTATAATGCTCCGAAAGACGGTCTTTACTGTATGTATGCCGACATTCAGGGCGGTGACGACGTAACCGTAATGGTAAACGACGTTGCGCAAAACACAACCTATGGAATGGGACGTTCATATATAGCCTGCATTGGTCAGTTTAAAAAAGGCGACAAAATTTCGGTTTGTTCAACGCTTGAACAGGGTCAGTCGGGCAGCGCACAGGTTTATGTAAATCTGCTCAACCAAGATGTATTTGAACAGGGATATGAAAAAGTCAGCAAGGATGTAATGACAACAACTCACCTTTCGGGCAATTCGATGGACGGTACAATAAACGTAAGCGACGACGGTCTGTTTTATACATCGGTTCCCTACGAAAAGGGCTGGACTGCTTATGTTGACGGTAAAAAAACCGAAATTACTCCTGTAGGCAACGCGCTTATTGCATTTAAGCTTTCAAAGGGTGAACACACTGTTAAGCTTGAGTATTATCCAAACGGCTTCTGGCCCGGACTTACAGTTACCATAGTATGTATATTGGCGTTTGCCGCGGCCTGCGTTTATGTTTACGTTTATAAAAAACGAAAAAACAAGCCGGTTGAAACACTTGAAGTAAATAACGAAATTTAAACGACAAACCGCACTCTGTTTTTGAGTGCGGTTTTACTCTTATTTATCAATTTTTTTAAGTAGATCGGGGAACATACTTATACTGCGTTTTAAAATTCCTTTCATATATGCAATTGCCGTTCCGTAATTTGTGAAAGGTACTTCAGAATCAACGGCAAACTTGCGGCGGTATTTTACCTCGCGCTCATTGAGCATACAGCCTCCGCAGTGAATAACAAGGCTGTACGGCGACAAATCATCGGGAAATCCCTTGCCTGACGAGGTTTCAATCTCAATGCTTTTACCCGTATATTCTTTCAGCCAGCGCGGCAGCTTTACTGTGCCTATGTCGTCGCATTGACGGTGATGAGTACATCCCTCCGAAATCAGCACCCTGTCGCCGTTTTGTAAACTGTCAATTGCAGCCGCACCGCTTACGGCAGTGTCAAGAAATCCTTTGTAGCGTGCCATTAATATTGAAAATGATGTCAGAGGAATGTACTGCGGAACATCGGCCGCAACCTGTTCAAACACCTGACTGTCGGTAATTACGACGGCGGGAGTTTTGCCGAGATTTTTCAGCGCGTCTTTCAGCTGAGGCTGCTGAACCGTTATCGCCGTTGCATTGGCATCAAGAATATCCCTTATGGTCTGCTGCTGCGGCAGAATAAGTCTGCCCTTAGGCGCGGCAGAGTCAATAGGAACAACAAGCAAAACAAAATCACCTTTATTTATTAAATCGCCGCATATTTTTTTGTCTGCGCCGTCTGTTTTTACAAGCCTTGCAATTATTTCTTTAAGCTCATCAATATTTGTTTTTTCCGCGGCGCTTATCGCAATTCCGTCATCGTAATTAAATTTGCGGGTCAAATCGCTTTTATTGTAGGCGACAATATAGGGAATTTTTTTTTCGTTAAAAATACTTATAAGCTCTCTGTCCGCGTCGGTTTTTCCCGATGTAGAGTCAACTACAAGCACGGCCGCGTCAACGCGGTTAAGCACCTGCTTTGTCCTTTTTACACGCATTTCTCCGAGCGCGCCCTCGTCATCAAAACCCGGAGTATCAATAATTACAACGGGACCGAGCGGAAGAATTTCCATTGCCTTTGTAACAGGGTCGGTAGTTGTGCCCCTCACATCAGACACCACTGACAACTGCTGTCCGGTCACGGCGTTAACAACGCTTGATTTTCCGGCGTTGCGCATGCCGAAAAAGCCTATGTGAGCACGCTCAGACTGAGGAGTGTCGTTAAGTCCCATATAATTCATCCTTTCACTTTCTTATATACTGTTCAAATTAAAAACGGAAGTCACGTTTGTTGTTGTTTGCAATATCGGCAATATGCTCTTTAGCAATTTTTCTGACCTTGTCGTTCGGAATATTTTTAAGCTCTTTTTCAATAAGCTCATCGCCGATTTTGCGGGTTTCTTCGCTTGCATAGTCCATTAAATACTCTTTTAACGTCATAAGCGCATTAGGATGACAGCAGTTCTGAATTTGTCCGTTCTTGCACAGTGACATAAAACGGTCGCCTGTTCTTCCCTCACGGTAACAGGCTGTACAGAATGACGGTATATAACCCAATTCCATAAGCCATTTTACGACTTCATCAAGACTTCTTTGGTCGGAAACATCAAATTGAGCCGAGTTTTCTTCCTCTTCTTCGGGTTCGGCATATCCTCCGACGCTTGTGCGGGAGCCGCCGCTGATTTGAGACACTCCGAGCTTTAACACTCTTTCACGCACCTTTTTGCTTTCTCGGGTTGAAATAATCATTCCCGTGTACGGTACGGCAATTCTGATTATGGCAACAATTTTTTCAAAGGTCTCATCATCAATACCGTTGTCAAAAACATCGGGGTCAATATCGTCTGCCCGGCGGATACGCGGAACACTTATAGTGTGGGGACCCACCCCGTGAACCGCCTCAAGGTGTTCTGCGTGCATTAAAATCCCCGCGAGTTCGTAGCGGTAAAGCTCCAGTCCGAATAACACGCCTATGCCCACGTCGTCAATTCCGCCTTCCATTGCCCTGTCCATTGCCTCGGTATGATAAGCATAGTTGTGCTTTGGTCCCGTTGGGTGAAGCTGTTCGTAGCTCTTTTTGTTGTAGGTTTCCTGAAATAAAATATATGTGCCGATCCCCGCATCTTTAAGCTTTTTGTAATTTTCAACCGTTGTTGCCGCAATATTTACATTAACACGGCGTATCGCTCCGTTTTTATGCTTAATCGAATATATGGTATCAATGCACTCAAGAATATATTCGATGGGATTATTTACGGGGTCTTCTCCCGCTTCTACGGCAAGCCGCTTGTGTCCCATATCCTGCAGGGCGATGACCTCTTGTCTTACCTCATCCTGCGTAAGCTTTTTGCGGCATATGTGCTTGTTTTTAGCGTGGTACGGACAGTAAACACAACCGTTTACGCAGTAATTTGAGAGGTAGAGCGGTGCAAACATAACAATTCGGTCGCCGTAAAAATCCTTTTTTATCTGCTGTGCCAGCGCATATATTTCTTCAATTTTATCAGGCAGCTCGCAGGCAAGCAATACGCTTGCTTCACGGTGGTCAATACCCTTTTTCAGTTTTGCCTTTTCAATGATTTTGTCTATAAGCTCAACATTGTTTTTGTTTTTATCGGCATATTCAAGAGAAGCCATAATTTCAGCGTCATTAATAAATTCTTCAGCCTTAAGTGAGTTCTTATCATATTTGTACATTTTTATCATCCTTTTTTCTTATTTTATAATCTCCTCGGTCTGTTACAATTTCATATCCGATTGATTTTATTCTGCCGGACATACATTTTATGCACTCTGCCGCCTCATCTCCTGTGCAAATTTTATTGTCATATAGTGAGTAATCGGCTCTGTGCGCAACGGGCGAAAGGTTAGGCATAACAACATTTGCTCCGTAAAGAATTCCTTTTTCGCGCCCTTTGCTGTCCGCCGTACCGAGCGCCGTTGTTGCAGGCAGCAATATATCGGGCTGCATAAGCCGTATAATTGACAAAAGAGTCAGACATAAACGCACACTTCCTTTTTTTTCATTTTTAAATTTTGTATCTTTATGAGGAATAAACGGACCTATTCCGCACATTTGAGGTTTAAGTTCATTGATAAACAGCAAATCCTCGGCAAGCGTTTCATACGTCTGGTACGGCGACCCCACCATAAATCCCGCGCCCGTCTGAAATCCGATGTCTTTTAAATTAAAAAGACATTGTTTTCTGTTTTCAAGCGACATTTCTTCGGGATGAAGCCTGCCGTAATGCCGCTCATCTGATGTTTCATGCCTGAGCAAATAACGGTCGGCGCCTGCATAAAAAAGTTTTTTAAAGCTTTCTTTACTGCGTTCGCCGAGCGAGAGCGTAACGGCACAGTCGGGATAGTCGCTTTTAATGCTCTTTACAATATCGCACATAACATCGTCGGTATAATATGCGTCCTCTCCGCCCTGCAAAACAAAGGTACGAAAACCTAATTTATATCCTGTATTACAGCACGATAAAATTTGCTCTTTTGAAAGGCGGTAACGAACCGCATTTTTATTTGAACGCCGCAGTCCGCAATAATAGCAGTCGTTTTTGCAAACGCTTGAAAACTCGATCAGCCCTCGTATATAAATTTTGTTGCCAAAATGTTCAAGAGATGTTTTTTGCGCCTTTTTACGCAAAATTTCAAGTTCTTCATCCGTAATGTATTGAAGCAGATACGCAAATTCCGGCTTTGAAGCTATGTGAGTATTTTCAATTTTATCAATAATATCAATTGTTTTCATACTGCCGCACTACCTTTTTGAATAAGCCGTTTTTACGGTAACTCCGCCAAGCTTGCCCAGCCTGCCTGAAACCGTGCTGATAGTGTTAAGCTCGGCGTCGATTACAATGCTTATAATGTTTATGTTTTTCTGTTTATAGGGTATCCCCATTCTGCCTATGATATGATTGGAAGCAGAATGAAGAATGTCATTTATCTGCGGTACGGCGTCAGGGTTTTCAACTATAATGCTTATGACCGCAACACGCGTTTCGCTGTTCTGCATATTTCCTCCTTATATATTTTACTCATACTTTAAGTCTTTAAGTCGCTACAACTTCTGTGGTAAGCCAAAAAATAAAGCGATGTCAAAAGACATCGCTTGAAAAGGGCGCAGCCGCCCCGTAAAAATCAATGCGCTGTCTTTCACCTCAATTAAATTTCAGCGTCAGAAGCATTTATTTTTATTTATTAATTTAATATATATTGCGGCATTAACTGTCAGGTGTTTCTTTAACCTCTATGCCGAGCACATCAAGATTTTCTTTGTCAACACAAGCCGGACATGCCGACATAAGCTCGCTTGCGTTCTGAACCTTTGGAAAAGCCGTAACATCACGCAGACTGTCTGCCCCGCACATAAGCATTACCGCGCGGTCAAGTCCTATGCCCATGCCGCCGTGAGGCGGAGCGCCGTATTTGTAAGCCTCCACAAGGAATCCGAACTTTGCTTCAATTTCCTCATCGGTAAGCTTAAGCGCCCTGAACATTTTCTGCTGCAGCTCATAATCGGTAATACGCATTGAACCGCTTGAAAGCTCAATACCGTTAAGCGTTAAATCAAACGCCTTTGCAATTACCTTTGACGGGTCTGTATCAAGATATTGCAGACACTCCTCCTTAGGCATTGTGAACGGGTGATGCATTGCGAGCCATTCGCCGCTTTCCTCGTCGTATTCAAAGAACGGAAAGTCAACTATCCACAAAAACTTATATTCATTCGGAATTATTTCAAGGCGTTTTGCAACTATAAGACGGAGTGCGCCGAGAGTTGTAAGAACGGTGTCAGTCTTGTCTGCAACAATAAAGATAACATCGCCTTTTTCAGCTTTAAGTTTGTTATAAACAGCGCTGAGCTCATCGTCTGTCATAAATTTTTTAAATGACGCGTTAGGTTCGTCAACCCATCTTACATATGCAAGTCCCTTTGCTCCTATACCTTTGACATATTCGGTAAGCTTGTCTATTTCTTTTCTTGTGTAAACGGAAGCCGCATTTTTGGCAACAATAGCTTTTACCGACCCGCCGCTTTTAATTGCGTCTGCAAATACACCAAAGCCGCAGTTTTTGACAATATCTGAAATGTCCTGAATTTTCATATCAAAGCGAATGTCGGGTTTGTCGGAGCCGTAGGTTTCCATTGCCTCTTTATATGTCATTCTTTCAAACGGCGTAATGAGTTCTTTTCCCTGAACCTCTTTAAAAAGCCGTTTAAAAAGTCCCTCGTTGATTTCCATAATTTCATCAACGTCAACAAACGAAAGCTCCATATCTATTTGGGTAAACTCAGGCTGACGGTCGGCGCGTAGGTCTTCGTCACGGAAACAGCGTGCAAGCTGAATATAGCGGTCAAAGCCTGACAGCATTAAAAGCTGCTTGTAAATTTGCGGGGACTGCGGCAGGGCATAGAACTTTCCTCTGTGAACTCTTGACGGAACAAGATAGTCGCGCGCACCCTCGGGCGTTGACTTTATCATCATAGGCGTTTCAATTTCGACAAAGCCGTTTTCATAAAAATAATCGCGGGTGACCTTTGCAACCTTGCTGCGGAGCATTATGTTGTTTTGCAGAGGACGGCGGCGAAGGTCCAAATAGCGGTATTTTAAACGGAGTTCCTCCTTGGTGTTAGTTTCATCGACAATTTCAAACGGAGGCGTCTGCGCCTTTGAAAGCACGCGCAGGTCGCTTACAACAACTTCTATTTCCCCTGTGGGAATATCTTTATTTTTTGCGCTTCTCTCGCATACGATCCCCTTTGCGGCAAGAACAAACTCGCTGCGGCAGGCAAAAGCCTTGTCAAAAATTTCTTTGTCCGTTTTATCGTTAAAGGCAAGCTGAACAATACCCGTGCGGTCGCGCAAGTCAATAAAAATAAGCTGACCGAGGTCGCGGCAGCGCTGTACCCATCCGCAGACGGTAACCTCTTTACCAACATCCGCAATTTGCAAATCTCCGCAGTAGTTTGTTCGCTTTAAGCCTGTCATAAATTCTGCCATTTCCCAAAATCTCCTTATTTCCTGCAATTAAACCTGTCAGTATTACAGCTTAAACGAATCACTGTACGCAAGCTGAAGCACCGAAAACTTTTCGGCGAATGTATCGTTAAGCGCAAGCTGCGTCTGTTCACCCGACTTCATATTTTTTACACTTGCAAATCCCTGCTCAATCTCATTTTCTCCGAGAACAAGCGCAAATTTTGCTCCTATTTTGTCGGCATATTTCATTTGAGCTCTCAGACCTCTTCCGACTACGTCGGTTTCGGCAACAAGTCCGCAGTCGCGAACGCTTTTAATTATCTCAAACGCTCTGACGACCGCGTTTTCTCCCATTGTTGCAACATACAAATCACATCCCGAAGGCTTGGGAATTTCAATTCCCTGTTTATCCATAAGCATTAAAAGCCTTTCAATTCCCATTGCAAAGCCAAGCGAGGGTAAATGCTTTCCTCCGAGTTCTTCAATAAGACCGTCATAACGTCCGCCGCCGCAAACGGTTCCCTGCGCTCCAATAAAGTCTGTTACAAATTCAAATACTGTTTTTGTATAATAATCAAGTCCCCTGACTATTGTGGGATTAACTTCATATCTAACGCCTGCCGCGTCGAGATATGTGCGAACAGACGCAAAGTGTTCTTTACATTCGTCACAAAGATAATCAATAATTTTAGGGGCGTCCTTTGCAATTGCGGAACAAACAGGACTTTTGCAGTCAAGTATCCTCATAGGGTTTTTGTCAAGACGGGATATACAGGTATCGCAAAGCTCATCTTTGTGTCCTTCAAAATACTCTTTTAGCGCGCTGTGATATTCTGCGCGGCAGACAGGACATCCAATTGAGTTTATTTCCAGCCTAAGCTGACGAACCCCGAGCCGGTCAAAAATCGACTGCGCGGCGCATATAAGCTCTGCGTCAGCTATGGGCGACTGAGTACCGTATTCTTCAAGACCGAACTGATGAAATTCACGCAGTCTGCCCGCCTGTGGTTTTTCGTAGCGATAGCACGAAACAAAATAGCTTGCCTTAATGGGAAGTCCCTCATTGTCAAGCGCGTGCTCAAGAACAGCTCTTGCTGCGCCTGCCGTACCCTCGGGACGAAGTGTTACGCTCTCGCCGCCTTTAGTGTTGAACGTGTACATTTCTTTTTGTACAACGTCTGTGGTCTGCCCTACGCCCCTTGCAAAAAGCTCTGTATGTTCAAAAACGGGAGTGCGTATCTCTTTAAATCCGTAAGACTGCGATTCCCTGCGCATTATGTCCTCAACAAACTGCCAACGGTAGCTGTCCTTTGGCAGAACATCCTCAGTTCCCTTGATTTTCTTTGTGATAAGTGCCATATTTTCCTCCGAAAGCTGCAACTTTTTGTAATAAAACAAAAGCTTCATATATACACAATAATCGGGCAGCATTGCGCCGCCCGACAATAATGACATTATAAAGGTTATTTTAAAATATTTCTCCAGTCAAGGTCGCCGCGCTCAAGACCATGAATAAGAACCTCTGCCGTTGCAATGTTGGTTGCAACGGGAATATTATGCATATCGCAAAGTCTGAGCATATTCATATCGTTAGGCTCATTTGGCTTGGGACTCAGCGGATCTCTGAAAAACAAAAGCATATCAACCTCGTTGCAGGCAATACGCGCCGCTATTTGCTGACCTCCGCCCTGCGAACCCGCAAGAAATCTTTGTATGGTAAGGCCTGTTGCTTCCGAAATCATTTTTCCGGTTGTGCCGGTTGCGCAAAGATTATTGCGGCTTAGGACACCGCAGTATGCTATGCAAAACTGAACCATAAGTTCTTTCTTTTCGTCGTGAGCAATAAGAGCAATATTCATTTACTACGTCCTCCAAACATTTAATTATTTGCGTTAATTTCTAAAACTTCTATCCTCTGTATGCGAGAGGAACTCTTTGTCCCTCAAGTCTGCGTGCAAGGCAGTCAAAAACTGATGACGCCGCGCTCCAGTTAAGACCTGCAATACCGCGCTGCATTATTACGGATATGCGTATATCAAACGGCACAAGCGCAATAAGCCGGGTCTGCAATTCATCAATTACATCATCAAGGTCATTGTAAAAGCCGAGTTGATTAAACACTTTGCGGTCAAAGCGATTAATTATAAGCCGTATGTCATACAATCCAAGAGATTCAAGTATGCGCCTTACCTTAACTCCGCCGCGCACGCTTGTGGGTTCTGCGTTTGTTACTATAAGGGCTCTGTCGGCAGGAGTTGCCGCCGTTATAAACCCCGAGCCTATACCCGCCGGCGAGTCTATTATAACAAAATCAAAATCATTTTTTACCGAGTCGACAAACTGTTTAAATACCTGCGGACTGAGCTCGTTTTCAGTATCAAACGGCGCTGCCAAAAGGTAAAGATTTTCATTGTTTTTGCTTTTGTAGATGGCTTCATTAAACGAACAGTTGCCGCAAACAGCGTCCGACGCGTCAAAGAGTATGTCCTGCTCCATATCAAGCATAATGTCAAGACCGCGCATTCCGCAGTCACAGTCAATGAGCAAAACTTTTTTACCCTGTTTGACCAAGGCAACAGACAGGCAAACACAAACAGTTGACTTTCCCGTACCGCCCTTTCCCGACGCAACAACTATTACATTATCCATAATTAAATTACCTCTGTTATATTCTATCATAAAAACGGCTAAAGAGCAACAAATCAATACAATTTATATCAAACAAAATTTTTGTTGATATTTTAGTCATAGTTGCCAAAACTATTAACTGTTTTTTACTTTTTATACAAGTTTTTTAATGAATTTATGTTTTCCCTGTCATTTAATGGCTTTTCTTATTAAAATATTCGTCAAGCAAATCTTTTGCCACCTGCATAGAGTATTTTCCCTTTACGCCGTGTTCAATTACAACAGAAATCGCCACTTCAGGGTCGTCGTACGGCGCATAGCATATAAATGTTGTGTGGTCCGAACCTGCATTTTCGGCAGTACCGGTTTTTGCCGCGACCTTTATTTTATAATTGCCGAACATACTGTTTGCCGTACCGTTTTCGTTTTGAGTAACCTGAAGCATTCCGTTCTTTACAATGTCAAGATTCTTTTGTGAAACTCCGCATGAATCGACTACCGTAGGGTTATCGGACGGATATTCTTTAATGGTTTTTGTACGCTCATAGTCGGTTATTTTTTTTACAATATGAGTTTTAAGACGTGTGCCGTTGTTTGCAATTGTCGCAGTATATGCTGCAAGCTGCAGCGGAGTAAAAGCATTGTCCGTCTGACCTATTGCGGCCTGAACGGTGTTGCCCGCCTGCCACTCGTCACTGTCGCGTCCGGCAAGAGTTCCCTTTGACTCCTCTATTTCAACGCCCGTATATTCTCCGAATCCGAATTTTTCCGCATATAAATACATTGTTTCAATACCAAGCCTTCTGCCTGTTTCGGCAAAAAAGTAATTGCATGAACGGGTAAGCGCGCCGGTAATGTTAAGTCCGCCGTGATAATGCATACACTTTACGATATTTGTGGGATAGTAATCGTAATTCTGTTTGCAGAAAATTTCGGAATCTTTATTTATTACATTTTCTTCAAGCGCGGCAGCGGCGACGCAGGGTTTATAAACTGACCCGCAGGCAAAGCTGCCGACAAACGCACGGTTATACATCGGGGAATTTTTGTTATTCGAGAGCTTTACATAATAGTCGTCATATTTGCTGTATTTATTAAGGTCGTAGGTCGGATAGCTTGCCGCTGCAAGCACAGAAAAATCCTTTACCGACAGCATTACTACCGCGCCTGTTTCACAGTCTTCGCCGTAACCCTTGCCTCCGTAAGCCGCTTTTTCTGCTGCGCCTGCGGCTTTTGCCGATCTTACGTTTTCTTTAAGTGATTCTGCCGCAGTCCTTTGCAAATCGCTGTCAATTGTCAAATATACTGTATTTCCCGGTTGAGCGTCTATGGTTTCAACAGTATCAACTATTGAGCCGTCGGAATTTTTCTTGACAATTTTTGTTCCGCCTTTTCCTTTAAGTTCGTCTTCACAGGCGAGTTCAATGCCAAATTTCCCAATGCTGTCGTTTAGTGAATATTCCTTGCCTTCTTCTGTTTTTTTGTTATATTCTTCCTCTGTCATTGAGCCGAGCGCGCCTATAATATGCGGCGCAAGGTCGGCGTCCTCCGCGCTTCTTGTTAAATATGTCTGAACATTAACGCCGCTTACTCCCTGAGTGTTTTCACTTACCGCACTTGCTGTGCTCTGCTTTATGTCGCTTGCAAAAACATATGCCTTTGTGCTTGAGTATCCGGTAATTTCCATATTGTAATGTACCGAAACAAGGTCGCGCAGCTGCTTTTTTGTGTAGTCCCCTTTTATGTCATATCTTTTTACGAGTTCCGAAAAACAGTCAAAAGCCGTTGTATTTGCGTCCATATTCAAATAATCGGAAGAAAGCAGACGCTTTATGTCATCGTCGCGGTTCGATTTGTATTCATATCCGCCGTTTGCTGCCACATTAACAGGAAGCGTATCCTCCCATTTTTCTCCTGCTTTATCCATTAGGGTTATCAAATCAAGTATGGTGCTGTTAAGCGCAGCTTCATTTATATAGAGCTTGTCAAACTCAATTTTATAATGGGTTTTATTAACAACAAGACCTTTTCCGTTGCAGTCGAGAATTTCTCCTCTGGTTGCATCGGTTTTGACAGTATAGCTTGTTGACCTTGAAGCAAGCTCTTTGTATTCTTTTCCGTGAATGAGCTGCCAGTCAACAAGTCTGCCCGCAAAAAGCACAAAAAAGGCAAGAGTAATTACAATGCAAACAGTAAGTCTGGACTTTTTTCTCTTTTTGTGCGGATCCCGCCTTTTTCGCTTTTCTGACTGCATTGTATCAACCTCTTATCAGTCGTTTAGATTTTTATAAAAAAATTTGTTTAAAAAGTAAAACGGAATTATCATTACCAATGTATAAACAATTCTTGAAATATAGTGATTTACAAACAAAAAAACCGGGTTTTCAATGCCCGCAATTACCGTAAAAACAAGAAAATACAGACATATTATCAAGGGAACTGTTATTGCCGATATTATCAGAACCGTTCTGAAATTTGACACAAAATAGGTTTTTAGGATATTAGCCTCAAAATAACAAATCAATGTCATTAAAATTGAAAAAAAACCGATATTTCCGCCTGTGGCAATATCGGTAAACACTCCGCACACGGCGCCGAAAATCAATGACGGAATCTCATTCTCTTTTGACGCAATTGCTATTGCTATTGGAATCAACAGCAGGGGCCTGCTTCCAAAAATTTCGGGTATCAGCTTTGGCGTGCCCTGCAAAATATAACAAATGAGTATCTCAAGAGAATAGGCAAAATATCTGAAAAACGTGCGATTTATGTTCATTGGTTACCCCTTTATTTTGCCCTTGCCGTCAAAGTCGGTTATCACAGCGGCAGAAGTTATGTTTTTTATATCCTCATATGGTTCAACGACCGCATATAATGTGGTGTCATATAAATTAAATTTAATTTCCTTTATTTTGCCTATTATAAGGTTTTTCGGATAAACCCCGCCTGTCCCCGAAGTAACTATCATATCTCCCTTTTTAATTTTATTATTCTCAGAAATTTTTGTTAGCATGGTGAGATTATCGTCACAAAGCGAGGCGCTTCCGCTGATTATTCCTATGTCGTTTGTAACCTTATCAATTGCGCCGGCTTTTGTGTCGGGCGAAAGAATAGTTTTTACCATGCAGGTGACGGCGTCTGTGCGGCACACCCAGCCGACAAGTCCGTTTTCAGTAATTACGGGGTCATTAACGCTTACCCCCGACGATGAGCCTATGTCAAGCGAAAATGAATAGAAATCGTCGTTTGTGTCACGCTTTATTACCGAAGCGGGAAGAACGGAATATGAGGGATTTTTCTTTTTAAGGTCATAGTAATTCCACAGCTTTGCATTTTCGGTCTTAACGTCGTAATAATCGGAGAGCTGTTCTCTGAGTTCGGCAACCTCCTGCTTTAGTTTTTTATTTTCTGTTTTTAAATCATTATAGCTTACGGTGTCGGCGCTTGCCGCGGCAGCGGCGCTCACCTGGGAAAGGCCGCGGGTAAATCCGTTTATAGCGCTTGATATCACCGAGTTGTCGGGCAGAGAGAAAACACTCATCACAATAAGTATGACGAGCGTTATTATGAGAACTTTTAAATTTTTGTTATGTAAAAAATCATTCATTTAAAATCCTCCGCCGAGCAGCCCGGCTTGTATTTCGGGCAGAAAAGTGTTTTTACTGTAACACCCCCATGCCCGACTTTTACATTTTGCAATTATTTTATTGTGAATACACGTCCGCGCTCAAATTTATTTTAAAGCTAAAATTAACGGCTGTGTTTGTACTGGAACCCCATAGGCTTTCCAAGTCGCCTGCCCGCACCGTCAACAACACAGTCAAGGGGGCGGTCTGCAACATGAACGGGCATACCCGTCTGCTGCATAACAAGCATATCTATTCCTCTGAGCAAAGAACCTCCGCCCGTAAGCATTATGCCATGGTCAATTATATCGGCAGAAAGCTCAGGAGGCGTTTTTTCAAGAGTTGTTCTGATAGCCTCAACAATTGTCAAAAGAGGGTCGGCAAGAGCGTCGCGCACTTCCTGCGCAGAAATTGTAATGTCCTTTGGCAATCCGTCAACAAGGTTTCTGCCCTTTACGACCATATCCTTTTCTTCTCTGTAAGGATACGCAGAACCGATTTTTATTTTAATTTCCTCGGCTGTGCGCTCGCCTATCAACAAATTGTATTTTTTCTTAATATAAGTTGATATTGCTTCGTCAAATTTATCGCCTGCAACACGAACAGAACAGGATGTTACTATGTCGCCCAGTGAAATCACCGCCACTTCGCTTGTGCCTCCGCCAATGTCGACTACCATACTTCCCGTAGGCTCGTCAACAGGCATTCCGGCGCCGATTGCAGCAGCCATCGGCTCTTCAATAAGAATTACGGGCGGCTTTGCTCCCGCCTGATATGCGGCGTCTTCAACCGCCTTGCGCTCTACCTCCGTAACTCCGGTAGGCATACATATAATAACATGAGGCTTGCTGAATATTCCGGGTTTTACCGCTTTTTTTATAAAGTGCTGCAACATTTTTGCGGTTATTTTAAAATCCGCAATTACCCCGTCTTTAAGCGGACGTATAGCTACGATAGAACCGGGTGTTCTGCCGATCATATCTTTAGCCTGTGAACCCACTGCAAGAACATTGTCGGTTCTAAGGTCTACCGCAACAACCGACGGCTCTCTTAAAATTATTCCTTTGCCTTTTAAGCACACAAGCGTGTTTGCCGTTCCAAGGTCAATTCCTATATCTTTAGAGAACGAAAACATTCTAACAGCCCCTTTTTAACTATTCTCAATTTTACTGCAATAATACTTAATTTTAATTATATAATAACAAAAATCGCTTTGCAACGGTAAATTGTCGAAAAAACTTTACGTTACTTTTTGCCGGTTGAACCAAAGCCGCCGGCACCGCGCAATGTGTCTGAAAGCTCGTCTGCCTCGGTAATGTCCGGGGTCAATACGGGTGCGATCACCATTTGTGCAATGCGCTCGCCTGGCTCTATAACATAAGGTTTGTCAGACACATTGCAGAGTCCCGCACAAATCTCGCCACGGTAATCACTGTCAATTACTCCCACACCGTTAGAAAGGCAGATGCCGTGCTTTACGCCAAGACCGCTGCGCGCATAAAGAAAAGCCGCGCAGCTATTGTCGGGCAGTTCAATTGCAATTCCCGTAGGTACTACCGCAAGCTGCTGCGGAGCAAGCGCAATGCTGCTGTCAATACATGCATAAAGGTCCATTCCTGCCGAGCCGTTTGTTGCCCTTTGGGGAATTTTTGCGTTTGGTTTTAGCTTTTTAATTTTCAGTTCCATTTTGTCTCATCCTTCATTTCCTGCAAAATTTTGCATAATTTATTCATTTGAGATTTTATTTTTCCCTACTAAAATTATCTATAAGAAATTTATATATTTTGAATTTTCGCCAAAGGAAATTTATATATTTCTATAAAATAATTTTCTAAATTTTAACATTACTCACATTTTATTTAACTCCTCGTTTATACAATCCCCTTGTGAATTTCTCTTTTGACATTGAAAATGAGTTAAAATCTATAATGTTTTCCACGTTTTCCACATAGTTTTCCACGCTGAAACGCAAAACGTTAAAATTTGTGGATAATTTTAAATATTCTTCAGGAGCAATAAACAAAGGCACACAATTAAGGACTTCAGTACAGTTGCCGTCACATTTAAGATAAAACCTCTTGCCTTTTCTGTCCGTCATTTTTAAGTTGTTTTTGCAGGATTTGCAATCTATGCCCTCACTTTTAACAGGACAGTTGCGGCATAACATTAGAGGCAGATAACCATAGCTTATAATACCCCGGGGGATCGCGGCGCCAAGCGCATTTATGCGGTCAAAGCTAAGTTCAAAACTAAGCTCCACATCTTTTATACCATAATCCTGCGCCCACAGTAAATCAAATGTGTTAACAAGATTAAGTCCGAAGCCGCCATGCATTATAAATCCCTGTTTTTTTGCGGTATAAAGCGCCCCGATATTATTGCAGAGAGCATCGTTTATACCAACCTCTTTAGACCTTTTCAGTTGATTTTCAATCTGTGTTTCTCGCCCGAACATTCCGCGCGGAATTTCAACGCCGACATTAAATCCCTCTTTTTTTAACCTTTGTATCTCGGTTATATCTGAAAACAACGGAACAAAAACAAACTCGCACTCTTTAAAAGCATTGCTTATTTTCGTGCCCGTAAACCTTGCACGCAGGCTATTTTTTACGATTTCGGGTCTTTCTTTGTGTTGTTGTGAAATATCAACATCTTTTATATCATATTTATGAATGACGCTTCGAATTTCATCAAGCTTTGCAAGGGCGTTGCGCCTGACTGCATTCAGTAATGACAAAGGCAGAGAAATATTTTCATCTATATTTATTGAGAGATTTTCAAACTTATATGCAGTACCTCCCGTTTTTAAAAGCTGGGTCCTGCATTTTTCTGTGTTAAGAGGCGTTTTCATCGCTTTTTCACACACGGCGTCGGAAATGATTTTTACTTTGTTTTTTCCGTCTGTAACCTCGATTACGGGTCTTTCTCCTGCTTTTGCGGTAAACTCGCCGTTTATGCTTACGTTTCGCACTTCGTCTTTATATGTTCGGCGTATGTTTGAAAGCAGGTTTTCGCTTGCAGAAACAACATCGTCTTTTCTGCGGATACCGAACATTTCTCTGCCGGTCTTTGCCGTGTAATATCCGTCTGTAAACCCGGTGCGCGAAAAAACTCCTCTCAGCAGACCTGCGCTCTCACCGCTGACAAAACCTGAATCACGCTGTTCACGGCAGGCTCTTACAGCCGCGGCAACATATTCGGGACGTTTCATTCTTCCCTCAATTTTAGCTGACGTTATTCCCATTTTTTCAAGCTCGTTAATATGGGAGATAAGGCTGTTATCCTTTAAGCTGAGGGCGTGTGCGTTTTTTTGATTTCCTACGGAGAACTCAAGCCTGCACGTCTGTGCGCACATACCGCGGTTTCCGCTTCTTGAGCCGAGCATGGCACTGAAGTAGCATTGTCCCGACACACACATACAAAGCGCTCCGTGTACAAAAACCTCAAGTTCAATAGGAATTTCCGCCGCTCTCTTAATTTCGTCCCTGCTCATTTCCCGTGAGAGAACTACGCGTTTAAATCCCATTTCGTAAAGCGCTCTTACTCCCGACGCTGTGTGTACGCTCATTTGTGTTGACGCGTGCAACGGCAAGTCGGGTACTATCATTCTTGCAAGCCGGGCCGCTCCCATATTCTGCACAATAAGCGCGTCTGCGTCTGCCTTTGCCGCAGAAATTATTGCAAGCTTCAGCTTTTCAAACTCATCGTCAAAAACAATTGTGTTTAATGTAACATACAGTTTTACGCCGTGTATGTGGCAATATCTTACTGCCATTGCAAGCTCTTCGTCGTCAAGGTTCTTAGCAGATGCGCGCGCCGAAAAGGACTTTTCGCCGACATACACCGCATCTGCGCCGCATCTGACCGCTGCCGTTACGCTTTCATATCCGCCTGCGGGAGCTAAAATTTCAATTTTTTTCATTATTTTCTTCATCAAATAATGATACCTGTTTCATAGGCACATATCCCATAAGTCTTTCGTTTTTCTTTTTTTCCTCTGTTCTTTTGTACTGTTCGGCTTCGTTTTTATCGGTTTTTGTGGCATTGTTATTGCCGGTATAACCTGAAAGCTTCTTTTCAAGCTCTTTTATCCGCCTAACAAGACCGGTATTTTCGTTGATAGCCTCAGTAAGTTTTTCCTTATATTCTTTGCACATTTTATTAAGGTCGTTTGCCTGACGAATAATTTTGTCCGCCTTTTCAACGTAATCTATGTTCTTTTGCGCGGCCTTGTTTCTGTCGTCACAAAAATCAAGCGCGGCAAGTACGGCGCAGTCGCGTACGTCAAACTGTTTGCTGTTTTGTGATATTTCTTGGATATGTTTTGTAACTTCATTGGCAACATTCTGAACATATTTTTCATCGTCGTCAGTAATAAGGGCATAATTTCTGCCTTCTATTTGCACGCTTACCCTTTTTTTTGCCATAAAAACACCTCTTACTATAAATATCCAATATAAATTATAATACATATTTTATAAATATAAAAGATTAATGTAAATATTGTAATCATATTTTCCCAATTTTTTCATTTTTGATGTAATCTGTTGTAAAACGGTCTTTTCATATTGATTATTATGCATGAATATGATATAATTTATTGATATAGTGTGTTTTACAATTATGTAAAATAGAATTTAATTTTATCATCTTGGCAAAAACAATCTTGCTGAATATTATTTAGTACAGGAAGTGATTTTATGCCTGTTCCGTTTGATCCGAGAAAAATTTATTACCGCTCTCCTTTTGGTGCGGTAGAGCAGGGTACGGCAATTAATTTGAGAATACTTTTACCAAGACATCTGCACACACAAAAGGCAGAGATTTGTATAAAATATGACTATGATTACAACTGGATTTTTATTAACCTGTTCTGGTGCGGTACGTTTGATGAAGAAACCGAAATTTGGGAATGCAGCTTTACTCCGGACAGAATAGGTCTTTATTGGTACAGCTTTAAACTTTTTACAAACGGAGGCGTACGATATGTTGTTCCTTCAGACGCTTATAACATAAGTTCAATTGAATATTCTCCCGGAAGAAGCTGGCAGATAACCTGTTATAAAAAGGGTTTTGAAACACCAAAATGGCCTGTTGGCGGCGTAATGTATCAGATTTTTCCGGACAGATTCAATTTCAGCGGTGAAGAAAAGAATATTGAACGTACCGATTTTCACCGTAATGAGGACTGGTACGCACTGCCTCAGTGGCAGCCAAATCAATATGGAGAAATTACAAACAGCGACTTTTTTATGGGTGATTTAAAAGGTATTACGCAAAAGCTTGATTACCTTGAAAACCTTGGGGTAAGCTGTATTTATCTTAACCCTATAAGCGAAGCATACTCAAACCATAGATATGACACGGGAGATTATTCCAGGGTTGACCCGATTTTGGGAACGGAAGATGACTTTAAAGAGCTTTGTGCCGAGGCAAAAAAGCGCGGTATTCACATAATTAACGATGGTGTTTTCTCACATACAGGCGCGGACAGCATTTATTTTAACCGCGGCGGACGCTACGGAAACGGCGGTGCATACAGAGACCAAAACTCCCCGTACTTCAGCTGGTACAAATTTAATTGCTGGCCCGACAACTACAATTCCTGGTGGGGTTTTTACACTCTTCCCGAAGTAAACGAAACCGACCCTGCGTTTAATGAATATATTAACGGAAAAAACGGAATTATCCGAAAATGGATGCGCTGCGGCAACTCCGGCTGGAGACTTGACGTTGCTGACGAACTGCCCGACGAATTTATGGAAAATCTTAGAAACTCGGTCAAAGAGGAAGATCCTGAGGCTTTTATTGTGGGCGAGGTTTGGGAAGACGCCAGCAATAAAGAAAGCTACGGAGCAAGACGCAGATTTTTGCTTGGCGAACAGCTTGATTCCGTAATGAACTATGTGTTCCGCAATGCAATTCTTGACTATTGCAGAGGTAAAGACGCACGATATGTAATGGACGAAATAATGAGCGTAATTGAAAATTATCCGCGTCCCGTGCTGCGCGTTCTTATGAATTCAATCTCAACTCATGACACTGAACGTGCAATTACGGTAATTGCAGGCGAACCGATCAACGGAAGAGACCGCTATTGGCAGGCTAACCAGCGTCTTAATGACGAACAGCGGAGCAGGGGCATTAAACTGCTGAAACTTGCTGTGGGAATTCAGTACACTTTGCCGGGATTTCCATGTGTTTATTACGGCGACGAAGCCGGCATGGAGGGTTATCGCGACCCATTCAACCGCTGCTGCTATCCGTGGGGTAAAGAAAATTACGAGCTTATTGATTGGCACAAACAGCTTGGAGATCTGCGCAAATCGTGTTCCGCCCTGTGGGACGGTGAATTTATTAATGTTTTTGCAAAGGACAGAGTTTTGATTTATATTCGCCATGACGACAAAACTTCGCTTTGCTGTGCGTTTAATACAGGCGATTGTGATGTAGATATGAATGCGCCTCCGGGTTACTCAAACAGCAAAAGACTGTTCGGAACACATCTTGAAAACGACACTCTGCATATTCCTGCATTTGGATGTGCGTTCCTTTTAAATGAATTAGATAACGATGATTAACCCATATTAAAACGGGGGCTGTCGCACAAGCATTTGTGCGACAGCCCCATTAATATTTTTTAATTTTCTGCTGTTTCATCATCTTTTTTATCTGAATCAACAATTTCTCCGCCGGCTTCTTCCTCTGCAACATGCGGAGCGCGGGCAATCGTCACTACCTTGTCGTCACCGATAACTTTCATTACCGTAACGCCCTTTGACGGACGCGCGCAAAGACGAATCGACTCTGCCGCAATTCTTATTATGATGCCGTCCTGTGAAATAATTATAATATCATCGTCAATATCAACAACCTTTATTGCCGCAACGTCGCCGTATTTTTCAACATGATAGTTTGTAAGACCCTTGCCGCCTCTGCTCTGAACGCGGTAATCATCGGGACTTGAAAGTCTGCCGTAACCTGTTTCGGAAACAGTAAGAACAAGGCTTCCTTCCCTTACAACGCTCATTCCTACAACGCTGTCCCCGTCTTTTAGAGCAATTGCTTTAACTCCGCGCGCCTGTCTGCCCATTGGTCTGACGTCAGTTTCATTAAAGCGTATCGCCATACCTTTTTTGGTTGCAACAATTACCTGCTGACTGCCGTCTGTCATTCTTACCCATGCAAGCTCGTCGCCCTCGTTAAGTTCAAGCGCAATTAAACCGCCCTTGCGCGCAGTATTGTAAGCATTGAGAGCAATTCTTTTTATTATGCCGTGCCTTGTTACCATAATAAGATATTTTTCTTCGTCAAATTCAGGCACGCGTATCATTGAAGTTACCTTTTCATCGGGCTCTATCGGCAAAAGATTGGCTATATTAATGCCCTTTGACTGACGGCTGCCCTCGGGAACCTCATAGCATTTAAGTCTGTAAACCCTGCCCCTGTCCGTAAAGAACAGAACAAAGTCGTGTGAATTTATAATAAACATTTCGGTAGCCACATCTTCTTCACGGCGTGACATACCCGAAACGCCCCTGCCGCCTCTTCGCTGAATTTTATATGTATCTACCGAAAGACGTTTTACATATCCAAACTGTGTAAGTGTAAGAACGCACTCCTCCTGCGGAATAAGATCTTCAATATCGACCTCGCCGCTGACTGCACAAATTTCGGTACGTCTCGGGTCGGTATATTTATTGCGGATAACGGCAAGCTCTTCTTTTACTATTTCCAGCTTTCTTGTATCGCTTGAAATTATCTCTAAAAACTCTTTGATTTTTTCGTGGAGTGCCGCAATTTCATCTTCAATTTTAGTGCGCTCCATATTTGTAAGACGTCCAAGCTGCATTTGTACAATTGCCTGTGCCTGTACTTCGTCAAGCTCAAAGCGCTCCATCAAAGCGGTTTTTGCCCCTGCAAGGTCTTTGCTTTTTCTTATAAGCGCAATTACCTCATCAATAAAGTCAATTGCTATTTTTAAGCCCTCAAGTATGTGTACCCTGTCCTGGGCCTTTTTTAAATTAAACTCGGTTCGGCGGCGAATTACCTCTTCCTGAAACTCAATGTAACATTTTAGCATATCTTTGAGTGTAAGAATTTTAGGCTCGCCGTCAACTATCGCAAGCATAATTGCTCCGAATGTAATTTGTAACTGTGTAAATGAAAACAGCTGATTCAGCACGATTTGAGGGGATGCGTCACGTTTAATATCAATTTCAATATGCATTCCTTTTCGGTCGGAGTGGTCTTCAATGTTTGATATGCCCTCAATTCTTTTTTCTTTTACAAGGTCGGCAATATTTTCAATAAGTCTTGCCTTATTTACCTGGTAAGGCAATTCCGATACAACTATTTTAAATCTGCCGTTTTTGGCTTCAACTATCTCTGTTTTTGCTCTTACCGTGATTTTACCTTTACCTGTTGCATAAGCGGCTCTTATTCCGCTTCTTCCCATAATAATGCCGCCTGTCGGAAAATCAGGACCGGGCATACATTCCATAAGCTCGGAAAGCTCTGCTTCGGGATTATCAATCAAAGTACACACTGCGTCAATAGTTTCACCCAAATTGTGCGGAGGTATGTTTGTGGCCATACCAACGGCAATACCGCTTGAGCCGTTTACAAGCAAATTTGGAAAACGGCTTGGCAGAACAACCGGCTCTTCAAGCCTGTCGTCATAGTTTGGCATAAAATCTACTGTTTTTTTATCTATATCTGTGAGCATTTCCATAGAAATTTTGCTCATTCTGGCTTCTGTATAACGATATGCGGCAGGCGGGTCGCCGTCAACAGAACCAAAGTTGCCGTGACCGTCAACAAGCATATATCTCATTGAAAAATCCTGTGCAAGTCGTACCATTGCATCATAAACAGACGCGTCGCCGTGAGGGTGATATGAACCAAGCACGCTGCCGACGGTGTCGGCGCATTTATGATACGGTTTTGACGGTTCAAGACCTCTTTCATACATTGTGTAGAGAATACGTCTGTGAACAGGCTTTAACCCGTCACGCACGTCGGGCAGTGCACGAGATACGATTACGCTCATTGAATAATCCAAAAAGCTTTTCCGCATTTCATTCTGCAAATCTACATCTATTATTTTTTGTTCAATCTTATTTTCATTATCCATTGTTTAACCTCGTTCTCAAAGCGTTGCTTTGATTTTTTCATAAAGTTCCGGCATACGTTTTTTTATGCTGCACGGTCTAAAGGTTTTTGAATCCACAAAACCGTGTTCTGTTGTTCCGTAACCAAGCTCTGTTTCCGTTCCGTCTTTTTCAATTCGCTTTACCGTGTAAGAAAAAGTAATTCTTGCGGCAGAAATTAAAATAGCTTTTGTTCGTATTATAAGCTCGTCCTCATATAGGGCAGGTAAACCAAAGTGACACATTATGTTTAACAAGGGCGTCATTACGCCGTTTTCTTCCATTTGGGAATAACTTGTCCCGAACATTTTTATATAGTCGCTTCTTCCAATCTCGTACCATATAGGATAATTAGAATGGTGGACAATTCCCATTTTATCGGTTTCGGCATATCTTACCGTTATTTTTGTTCGTGAATGCATTTTTTAGTTTACGCCCCTTCTTTTATAATATAACAAGTGTGAGTGGCACGCTCCCTGCCGACATCTGACAGTCAGGTTTCTTAGTTTACGCTCAATTCTATCATAATATAACAAGTATGAGTGGCACGCTCCTTGCCGACATCTGACAGTCAGGTTTCTTAGTTTACGCCCCTTCTTTTATAATATAACAAGTATGAGTGGCACGCTCCCTACCGACATTTGACAGTCAGGTTTCTTAGTTTACGCTCAATTCTATCATAATATAACAAGTATGAGTGGCACGCTCTCTGCCGACATCTGACAGTTAGGTTTCTTGGCTTACGCCCCTTCTTTTATAATATAACATGTGTGAGTGGCACGCTCCTTGCCGACATCTGACAGTCAGGTTTCATAGCTTACACTCCGTTATTACATTTACCTGCTATATATCAAGATTTTGAACATATTTTGCGTTCTTTTCTATAAATTCCCGTCTGGGTTCAACCTTATCGCCCATAAGGATTGTAAATGTTTCATCGGCTGCCTCAGCGTCGCTTAAATCTACGCGGAGCATAAGTCTTGATTCTGGGTTCATTGTTGTTTCCCACAACTGGTCGGAATCCATTTCACCAAGACCTTTGTAACGCTGTACTTCCGTTTTGCCCTCTATCTGAGCCAAAATCTGGTCTCTTTCCATATCTGAGTAAGCATATTTATGTTCCTTGCCCTTTGTAATTCTGAAAAGCGGAGGCTGTGCAATATAAACGTGCCCCTGCTCAACAAGCGGACGCATATATCTGAAGAAAAATGTCAGAAGAAGCGTTCTGATATGAGATCCGTCAACATCGGCATCGGCCATAATAATTACTTTATCATAGCGAAGCTTTGTAATATCAAAATCATCGCCTATACCCGTACCGAGCGCCGTTATTACCGGCATTAGCTTATCATTGCCGTAAACCCTGTCGATCCTTGCCTTTTCAACATTAAGCATTTTTCCCCAAAGAGGCAAAATCGCCTGGATCCTTCTGTCTCGACCGCCCTTTGCAGAGCCTCCTGCGGAGTCTCCCTCAACTATAAAAATTTCGGTCTCCGAGCTGTCGCGCGACTGACAGTCCGCAAGTTTTCCCGGAAGCTGTGCGGATTCAAGCGCAGATTTTCTTCTTACGCTCTCTCTTGCTTTTCTTGCCGCTTCTCTTGCGCGGGCGGATGCAAGCGCCTTTTCAAAAATTGCTTTTGACACGGCAGGATTTTCTTCAAGATAAACCATAAGCTTTTCTCTTAAAAGCTTTTCTACCATTGTTCTTACTTCGGTATTTCCGAGCTTTGCTTTTGTCTGCCCTTCAAACTGGGCTTCTTTAAGTTTTACGCTTATAATTGCCGTAAGACCCTCTCTTACGTCCTCGCCGCTTAAATTTTTGTCATTATCTTTTAGCTTGCCGAATTTTCGCGCATAATCATTCATTATATATGTAAGCGCGCGTTTAAAGCCTTCTTCGTGAGTTCCGCCGTCTGTGGTGTGAATATTATTTGCAAAAGTCAAAATATTTTCGTTGTAGCTTTCATTGTACTGCATTGCAATTTCAACGGCTATGGTGTCTTCTTCATTTTTTGAAGCAAAGTAAATTACATCGGGATGAATTACAGCAAGCGAACGTTTTTTATGGATAAATTCCACAAAGCTTTTTATTCCGCCTTCGTAAACAAAATTGTTTTTTATTATATTATCAGTGTCGCGTTCGTCTCTAAGTTCAATGTGTACTCCGGCATTAAGAAACGCCTGTTCACGCAAACGTCTTTCAAGAACCGAGTAATCGTAAACAGTTGTTTCCTTAAATACTTCCGGGTCTGCCATAAAGCGCACCTCTGTGCCCTTAACATCAGACTTTCCTATTTTTTTCAGAGGAGAAACTATTTGACCCCTTTCATAACGCTGAAAATAAATGTCCTCTCCGTCACATACCTTTACTTCAAGCCATTGAGAAAGAGCGTTAACAACAGAAGCGCCCACACCGTGCAGTCCTCCCGACACTTTGTATCCGCCGCCGCCGAACTTTCCTCCTGCGTGAAGCACCGTAAACACTACGGTAACCGCAGGAAGCCCTGTTTTGCTGTTTACGCCAACCGGAATGCCTCTGCCGTTATCGGTTACTTTTATAATGTTGCCTTTTTCAATAACTACGTCTATTTTTGTACAAAATCCTGCAAGAGCCTCGTCAATTGAATTATCTACGATTTCATACACAAGGTGGTGAAGTCCTCTTGGCCCTGTTGAACCGATGTACATACCGGGACGTTTTCTTACGGCTTCAAGCCCTTCAAGAACCTGAATTTCATCAGCGCCGTATTCCTGTTCAACCTTAGTCATTTCAATGTTATTTTCAGTGTTTTCAAGATTATTCAAATCAGTTTACCTCCGTTTAACAGAAAAAAATCATTCGTTACTTTTTATTTATCTCTATATTAATCAGTATCGTTTTTGACTTGTTTATAGCTTATAAAAAACGGAATTAATAAAATTCCTATTATAATTAAAAGTATATTTGTAACAATTAAAAGCAAAACATTAAGCGTAGGTGTTATGTAAAGCTGCGCCACATTAATTGCTGCGGCGACCAAAACAACGAAAATAAAAAGAATGATTATTCTTTTTTTTGAAATTTTAAATTCTTTATTGCAATGGTAACATATTTTACTTTTTTTTGATGTCGATTTTTTGACCTCGCCATATCTGTATATTGTGTTGCAGTAAGGACACACCGGTAATTTTAACATTAAATCACCATTTAAAACTTTCTGTTTGCAGAATACCTGTTGCCGTCGGTTTTTCGTTTTTCACCTTCGGATGAATCGGACTTTATTGGAATATAATGCTGCATTCTGCTTATACTCTGCTTTGATTCCGAACGTATTTTCCTGAGTGGGGCGTCTACCGAAACGTGATTTTGACTTACATTGTTGATTACGGGAACATAATCATCCTGTTCCTGTTTAGGTGATATTTTATCAGAATCAGAAATCAGATTTTCTCCTTTAAATTGTTCTCTCGAAGCATTTCGTTCGGCTTTGATTTTATTAAAGACGTCAGAATTTATTTTAAAATTTTCTCCGCCTTCTTTTGAAAATGAAAAATTTTCTTTATCATCAAAATCAGAAATTATCAGATTATCGGAATAGGCAATTCCTTCTTTTCTTGCCTCCATTGATTTTTTATATTTTCTGAGCGGTTCGTAATATATAAAATTAGGTGTAATAAAAGAAAAAATAATAAGCGGAACAGAAACCAGAATAACCCCAAAAAAGTTGCTGACAAATCCTGCAAAAATCCAGCCTGCCATTATGGCAATGGAAATTACTGCGGCAAGCGCAAACATAAGGTATATTCTTACGTCAATTTTAACTTTACTTTCCTTTCCGCATCTTCCGCATCTATATTCTCCGTTTCTTCTGCTGGAATAGGCAGTTGAATAAGAAACCCTTTTACCGCAATAAGGACATTTTTTTACTCTCATTACATATCTTCCCTTTATGTAGAATTAAAATATAAATTCTCTGTTAGCCGATAAATTTCTTTTCATTAATGTTTTTGTCGATAACTGGCTTATATATACTGTTGTTTTATTATTTTTTTCACAAACTACAAATGATTTAGGCAACTCATACGATACATTGACCACTCTTTTGTTTTTTTCCGCATTTGTAAGATAATCTCTTGTTTTTTTTGAGATAGTACATTCATCAATATCAAATATTCCTAAAATTGTGTCGGTTGTTATTACAGTGTCCTGTCCCAGATGAAGATACATTATAAAATCTCTCCGTCTTTTACAAAAAATATTTTTCCGTCTTTAAGCTGTTCCTTATTTGATTTTTCACAGCAGGTTATAAATACCTGACAATCATTAAATTCATTGAGCAAAAAATCCTGCCTGCCCGAATCAAGCTCCGAAAGCACATCGTCAAGCAAAATAACAGGTTCTTCACCCATTCTTTCTTTAAGTACCGAAGCCTCAGCAAGTTTTAACGATAACACGGCGCTCCGCTGCTGTCCCTGCGATGCGAAAGTCTTTGCATTTTTTTCATTTATAAGAATTTCTATATCGTCACGGTGAGGACCGTAATTTGTAATTCCGGTTCTAATGTCGTCTTTTTTGCCTGTTTTAAGTTTATTTCGCAGTTTTTCTGCAATCTCTTCAACGCTGTCGCTTTCTTGAATATCGGCAGATGAAATATATTTTATTTTAAGTTCTTCTTTGCCGTTTGAAATTCCTTTGTGATATAACAAAGCTTTTTTAGATAGCAATTTAACATATTCTATCCTGCTTTTTATAAGAAGCGCTCCGCACTTTATAAGAGGCTCGTCCCAAACTGAGAGCGTATCTTCAAGAGAGGGATGATTTAAAATATCTTTAAGCAGGTAATTGCGCTGAGTTAAAATTTTGT
This sequence comes from uncultured Clostridia bacterium, assembly GCA_947623205.1. Lineage (GTDB taxonomy): Bacteria > Bacillota > Clostridia > Oscillospirales > Acutalibacteraceae > Ruminococcoides. Next base: position 177,178 of record CANQGM010000001.1, read on the forward strand.
TGTATCTTGAGAGAATTACTGCGTTTTTTAATTTTTCACGGCAAATTGCACTGTCTACGAATTTTCGCCTTTCAGAAGGACCTCTTTTAATTAAATTCAAATGGTCGGGAGAAAAAACCACTGCACAGTATTTTTCAATAAGAGCTGCGGAAGAGCTTTTCTGTACTCCGTTTATCTCAACTCTTTTTTTACTTCCTTTAAATTCTATTTTTGCCGTCTGTTCTCTTTCCTGCCCAAAAAAATTTATTTCTATTTTTGCAAAATCTTTATTCCAGTTAATTACTTCATTATCCTTTGAGCCTCTGAAAGAATGACCTCCGCAAAACAGCCACAGAGCTTCAAGCAAATTTGTTTTTCCCTGGGCGTTATCGCCGTAAATTACATTTACTCCTGCGCACGGTTTTATTATGTTGTTTTTAAGATTTCTGTAATTTTCAAATTTAAGTGCGGTTACTTTCACTTGTGTTAATCAATCCCATATATTATTCAACAATTAAAACCAAATCTTTAAATTCGGCAGAATCTCCCGGTCGTATTTTTTTGCCCCGCATTGTACATATCTCGCCGTTTACTTTAACTTCTCCGTTTTGAATTACGTTTTTTGCTCTGCCGCCTGTATCAATTGCTCCCCCAAGCTTTAACAAATCCTGCAAACGAATAAATTCACCTTCTATTTTAATTTTTTTAGTTTTCATTTGCAAGCCTCATAGGTACTACAATACTCAGAAAACTGTCGCCTTTAACCGGTTTTACTATCATTGGTGAAAGCGGTCCGTTTAAAACAAGTTTTATCTCATCGGTATCGGTATTTTTGAGGGCGTCAAGCAAATATCTGTTGTTAAAACCTATTTCAACCGGTTCTCCCATAATTGAAACAGAAATAATATCGTTTGCCCTTCCTACTGCAGAAGCGCAGGAAAGTCTTATTTCATCATCCGAAAAATTACACCTGACAGGACTTTGTATTCTTTCATTATTTAACAGTGACATTCTTTCAACAGATTCAATAAGTATTCTTGTATTGATTACGACCTCTGTCCTTGTTTCAACCGGAATAGTAGTTTTGTAATCAAGAAATGTTCCTTCAATAAGTCTTGAAATTACCCTATAATTATTTACCTTAAAAGTAATGTGGCGCTGACCGATAATAATTTGTACATCGTCGTCATCGTCATTTAAAAGTTTAAGAACTTCAAGCTGTGTTTTGCCGGGAACTACGAACTTGTTATCACTTTCGCTGTCAACCGCCTCGGTTCGTATAGCCATTCTGTAACCGTCAACGGCAACGATTTTAAAAAGACCGTTTTTAATTTCAAACAAAGAACCTGTATAAATAGGCTTTGCCGTGTTCTCACTTACAGCATAAACAGTCTGTCTTATCATTTCGCGAAGTGTTTTTGCTTTTACGGTAATTCCGTCAGTTTGTTCAAATGTGGGCAAATCCGGATATTCAACAGACGACATACCCACTATCTGATAATCTACCTGACCGCAGGTAATATAAGTTACCATTCTTTCGTCTGTTTCGATCATAACTATTTCTTCCGGAAGACGCCTTACAATATCTAAAAACAGTTTTGCACTTACAACTATTTCTCCTTCATTCTGAACGGTTGCGTCTATATCGGTTGTAATGCCTATTTCAAGATTATATCCCGATATATTCATTTTATCGCCGTATGATTTTATTAATATACCTTCGAGTGCGGGTATTGAGGCTTTTGCTGAAACCGCTCTTGAAACATTTGATACGGCATTTGCTAAATCAGTTCTTAAACAGGAAATTTTCACGGTGAAGATCTTCTCCTATCATAATAATATTATTTTTTAGTAGTAGTAGTAGGTTATGTTAAATTGTAGAAAAATTTATATATTTAGCTTGTCCTCTGAAAAAACGGGTTCACAAAAATATTTTTATTCTGTTTAATTTTGTTTACAAAATTTTCTATGTATATTTTTATTAACATCAGATTGAAAAATGTTTATGGAATGTTAAAACAAATGTTAATTATCTGTCTCGAATATTTTTAATTGTGTCTTCAATAATTTCTTTAATTTTTTGGTCTTTATCCATCATTTTTTGAACTTTTTGAATTGTATAAATAATTGTGGAATAGTGGCGATTTCCAAATTCCTCACCAATGGCAACCATAGAAAGAGTTGTGAGCTCTCTTGTTAAATAAATAGCTATATGGCGCGCGTTGCTGAGATTTGCGCTTCTGTTTTTTTGAGAGCGTATTTCTTCTGCGGTAATTCCATAGGTTCTTGCAACCTCGTCAATTATTCTTTCAACAGTAACTTCCGGAGGAACATCATTATTAAGAATATCAGAAATAACTTCCTGTGCGGAAGAAATTGACGGCTTTTCATTATTTAACAATGATTTTGCTTTTAATTTTTTTACCGTACCCTCAAGCTGACGAATATTTGCTTTTATTTTTGAAGCTATGTATTCACAAACATCGTTTGACAGTTCAATGTCAAGAAGTTCGGCTTTTCTTTTTATTATTGCGATTCTTGTTTCAATATCGGGAGGCTGGATATCTGCAATTAAGTCCTGCTCAAATCGTGAACGAAGTCGGTCGTCAAGAGTTCTGATTTCTTTCGGCGGACGGTCAGAAGTAAGAACTATTTGTTTTTTAGCGTCATACAGCGCATTAAATGTGTGGAAAAATTCCTCCTGTGTACTTTCTTTTCCGCCTATAAACTGAACGTCATCAACAAGAAGAATGTCTGCCTGTCTGTATTTATGTCTGAACTCACTCATTTTTGCAAGGCGTAAAGATTCTATGAGTTCATTTGTAAAATCATCGCCTTTTATGTAGCAAATAACTTTGTCCGGATTATTTTTTTTGATTTCATTTCCAATTGCATAAAGCAGGTGGGTTTTACCGAGTCCCGAATTTCCATAAAGAAAAAGAGGATTATATGCATGAGATGGATTTGTTGCGACCGCAAGAGAAGCAGCATGGGCAAATTTGTTTGATGATCCGACAATAAAGGTATCAAAAGTATATTCATAATTTGTATCTTTATTCTCATCATTTATTTTAGTGATTGGGGCTTGGGTTTCGCTTTCTTCCGGAAGTTTAAATTCAATATTAAAGCCATGATCAAAAACAGCCTCAAAAGCCTCTTTTAAAAGAGGCATATAACAGCGGTTCAGTGTTTGACGGTGAAAATCATTGGGAACTGTTAAAAAAGCAGTATTAGTTTCAAAATCAAGTTTAAGCGGTTCTATTCTGTTTATCCATGTTTTATATGCAACATCGGTAATTTTTGTTTTGCAGTAACTGCATATTACTTTCCAGGCATCATCAAATGAATCCATTTATTTTTCATCCTCTCATAATAAATGTGATAATCATTATAACATTTATAAATTATTTCCGTAACATTACCCTTTTCATTAAAATTCCATACATATCTATTATAACGTGAATTTAATAAAAAAGCAATGATTTATCAAGAATTTTTATTAATGCAAGCGTAGAATTATAGCATTGATAAAAATAAAAATAAAATTGTTTTTAGAATAAATATTTTTTAAATTAAAATTATATCTTGGTGTTTAAATGAAAAGTTATACAATATGTTGTATTTGAAAATTTTTTATAAAATCAATTGTATTTTATTACATAAATAACTATTTGATTTTCAAAAAATAAAATTTAATTTTTTTGTTGACTAAGATGAAAAATTAAGATATAATGCTATATTGCAAGGTTATGTATTGAAGGGAGGTTTTCATTTATGTTGAGAACTTATCAGCCTAAAAAGCTGCACAGAAAGAAAGAGCACGGGTTCAGAAAGAGAATGTCTACATCAAACGGCAGGAAAGTTTTGTCAAGAAGAAGAACAAAGGGAAGAAAAAGGTTGTCTTATTGATCAGAGGACCACTTTTAATCGGTGGTCTTTATTTTTTAATGCGGTCTTATTTGCTGGGTGGTATTGATTAATGAGTGAATATATCACTTTAAAAGACAAAAGAAATTTTTCCAGAATTTACAAAAGAGGAAAATCATTTGTAAGTCCGGTGTTGGTAACTTATGTTTTAAAAAATAAATCCAATAACCTGCGTTTTGGAATAACCACAGGCAAAAAGGTCGGAAAAGCCGTTAAACGCACAAGAGCAAGAAGAGTAATCAGAGCGGCATATTACCAACTTTATCCTAATATTGTACAAGGCTACGATTTTGTATTTGTTGCCAGAGGAAAAACTCCTTATGTAAAATCACAGATAATTTATTCTGCAATGAAAAAGCAACTGAAATCGGCAGGGGTTTTTATATCCGAAGGATAGTTTGTAATGAAAAAAATTCTTTTGACGCTTATTAAATTTTACAAGGCCGCAGTTTCTCCTCATATGCAAAAGCACTGCAAATATATTCCTACCTGTTCACAATACGGAATAGAAGCAATTGAAAGGTTTGGTGCGTTTAAAGGAACGGCACTTACTGTTTGGCGCATAATGCGCTGTAATCCGTTTTCAAAGGGCGGCTATGACCCGGTGCCCCAAAAAAATGAGAAGGTAAGAAAACTAAAGTGAGGTAACTATATGCAAATCTTTGGATTTTTTGGAAGTATTCTCGGCTATATACTCTGGGGCGCTTTCTATGTTCTAAAAGACTTTGGACTGTCAATTATTGTATTTACATTAATAATTAAGCTTTTGCTGTTTCCTTTTTCAATAAAGCAGCAAAAGTCAATGGCAGGTACTGCAAGACTTTCTAAAAAACAAAAAGAACTTCAGGAAAAATACGCAAATAACAGACAAAAGTTACAAGAGGAAATGGCAAAACTCTATGAAAAAGAGGGAGTTAAGCCAATGGGAGGCTGCCTTACAACAATTATTCCTTTTATTGTTCTTCTCGGAATTTTCTACGCTGTTGCCTATCCTCTTACAAATACACTTCATTTAAACGGTGCAGATGTAAACAATGCTCTTTCTTATGTAAACACAATTCCCGGATATGCGTCCTCATCAAATCTAACATATCAGGAAATCAGCTTGCTGAAAATATTTCCAAATATAATGAATACAGAAACAATTCAGAATATTTTCAGCACTTCGGAAATTTCTACTATACAAATATTTTTTAACGGATTTAATACATTTGGCGTTGACTTGCTTGCAGTGCCAAAGGACTTTGGTTTATTTTCACCGATGATCTTATTCCCTGTGCTTTGTTTCTTATCAAACGTAGGTTCACAGCTGATTATGACAAAAATCAACGGAAATCAGCTTGCACAACAGCAGGGCTGTATGAAAGTAATGTTATATGTTCTGCCATTGTTCACAGCATATATTGCATACAGTGTTCCCGCTGCAGTTGCGTTTTACTGGATCATTTCATCGGTAATCAGCCTTATTCAGTCGATTGTACTCGGCAAGATTTTCAGTCCTGCACAGCTTACCGCAAAAGAAGAAGCTCGTCACGCTCAATTACTTATTGAAAATGAGTCTAAGATACCCTATGTTTATGCTCCGCATGAGCTTGGGAAACAGGATAATGCAAACACGAAACAAAAAAAGAAAAAGAAGTAAAGAATTAGGGTGAAAAAAGTGATTAAAGAGATTATCGGCGTTGGTAATACTGAACTTGAGGCCTTAAACGACGCAAAAAAACAGCTTGGTCTTAATGAAGATGACGAAGTTAAATTTGAACTTATTCAGCGAGCAGAAAAGAAAAAATTCGGACTTTTCGGAGGGGCTCCGGCAAAGGTAAAGATTTTATTAAACGAGAACGTTGCAGATGTCGCTCAAAATTTTTTGAGAAGTGTGCTTGACGCAATGCAGCTTGAAAATATTGAAATTGCAAGGAATGAAATTGAAGGCGGCATTAAATTTGAACTTGTGGGCGATGGTGTTGGCTTTGCAATAGGAAAAAGAGGAGAAACTCTTGATTCCCTGCAATACCTTACAAGTCTTGTTGCAAATCATGCGCAAGGTTCTTATATTAAAATTACGGTTGATACTGGTAATTATAGAGAAAAAAGAGAAAAAACTCTTGAAACGCTCGGCAGAAAGCTTGCAATTAAAGCTGTAAAAACAGGCAGAAAAACCGGTCTTGAACCTATGAACCCGTATGAAAGAAGAATTATACATACGGCAGTTCAAAAAATAAACGGCGCAATTTCTTGGAGCGAGGGAGAAAATATGCACCGCCATGTAGTTATAGGACCAGACCCGAAATTAAAGAATTTTCACAGAAACGGTCATTATAACAAAGATAAGGGCGGAAAATATCCTTACAACTCCAAGCGGAAGGAGCAGCTGTCTGTTGACCCTAATAGAGAGCCTATTAACGAGGGCGGAGAAACCGGTCTTTACGGCAGAATAGACAAATAAGAATCGGGCGGTTTGACCGCCCTTTTTTATTATATAACGCTTTGGCATTACACAATTATATAAATATTTAAAAATTGGTGATTGAATGAACAACAAAACTATTGCGGCAATCAGTACCGCACAGGGAGAAGGCGGTATAGGCGTAATACGCATTTCAGGCGACGACGCGCTCATAATTGCAGATAAAATTTTTAAAGGCGTTAACGGAAAAAGAATAATAAATATGCAAGGGTACACTGCCGCATTTGGAAAAGTAATTGAAAACGGCAGTAAAATTGACGAGGCCGTAGCTCTTGTTTTCAGAGCGCCTCATAGCTACACGGGAGAGGATGTTGTTGAACTTTCGTGTCACGGCGGTGTTTATATTACAAAGCAGGTTTTGAGAACGGTTTTTAATGCAGGAGCAGTTCCGGCTCAGGCGGGAGAGTTTACAAAGAGAGCCTTTTTAAACGGAAAAATTGATCTCACAGAGGCGGAAGCCGTAATAGATATTATCAGAGCAAAGAGCAAAAGTGCTGCAAGAGCGGCCCTATGCGTAAAAGAGGGCGCGCTGCGCAAAAAAATAGACGGCGTGAAAAACGATTTGCTCTCACAGGCGGCACACCTTTCTGCCTGGGCAGATTATCCCGAGGAAGATATTGCGGAGGTAACATACGAATCTCTTCAAAAAACGTGCAAAAACGCAATAAATATTCTTGAAAATCTTCTTGACAGCTACGACAGCGGTCAGGCAATAAAACAGGGAATAGACACGGTAATTGCAGGCAGACCGAATGTGGGTAAAAGCACATTAATGAATTTACTGTCGGGTTATGAAAAAAGCATTGTTACGGATATTCCCGGAACAACGCGCGATGTTGTTGAGGACACCGTCGTTGTGGGCGATGTAATACTAAGGCTGAGTGATACCGCCGGACTTAGAGAAACCGATGACGCGGTTGAAAAAATTGGAGTTGACAGAGCAAAAAAGCGCCTTGAACAGTGCCGCTTGCTTCTGGCTGTGTTTGACAACAGCCGTAAGCTTAATGATGATGACAAACAACTCATTTTTCAGGCAGAAAATATTCCCTGTATCGCAATTATCAACAAGGCAGACTTAGAACAAAAGCTCGATGTAAATTATATAAAATCAAAAATACAACATATAGTTTATTTTTCGGCAACAAAGAGCGAGGGAAAAGAAGAATTGATAAAGGCTGTTGAGGATATTGCCGGTACGGCAAAACTTGATCCAAGCGAGGGGATTTTGGCTAATGAAAGACAGCGCTGTGCCGTAAGTAATGCGCTGAAATCGGTTAAAGAGGCTGAAGCTGCGCTCAATTCGGGTATGACTTTTGATGCCGTAACGGTTTTGCTTGAGGACGCGATTTCCGAATTGCTTGAGCTTACCGGAGAAAAAACGAGCGATGAGGTCGTTGACAGAGTTTTTCACAATTTTTGCGTGGGGAAATAAGGTGATTTCAGATGGAATATTTTGCAGGTAAATATGATGTTGCGGTCATAGGAGCAGGTCACGCGGGAATTGAGGCCGCGCTTGCCGCAGCACGGCTTGGTTGCAGAACCGCAATATTTACAATAAATATGGACGCAGTAGGAAATTGCCCTTGTAATCCGTCAATCGGAGGCACGGCAAAGGGACATCTTGTGCGTGAGATCGACGCATTGGGCGGCGAAATGGGAAAAACAGCGGACGAATGCTTTTTGCAGTCAAGAATGCTTAACCGGGGAAAAGGCCCTGCCGTTCATTCTTTGCGCGCTCAAATCGACAGGCGCAGGTATTCGGCGGTTATGAAGCATAAGCTTGAATTACAAAATAATCTTGAACTGCGCCAGGCAGAGATAACCGACATAAAAAAAGCAGACGCAGGCTATGAACTCAAAACAAGAATGCTTGCTGTTTATAAATGCAAAACCGTTATTATTGCAACAGGCACATATCTTGGCGGCAGAATTTTTGTAGGCGAAGTTTCTTATGAAAGCGGCCCCGACGGAATTTTTTCCGCAACCTTTCTGGGAAAGAGTTTAAAGAAGCTCGGACTTCCTTTAAGAAGATTTAAAACGGGCACACCGGCACGCGTATTAAAAAGCTCAATAGATTTTACGGAGCTTGATGTTCAAAAGGGCGATGAGCCCCCTCAGCCGTTTTCTTATGAAACCGAACACCTCGGCAAAAACAAAGTTGACTGCCATATAAGCTGGACAAATGAAGAAACAAAGCAGGTCATTATTGAAAATATTCACAGGTCGCCTCTTTATGCAGGCAAAATTGAGGGAGTAGGACCGCGCTACTGTCCAAGCTTTGAAGATAAAATAATGCGTTTTAAAGACAAGTCCCGCCACCAGCTTTTTATTGAACCCTGCGGACTTGATACCGAAGAAATGTATTTGCAGGGTATGAGCTCTTCGCTTCCGGAAGAGGTGCAGCTCAAGTTTTATCGAACAATAAAGGGACTTGAACACTGTGTAATTATGCGCCCTGCTTATGCAATTGAATATGACTGCGTTGATCCTCTTGCAATGAATGCAACATTAGAGTTTAAGGACTTTCCCGGTTTGTACGGCGCAGGACAGTTCAACGGCAGTTCGGGATATGAAGAAGCCGCCGCACAGGGGCTTGTTGCCGGCATTAACGCCGCGCTTAAAGCTTTGGGCAAAAAACAGATCGTTTTTGAGCGTTCAAACTCTTATATAGGCACTCTTATTGACGACCTTGTTACAAAAGGCGCAAACGAGCCATACAGAATGATGACATCACGCAGCGAATACCGCCTTGTGCTTCGTCAGGACAACGCAGATGAACGCCTTACGCCGATTGGACATGAAATAGGACTTATAGGCGAAGAACGCTATAAAAGATACCTAAAAAAACAGGAACTGAAAAAGGATGAGATCAAACGTCTTAAAAATACGGTAATTCCACCGTCAGAAGATGTAAACAAAATACTTGTTTCACGTGAAACATCTGAGATAACAACAGGCACAAGACTTGTAGATCTGCTTAAAAGGCCTCAGCTGAATTATGAGGCGCTAAAGACGATAGACAAGGAAAGACCGCAGCTCGACCCTAATATTTTTGAACAGGTAGAAATTGAAATCAAATATGAGGGATATATACAAAAACAGCTGAAACAGGTCGAACAAATGCGCAGGCTTGAAAACAAAGCACTGCCGTCTGATTTTGATTATACAAGCATAAAGGGACTGCGCCTTGAGGCACAGGAAAAACTTAACAAGGTAAAACCGCTTAACATTGGACAGGCTTCAAGAATTTCGGGAGTATCTCCGGCAGATATAAGCGTTTTGCTTATTTGGCTTTCACAGAATAAATAAAAGGTGTCACAATGGATATAATAAACATTTTAGCTGAAGCAACAAAAGAATATAAAATAAAGCTTACAAGCAAACAAATGCTTCAATTCGAAAAATATTTTAATATGCTTGTTGAATGGAACGGAAAAATTAATTTAACTGCGATTACCGACGCCGAAGGAGTAGCCGTAAAGCACTTTGCCGACAGCCTTGCTTTACTTAATTATGTTGATGTTCCCAAGGGTGCAAGCGTAATAGATGTGGGTACGGGCGCCGGGTTTCCGGGTGTTGCTCTTAAAATTGCGCGTCCCGACATTCGGCTAACATTGCTTGACAGTTTGAAAAAGAGGCTGAATTTTTTAGATGAGGTCACAAATGAGCTTGGCTTATCTGCCGTTATTGTACACAGCAGGGCGGAGGACGGCGCAAAAAATAAAGACTTGCGCGAGAATTTTGATTTTGCAGTAGCGCGCGCGGTAGCTCAGCTGAACATTTTAGCTGAATATTGTCTGCCGTATGTTAAGACAGGCGGAAACTTTGTGGCAATGAAGGGACCTCGTGCCTGGCAGGAAATTGAAAAGGCTGAAAGTGCATTCAACTTACTTGGCGGAAGAGTTAAAAACACATTTGAATTTTCGCTTCCAATGGAGGGCGGAGAACGTACAATTGCCGTAATTGAAAAATATGCAGGGACACCTCCTAAGTATCCCAGAAATTCGGGAAAAATTAAATCAAAGCCTTTATAGTCACAAAACGACATGCTATATAAATAAAACCATTATATTTTCAAAACAATATAAAAAACTTGCTCAAATTATGACAAACACCGCGCATTCCAAGTGTTATTATAATAGCACAGGGACAACCCCTGATGCTATTCAAGACAACGGGGTGACGCGGTTGAATTTTGTACTGAAAAACGAAAATAAAATTTTTGAAATTCCGGTTATAAAAATCCGACCGAATAAATCCCAGCCACGCAAACAGTTTGACGAAGAGGACCTTACAGCATTGTCACAGTCAATTAAGGAAAACGGCATTATACAACCGCTTACTGTCAGACGTGTGTCCTCGGCAGAATATGAACTGATTGCGGGCGAACGACGTCTGCGTGCATCTGCACTTGCAGGACTTAAAAAAGTACCCTGCATAGTTGTTAAATGCACAGACAAAGAATCTGCCGTATATGCTCTCCTTGAAAATCTCCAGCGGAGCGACCTCGGTATATTCGAGGAAGCCCGCGGGATTTCAAGATTAATACGCAGATACGGACTTACCCAGGAAGAGGCCGCAAGCAAACTTGGCAAAACACAGTCTACAATTGCAAACAAGCTAAGACTTTTGCGTCTTACATATGAGGAGCAAGAATGGATTGTGAACGCAGGATTAAGCGAACGCCATGCAAGAGCTCTTTTGAGAATTGAAGATGAAAAAATCAGGAGAGAGGCTCTTTCAAAGGTTATTTCTGAAAATCTCAATACAAAGCAGACGGAAGATCTTGTCAGCATATTAATTAACACATGCCCTAAAACCGAAAAAAAACAGGGCAACAGTAAAGCGGTGATAAAGGACGTCAGGATCTTTGTTAACACTATCAATAAAGCAATTGATACAATGCGTCTTGCGGGGATTGACGCGAAAACAGACAGAAAAGACACAGAAAATTTTATTGAATACACAATAAGAATCCCCAAAAAACAAATGACTGACGCAGACAAATCCGCCTAAATTTACTTTCCAGTTGAATGTGTTTTATACACATTCTTTCCACTCATACCCATTTCCTTATCTAAACCCCTTGCGAAGAGCCGCACAGAGAGATCTGTGCGGTTCTTTGCAGTTTTTAAGGACTTAAAGCCGCAGATAGACCGCCAAGAAATTAAAAATCATTTGTGAGCATTTAGGAGAAAACACGAGAAAACAAAAGTATATTTAAGTTATTAAATGGGTAAATTAATTTTTTTAAAAAAAGTGTTGACTTTAATAAATTTGTGTACTATAATCATATCTGCAACGAAAAAAGTATAGGAGGAATATGGTTATGTCATCATATATGGCTAAGAAAAGCGAAGTTGAACGCAAATGGTATGTAATTGATGCTGCAGGCAGGCCGCTTGGCCGTGTAGCAGTTCAGGCCGCAGCTCTTTTAAGAGGCAAGAACAAGGCAACCTTTACACCAAACGTAGACTGCGGTGACCATGTTATTATTATTAACTGCAAGGACGCTGTATTAACAGGTAATAAGCTCACTCAGAAGAAGTGGCAGCGTCACACGGGATATATCGGTCACCTTAAAGAAACCCGCTATGACACACTTATGGCAACAAGACCTACAAAGGCTATGGAGCTTGCCGTTAAAGGTATGCTTCCCAAAAACACACTCGGAAGAAACGCTTTATTAAGATTAAGGCTTTTTGAGGGTGCAGAACACAATCATCAGGCTCAGCAGCCCGAATTGGTTGAAGCTTAAGAAGGAGGCGGAACAGAATGTACGATAAAAAACCTTATTTTTATGGCACAGGCAGAAGAAAAAGTTCAGTTGCAAGAGTAAGACTTTATCAGGGCACAGGCAAAATTACAATTAACGATCGTGACATCGACGATTACTTTGGTCTTGAAACACTCAAGCTCATTGTTAGACAGCCGCTCGCATTAACCGAAACAGACCAGAAATTTGATGTTGTTTGCAGAGTTTCGGGAGGCGGCGTAACAGGTCAGGCAGGAGCGATCCGTCATGGAATTTCAAGAGCACTTCTTCAGTATGATACTGAGAACCTTCGTTCACCGCTTAAGAAGGCTGGCTTCTTGACCCGTGACCCGAGAATGAAAGAACGTAAGAAATACGGTCTTAAAGCAGCAAGAAGAGCGCCGCAGTTTAGTAAGAGATAAATTTATTTTATCAGCACACACAGCACTGTCACAGGCAGTGCTGTTTTATTTTACCTAAAAATAGCGCTATATACGCTATACTAAATATAAGGAAAGGTTAATTATATAAAACAACAAATTATAAAAAGTAATAAATATCAGCAAATTTAATTACGAATAGTAAACCGACAAAAAATAATAATTAATTTAAGAAAAATTATTGAATTTTACCGATTTGTGTTATATAATTAAGAAAATATTTTAAAAAGGGGGCATGTAAATGTACAGCATAAATTCAGAAACCATGATAGCTATTTTGTCTTGTTTAGTCATAGTATGGGTTCTTGGAGTTATAGCAAAATGGAGGATTTTTAAAAAAGCAGGTGAATCTGCATGGAAAAGTATTATTCCTATTTACAGCGATTACATTTTCTATAAAATTGTTTGGAAGCCATCAATGTTTTGGGTAACATTAGTACTTACTGTTATAATAGAAATATTGTCATTAATTACAAGCGTTGGAGCTTACTTATCTTTAGGAAGCATGGGAATACCGTATGGTTACAACATGGAAACCTCCGCACTTGTAAGCATGGGAACAGCTATTAACTACGGTGTTTTATTGGCATTATCTATAATTCAAATGATTTTTAGCGTAGTACTTATTATTATCAGTGTAAAATTATGCATTAAAACAGCTCATTCATTTGGCAAGGGCGGTGGATTTGCGGTTGGCTTGTTTTTCCTTAACTTTATATTCTTGTTAATTTTAGGCTTTGGAAACGCCCAATATAAGGGTAAAAATGAGCAGAACGCAGAGTTTTAAATTTAATATTATAAAAATAAACAGTCATTGTTCTATTCTGAACAATGACTGTTAAGCTCAAATTACAACAATTGAAAATGATCTTATCTGTTGAGTAATCTTTTTTTGTACTGTGCCGGGGTGCAGTTGTAAATCTTTTTACACTGCGTAATAAAGGACTTAACATTTGCAAATCCGTTTTCAAATGCTGCAGCAGAAACGGTAGAATTCTTTGTAAGCATGTCCTGAATTGCATTTTCAAGTCTGAGGTTTGCAAGATATTCAGAAAAGCTTACGCGTGTAGCACTTTTAAAGTATTTTGAAAAATATGAAGGTGAAAGATTAACAACAGAAGAAATTTCATCAAGGGGAATTTCGCGCTTAAAGTTCTCATTTATGTATGCAATTGCGGTTTTTGCATAAGAAAAATCACGTTTTGGAACAATAGTAGCATTTGAAGCACGTCTGAAACAAATACAATACTTCATAAGTAAATAATAAATTTTATTTATGTAAGAAATATGCAAAAGAGTAGAATACTCATCGTCTTCTATATCAATTTTTGATATATCCTGCAAAACCTTAGTGATTTCAGGCTTGGCCTCGGGTTTGTTTTCAACATTAAAAACAATACTGTCAATTGGTTTGCAGAAAAAACGCATATATTCAAATGAAAGCTGAATACATACAAGCTTTACAGTTGTGCCGTTAACAGGGCGTACAAGGTGAACATCTTCACTGTTAAAAAATATGAAATTGCCGCTGCTGACAATTACTGTTTCGCCGTTCTGCGGACATTCTGCAGAACCTTCAATAACATAAACAATTTCGGGCTCACGGTGCCAATGGAGTTCTGTTTTGTATGTATCTGAAGATAAATCCAGATACCTTATTTTTGCGGGAATGTTTTTGTCATAATTTACTATTTCGTATTTGTAATTCAAAGCAAATTCCTCCTTTAGAGCAGTATTGCATATACTGTAATTTTGTTGTATAATAATATAATTATATACGTTGTATCAATGCATATATATGGAATTTTGTTTTTTTGTTATTAACAATTGTTGTTTGGAGGTAATATGGACAACATATTTGAATATAACGGACTAAATTGTATATGTTTGGCAAGCGGAACAAATAATGAAAATCTGCCTGGCAAATGGCATTACAGAGTACGTGATGCTTACGGTTTGTATTATGTAACAAAAGGAAAAGGAAAGATTTGTGTAGACGGAAAAGAATATATAGTTTCGGCAGGACAATCTTTTTTAGCTTTTCCGTTTTCCAATTTTATGATAGCCGCGGATAAAGACGAACCGTGGATATATAAATGGGTAGAGTTTAAAGGGTCAGAAGCTGAATTGCTTGTCAGTCAGACGGGTTTCGGCAAAAAAAGTCCAATTGCAAATAAGATGCCTATCGACAATTTAAGCTCTTACTTTGATATGTTTAGCCAAGATAATAATTCTTTATTTAAGCAATGCAGAGAAGTTGCAAAACTGTTTGTTCTCTTTTCGTTTTACATTGAATTTTTTCCGCGCAAAACACCCGAAAACAAAAGCTATACTGTTATAGCACGTGAATATATTGAAGAAAATTTTCAAAATGTAAATTGCAACGTAAGAAAAGTTGCAGACCATGTGAAAATTGACAGAACATATTTATTTAGATTATTCAAAGATGAAACCGGAATATCTGTAATTGATTATATAAGAAAATGTAGGATTGACACTGCAACAAAATTGCTTCAAAATGATCATATTTCCATTAAAGATGTAGCCTATTCGGTTGGGTTTTCCGACCAAATGTATTTTTCAAAGGTATTTAAGCAGGTTAAAGGGATGTCGCCTACCGAATTTCGAAGAGAGCGTTATGCCAATGTAATAAACATATAAAACATTTAAACTACGAGGAAAGGAAATTAATATTCCCGAATTAAGATGTTTATTAAAGTAATTATGCGGTATGAGATGTATGTGGAATAAATAAGGTTGTAAGGGAAATAATAGAAGTGAAATACTGTAAAATCTGTGTATATTTTACATATTTTAGGAGGTTTATATGAATACAAATGCTTTAAATAATATTTGTTACGGGTTGTTTGTGCTTACGGCGGCTGACGGAACAAAACAAAACGGATGTATAATTAATACCGTAACTCAGGTTACTTCAGCTCCCGTTAAAATTGCAATTACAGTAAACAAATCAAATTACACAACCGATTTAATTTTAAAAACAGGGGTTTTTAATGTAAGCGTTATTGATGAGTCGGCAGATTTTTCATTGTTTAAAAGCTTTGGTTTTTCAAGCGGAAGAGATACTGACAAATTTTCAGACTTTAAGGATTTTAAAGTTGCGGAAAACGGAATAAATTATATATGTAAAAATACCAATGCATATTTGTCGGCAAAAGTAGTTGATAAAATTGATGTGGGTACTCATTATATGTTTATTGCAGAGGTAACTGACGCCCAGGTTTTGTCGGATGTTCCGAGTGCGTCTTATTCATACTATCATAATAACATAAAGCCAAAGCCAAAACAGCCTGAGCAGTCCGAAAAAACACGCTGGGTATGTGTGATTTGCGGTTATGTGTATGAGGGCGACGAGCTGCCCGATGATTATATATGCCCTATCTGCAAGCATCCCGCATCGGATTTCAGAAAAATGTAAAATAGGGATTCATCCCTATCGAATAAAATCTATATTAAAGGAGAACAACTATGGATTTAAAAGGTTCAAAAACAGAAAAAAATCTTGAGGCGGCGTTTGCCGGAGAGTCAATGGCACGCAACAAATACACATACTTTGCCTCAAAAGCAAAAAAAGACGGTTTTGTACAAATAGCTAATTTATTTGAAGAAACTGCCGACAACGAAAAGGCGCACGCAAAAATATGGTTTAAGCTGCTCAACAACGGTATAGATTACACAGCCGATAACCTCAATGCGGCGGCTTCGGGTGAAAATTATGAGTGGACCGATATGTATCCCACATTTGCAAAAGAGGCGCGCGAAGAAGGATTTAATTATATTGCCGACCTTTTTGAAAAGGTGGCGGAGATCGAAAAACACCACGAGGAGCGTTTTAAAAAGCTTCTTGAAAACGTAAACGGCGACCTTGTATTCTCAAAAGATGAAGACGTTATCTGGCAGTGCATTAACTGCGGACATATTTGCATCGGCAAGAAAGCTCCCGAGGTTTGTCCTGTATGCGCCCATCCTAAGAGTTATTTCCAAATTAAGGCTGAAAACTTTTAGGGTTTGTAGAATATTTTCTGATATTACCTAATTACAAAAGTTAATATAATTTTACCGACCTTCCGTTTTCGGAGGGTCTTTTTTTATGTGCAAAAATCAAATGATGGCAAACTTTTTGTTTAAGTATAATAAAATAAGTGTATATTTTACTTCAAAATTGCCAATATTTACACTTGTAATATTATTGTAATTATTGGCATACAAATGTTACAAATAGATTACAAAACGATAACAAAACCATTAAGGCGATTTTCTTGCAGATTGCATATATTTTTGCAGGAAATTCGACCAGACAAACACAAAAAATAATGCCATTTCAGAAAAATACCCAAATTATTTGTGCACAATAACTAAAAAAATAAATTGTTATTGGTTTGACATAACCAAAACATCCGCTTATAATGACCAACTGTGCCTGTAAGGTTGCAAAAATCCTGCAAAGTTTGGCAAAGAAGGTAAACAAATAAAACCATATAAACCATATGCAGAAAAGGAGTTAAACCAATGGAGATTAAAGCAGAAAAACAGCAATCCATCAAATCGACGGTTGCGTTAGTGCTTGCTGCAGCAATGATCCTCGGCTCAACGGTTACGGCTGCCGCAATGCAGTCAAGTAGCTGCCCAGAGCAAAACTCAACTAATGCAGCAAAGACAAATGACCAAATTGAGGTTGAACTTGCCAACGGCGATATGCTGGTAAGCCGCAGCATCAGCACGGATATGTCATTTGAGGTTTTAAAGGCTTATACTGTTACCGTTGATAACGGCGGAAAAGCGCAAACTGTTATGATTGCAAAAGGTACCGTAGCAGACGTACTTGAAAAAGCAAACATAACGCTTGATAAAAATCAAATTGTTGTTCCCTCTGCCGAAACCGAGATCACACAAGATACGACCGTAAGCATTTGCCGCACAAAAAAAATTCGCGTAACAGCCGACGGCAAAACACAAAAAGTTTTGGTTCCCGAGGGCAATATTGTCGATTCACTCAATAAGGCAGGATATTCAATTTCTGATGACGATATTCTCAATGTCTCCCGCGACAGTAAAGTTAAGAATAATATGAGAATAAAAATACAGCGTGTGACATACGGACAAGAAACAAAAACCGAGAAAATCAGCTATAAAAGCGTTCGGAAAAATTCAGATGGTATTGAACTTGGAAAAACAAAAATTTCTGTAAAAGGCAAAAACGGCGAAAAGCTTGTTACAAAAAAAATAAAATATGTTGACGGCAAAAAAGTTTCGGAAAAAGTTACGCATACTCAAACAACAAAAAAACCTGTTGATGAGGTTATTCTTGTAGGTACTAAGGGTATATCGGCAAACGGAAAAGCAGGCACATTTACTGATATGAACGGCAACGCCATTGCTTACAGCAGAGTAATTACCGGTTCGGGAACTGCATACACGGCGCCGGCAGGTGCAAGAACAGCTACGGGCGTGCTTGCCTATAAAGGCGGCGTGGCGGTTAACCCCAATGTGATTCCTTACGGCTCAAAGCTCTATATCGCTTCAACCGACGGCAGCCTTGTTTATGGTTATGCAACGGCAGTTGATACGGGCGGGGCGCTTATGGACGGCTCTGCCGTTGTTGACTGTTTTTATAACACATACGACGAATGCGCAAATTTTGGCAGACGTGACGTAAATGTTTATGTTGTGGGTTAAATACAGTGATTTTTCAGAATTTATACTTGAATTAAACAATAAAGCCGGGCGAACGCAGCTGCGTTCGCCCGGCATATATATATCTTAAAAGAACATTAAAAATATTAATGTTGATTTATCGCGAGCAATGAGGTATAATATAAAAAACTTTAAAAGAACGGTGCCGAAAGGAATAATTTTATGAAAAGATTTTTTGCCGCTATTTTATGTGCAGGTTTAATTGCCGCAACGACTGCGGGATGTGGATATAAAGATGCGCTCGATACACAAACATCCGACACACAGACCGAACAGACCGGGGAACAAGCTTCGGCCGAACCCGAAGTAAAGGCGTCTGATTTTAATAACGATTTAGAGGGTTTGTGTAATTACTTTGAAAATCTTGGTTACATTTCAAAAGATGAAAACAAGGTTACTAAAATGGACTCTTCTCTTATCGGCGCAGAGAAAGGCAACAAATATATAAACACTTATAACGGCAAACAAATTACAATTGAATTATACGAATATAAAGAAAATAATTTGAATGATGCCGCAAAACAAATTATTAAATCGGTTAAAGAGAACGGAACCTTTACTATTCTTGATTTAACTCCTGTTTCTGCATATATTTCAGACAACGGAAAGTACCTTATGATATATAAAGATGACAGTATTGATGACTCAAATCCCGACACTGAATCAAGTGCCTATACTCACCGTGAAGAGGTTATTAAGAATTTTAAACAATTTTATAAATAATGAAACAAATTATAAAAATCCCGGCTGTGCTCAGTCGGGATTTTTGTATTAATAACATTTTATTTGAGCCTCGCACCGCAGTTGCCGCAGAATGAAGTGCAATCCGGACATAAATTACCGCAGTTAGGACAACTTATTGACCGAGGGTCAGTGTACTTAACATTGTTATTTCTTTTTTTAAGATAAGGATTATCCTCCGCAGACGACGGTTTTTCGGGAATTGCATTAACCTTCGGCTCAAAGCCGCGTTCGGGGGATTCCGTAAAAACAGGCATAGGGTCAAATTCAACAGCCTGATGAACACTGTTCGGGAGGTTGCGGCAATCAGAAAAATTTTTCGATTTCCCCTTTTGTGTTTTTATATGCGGGCGCAAAAGGCTGCTGTTATATGTTCTGCTCAATTTTGAAATGTATCTGCTGTAAGAAAAGGCAAATACGGCAATCAGTAAACAGATAACAATTCCTATAAAAGTATTTACTGTCGATATGTAATTATTGCTTGGCGAATATGTTTGCATTGTGTCAAAAATATCGTAATAAGAGGCATCGGCGAGTACAGAATCGGTTATGCCGAACAGCCTGTTAATAATCTCTGTAATTGCTGAAGCTATTATGAGCAAAACAGATGTTACGCCAACAAGATTAGCACCGTTTTTATAAAGATATATGGACGTTGTGCTTTTTTTAAACGAACTCAACAGCACAAGCATGGCGATAGAGTGTATAATTACTATTATTAATGATACTCCCGCTGATATAAAATAACTGATAAATTCCGAAGTGATATTTTCGTCTTTAAAAAAAAGACCATAAAACATTGTAATAACAATCATAGAAAGTATCATAATTGATGAAGTCACCAGCGTGAAAATAACATTAACTTTTAGAAATACAATGGGGGCTTTATACGATATATAAGGTTTATTGCGCCTGCTTATAAAATAAAAAAGATAAAATGCGGCTATTGCTAAAATCATTGTAATATTTACGGATAAAGCATAGTCTCTCGGCAAGGTCAAAAAACCAGAGACCGTATATGCAATAAAACTTACAGTATAGGCAATGGCAAGTATAAGCACAATTGGCTTTGAAAAGAATTTTCTAATAACATCCAGATTGCGTCTATAAGGATCCGTATAATTTGAGTCGTTCATAAGAGCCTCCGTATATGTTGTTACTTTAATTCATATTTTATATTATAATAGATAAAAAAACAATAGTAAGCTGATAATTGAAAGATTCGGTCTACTATATGTGGTGTATAAAATAGCAAAATTTCGAAACAAACACAATTCTGTAAAAAATTAAAAAAATTTTTAAAAAAATATGAAATTTCTCTTGACATTTAATTTTATTACGATTATAATGAATAATGTTCCGCGCAAGACAGAACCTTAAAAACAGTGTTAAATATTAACAGTTATTTAAAGTTGTGATTGTGCAAAGTGAACAATTAGGACCTTGAAAATTAAACAACGAGAATAGGAATAGACCCGTAATGACTTTGAGTAAGAAAATACTCAAGGAAAAA
>CANQGM010000002.1 GCA_947623205.1 uncultured Clostridia bacterium
CTCCCGTCAAAACCACGGTCAACAACATTCGTGCTTACGAGGACGGCGATAAGGTGTTTCTGCATACCGTTTACAATTTTGCCGGCGCAGGAGAACAGGTTGCATTTGACATCTTCCGTTTCGATGAAAACGGAAAGATTGCCGAGCATTGGGATAATCTTGCGGCAAAGGCAGCGCCGAATCCCTCCGGCAGAACACAGATCGACAATCTCGCTGCGGTAAAGGATCTGGATAAGACAGAAGAAAATCGCCAAATCGTGAAGGACTTCCTCCATGATGTTATGATGGGTAAGGCTCCCGAAAAGACGCCGGACTACTTTGATAACGGGAAGTACATTCAGCATAACACCGGCATTGCGGACGGACTTGACAGTCTTGGAGCGGCGCTGGCAGCGCTTGCCGAGCAGGGAATTCAAATGATCTATGGCAAGGTTCATCAGGTGCTTGCGCAGGGCGATATGGTTTTGGCTGTTTCCGAGGGAACATTCGGAGGCGCTCCGACTGCCTATTATGATCTGTGGCGTGTGGAGAACGGCAAGATTGCCGAACATTGGGATGTCATGGAAATGATTGCCGACAAGTCTACATGGCAAAATCAGAACGGAAAATTCTAAGGATTTCAGGATGGGAAGCCTTGCAGTCGGCTCGTTACAAGGCTTCCCGCCTTTTCCTGCGGAGAGGAAACAATGGATTACCTAAAATACTTAACGGAAGAAATCCACACTGTGGTTGCGGCAACGACCGACGGCGAGGAACTTCCCGTTACCTGCGCCATTGATATGATGGATGCGGATGAGGACGGTCTATATTTTCTGACCGCCAAAGGGAAAGGCTTTTATGACCGGCTGAAAAAGGGCGGATATATGGCTTTGACGGGGATGAAAGGCGAAGATACTATGTCCTGCGTGGCGGTGACCGTTCGTGGAAAGGTGTGCGAATTGGGAGAAGCACAGCTTCCTCGGCTGTTTGAAAAGAACCCCTATATGAGCGAGATTTATCCGACCGAAAAATCCCGACAGGCGCTGACGGTGTTCAAACTTTATGACGGCAGCGGCGAGTGGTTTGATTTATCAAAAAAGCCGATAGAAAGAGCGTCTTTTACCTTTGGAAAGGCAAAGATATGCGAAGAAGGATATTTCATAACGGAATCTTGCATCGGCTGCCGCACTTGCGAATCGGTCTGCCCGCAGGCTTGTATTGATTTTACGACTACGCCCGCAGTGATCGTGCAGGCGCATTGTCTGCGCTGCGGCAACTGCAAATCCGTTTGCCCGCACAATGCCGTCATTCGGAGAGGATAAGCTATGACACAACAGGAAAGAAGAATTTATTTAATCGGAGAACTGTTGAAAGAACAGTCAAAATATAGGGATATAGAAATTCCCCAAAACGAACAGGAGCAGAAGCGGTTGCTGCGCTCTCTGATGAACGTCCGTCCGCCCATGCCGATCGGTGAAGATTTTTTGTCGGTACAGGACGCCTATTTACAAGAAGAAACCGCCCGGAGAGGCGTTACGGATATTGCCGATCTAACGCCCGTGGAACCGGGCATCTATCTCTGGCAGGGCGACATCACCACGCTGAAATGCGGTGCAATCGTGAACGCCGCAAATTCCGGCATGACCGGCTGCTATGCTCCCTGCCACGGCTGTATCGACAACGCCATTCACACCTACGCCGGGGTACAGCTTCGTCTTGCCTGTGCCGATATGATGAAAAAGCAGGGGCATGAGGAAGAAACGGGCAAGGCAAAGCTCACACCCGCCTACAATCTGCCCTGCGATTCTATTCTCCATACCGTCGGCCCGATCATTTACGGCAGCGTGACTGAAAAAGATCGGGAACTGCTTGCCTCCTGCTACCGTTCCTGTCTGGAGCTGGCGCAGGAAAACGGAATCGGGAGTGTTGCGTTTTGCTGCATCTCAACGGGGGAATTTCATTTCCCGAATGACAAAGCGGCAGAAATCGCCGTGCAAACGGTAAAGGAATACAGACGGCAGACAAGCAGTAAAATAGAGGTGATATTCAATGTTTTCAAACAGATTGATTACGAAATCTACCGGGAGTTGCTCGGATAATATAAATCGACTTCGAGAGGCTCTGAATGCTGCGGACGCCGTTGTAATTGGCGCAGGCGCAGGTCTTTCCACCTCGGCGGGTTTTACCTATACCGGGGAACGATTCCGGCGCTATTTCTCCGACTTTGCCGACAAATACGGCTTTCGAGATATGTATTCCGGCGGATTTTATCCATTTGCTGCGCCGGAGGAATTTTGGGCGTATTGGAGCAGGTATATCTTCATCAACCGCTATACGGACGCACCAAAGCCAGTTTACGATGAACTATTGGCGCTTGTTCAGGACAAGGATTATTTTGTAATCACCACCAATGTGGATCACTGCTTTCAGAAGGCAGGCTTTGATAAAAAGCGGCTATTTTATACCCAAGGCGACTACGGGCTGTTCCAATGCTCCGAGCCGTGTTGTCAGGAAACCTTTGATAATGAGGATACAATCCGGCAGATGATGGAACAGCAAACGAATATGCGTATCCCGTCCGAACTGCTGCCCATCTGCCCGCATTGTGGAAAGCCTTTGACCATGAATCTGCGCTCTGATGATAAATTTGTCGAGGACGAAGGCTGGCACGAAGCGGCGGAGCGGTACGAGAACTTCCTGCGCACACGGAGAAACGGACGGATTCTGTTTCTTGAACTTGGCGTCGGGTACAATACGCCGGTTATCATTAAATATCCGTTTTGGCGTATGACCGCACAGAATAAAGCGGCGACCTATGCGTGTATCAACTACGGCGAGGCGGTCTGCCCAACGGAGATCGAAAAGCAGTCGATCTGCATTGATGCAGATATTGAAGCAATCCTTTGTGCGCTGGCATAGGGTGAGTGCAAAAATTGTAAGCCTAAAAATGAGTAAATCCTCTTGCTTTTCTAAGCAAAATCGCTTATAATAATTATGCTCTGATATTTCAGTAGCTACACTTGATAGACATTTGGTGATAGCTATTTGATAGCAGAAGGCAGGATACCTAATAGAATGAGGATAATACATATCATTTTGTGTCAAACAAAATCAAAATCCCTAAGCGAAAACAGTTAATATCTGTTTTGCACTTGGGAGTGGGAATGATTGCGAAAGCCCGAAAAAGCCAGCAATCATGCGGGTTTTCGGATTTCCAAAGTGCCTTTTGATAACAATTTGATAACAGCCCCTAAAGGCGGCATCATTCCTGCTGTCTGATGGTTTACAGGTTATCAGAATATTTTCTGATGGCTTGCGGCTGAAAAATCCATGAACAATATCCTAAACCGAACGATGGAAATTGTCAATAACGATTTGATTTACAGTTAAAGCGGAGCGGCGGCAGGGAGCAATCCTTGCCGCCGCTTGTTATCTATACTTCAAATATTCAATGAACCTTTTTACGGCAAGGGAGGCAGTTTTTTTACTTCTCAGGGCAAGTCCGATATTTCTATAGGCGGGAACATCTAATTCTTTTGCGATTATTTTATATGGAATTCGCTTTAATATAAGCTGCGGTAAAATGCTGATTCCAAGTCCGCTTTCCACCATTGACATAATAGCGTAATCATCCCAAGTGGTAAAATGAACCTTCGGGGTTAATCCGCAGCGTTCAAAAATTTCAGAAACTTCAGCTTTTGCTCCTTTTTCAAGCAGCATAAACGGATCATCACACAATGCCGCAACAGGAAATTTTTCACAGTCGGCAAGACGATGATTTTTCGGTATAATCGCCAACAGCTTGTCTTGCTCTAAAAAAATGGTTTCCAGTTCGGGATGAGTCGGCAACCGAAGAAAGCCGCAGTCCACTCTCCCTTCTAAAATCCATTCCTCTATTTCTGTATAATCTCCCAGCAGTAATTCATAATCGATGTTCGGATAATCTTTCTGAAATTCTTTAATAATATTCGGCAGCCAATGAGTGGCTACGCTGGAAAAGGTTCCGATGCGGATTAGCCCCGATTGTAATCCGTTCAGTTCGTCTATTTCCATTTGCAGTTTCTCAAATTCAGCAACGACGCTTTTTGCATACGGCAGCAATTTCATTCCATCCGATGTTAATCTTACGCCGCCGACGCTACGTTCAAGGAGAGATACTTTCCATTCCTTTTCAAGATCCCCAATCATTCTGCTGATACTGGACTGTGAGTAGTTCAGTAGTTCAGCCGCTTTTGTAAAACTGCCGCATTCCGCTGTTTTCACAAAGGAAAAATATTTCTGTAAGTTCATTTCCATCCGTTCATCTGCTTTCCGAATGTAAATCATTTGATAAATTCGTTTTTCAAATGTACGGATTTATGATACACTATAATCGTCGAAAAATCAAGGTTGTGAGGTAAATTTAAAAACAATGAAACGTTCGTATTTCAAATACATAATTGGTCTGCTGCTTTTTGGCTCAAACGGAATTGTTGCGAGCTATATCGCTTTAGGCAGCTACGAAATCGTCCTGCTACGCACTCTGATCGGTAGTCTGTTCTTAATCGTCCTTTTCTTTGCGGGCAAGGGAAAACTGACCTTTTATCAACATAAAAAACAATTCCTATGGCTTACGGTTTCCGGCATTGCGATGGGAACGAGCTGGATTTTTCTTTATGAAGCCTACGCAAGAATCGGCGTCAGCATTTCATCCCTTCTTTACTATTGCGGGCCAGTTATTGTAATGGCGCTGTCGCCGCTCCTATTCAAAGAGAAGTTGACCGTGTTTAAGTGTATTGGTTTTCTGTCCGTTTTGGGCGGTGCTTTCCTGATCAGCGGAAACGCTTTCGGCGGAAATGGCGATACCTTTGGTATTCTCTGCGGGCTGCTTTCGGCTGTAATGTACTCTATGATGGTTATTTTCAATAAGAAAGCGAAAGCAATTACCGGACTGGAAAACGCAGCTCTCCAACTTTTTATCAGCTTTCTGATGGTAGCTGTTTTTGTCGGTTGCAAGCAAGGATTTTCAATCGTCATACCACAATCGAGTATTGTTCCGATCTTTATTCTTGGACTGATGAATACGGGCGTCGGATGCTATTTCTATTTTTCCTCTATTGGAAATCTGCCCGTGCAGACCGTCGCTATCTGCGGATACTTTGAACCTCTTTCGGCGGTACTGTTTTCCGTTTTGTTTTTGAAGGAAACTATGTTTCCCGTGCAGATCATCGGTGCTGTTATGATATTGGGCGGTGCTGTTTTAGGAGAATGTATTAAAAATAATAAAAGGACAAAGTAATGAAAACAAAAGAACGGCTAAAACTTGCATAAATAAAGGCTTTATGTCTTAAAAATTACCTGTTTGATAGCAAAATGATAACAGGTCCTATAACGCTTTAACGAATTTGTAAAACAACTAAATGCTATTGTAAGTGAAATTTATTTTAATAGTTCGACTTAGACTTAAATGAATTTATATAATGTTACAAATTTTATGACGCCTCACTTTTTGGGGAGGCTTTTCATTTGCTACATCTTCGGTTTATATTTTAATTTTGAAAAAGTTATTTACGTTGACAGTTAATATAATATAGCATATAATTATTTCATTAATAATTGTAAATTTAATGCGAATTTCACAATCAGATAATTTGCAAATACACTTAATAACATTTTTTTAATTAGGTTTTATAATTAAACTAAAAATATAAAAATTTTCCAATTTCGGTGCAATAAAATCTTATCTTAATGCATTTACTTAATGAAAGGAGCAGGAAATATGTTGAACGTTGAAACAAACAGTTTAAAAATGCTTGATGAACAGATAGCAAAAATCGCAGACGGCGACAAGAGCGCTCTTGCCGTTTTGTACAACTGTATCAGCGTTTCGGTGTATTCCTATGCGCTTTCGGTTTTGAAGAACCGTTCGGATGCGGAAGATGTTTTGCACGACACTATGCTTGAGGTTTGGCGTTCTGCGCCGGGATATCAGAGTATGGGCAAGCCTATGGCGTGGATAATAACAATAGCCCGCAGTTTATGCCTGATGAATCTTCGCAGAAAAAGCAGATTTTCAGACGAGCCGCTTGAAACGGCTGTTTATATGCCGGAAAATGAGGAATTAACAAGCGAAGATAAAATAGTGATACGCAAATGTATTGAGACTCTCGGCGATTCTGAGCGTGAAATCGTAATTTTGCACGCAGTATCAGGATTTAAGCATCGCGAAATTGCCGAGATCCTCGGTTTGCCGCTGTCTACGGTTCTGTCAAAGTACAACAGGGCAATAAAAAAATTGCGAAAAACACTAAGCGACAATTAAGGAATGGAGGATACTATGGCAAATAAAGACATAGAGCAAAAAATAAAAAGCGCCTTCTCAAAATCTGTGCCTGATATTCTGGACTCCGTTTTGCAGCAGTGTTCAGAGCAGAAAGGAACCGTGATTGAAATGACAGAAAACAAGAAGAAAAAAGGTTTAATTTATAAGATAGCGGCCATTGCCGCGGCGTTTGTTGTTCTTTTCGGAGGAACTGCTGCTGTGCTTTCAATGATAGGCGTCAACATCGTTGAAACAAAGGTGTTCTTCGATGTCAACCCCAGCGTTGAAATACTTCTCAACCGTAATGAGAGAGTACTTGAAGTAAACGCGCTTAATTCCGACGGAGAGAAGATAATTGGAGATATGGACTTTAAAGGAACTGACCTTGAAGTTTCGGTTAACGCTCTTATAGGTTCAATGCTTCAAAACGGATATCTTAGCGACATAGCAAACTCAATTCTTGTTTCCGTTGATAACGGCGACCCGCAAAAGGCTGCTGAACTTCAGCAGAGGCTTGTTGAGAATATCAACGCAATAATAGGCGGTGCGTCAATAGACGGGGCAATTTTAAGCCAGACTATATCTCACGACAGCGATATATCGGCTCTTGCGGAGCAGTACGGGGTTTCTTGCTCAAAGGCACAGCTTATTTCAGATATTTTGGCTGAAAATTCGCTTCTTACATTTGAGGAACTCGCAGGACTATCTATAAATGAACTCAATGTGCTTAGACAAAGCGACGGAATTACAAACGATAACCTGCAAATAACAGGAACTCCCAGCACCGACAGATATATCGGCGAAAAGTCCGCATGGAATAAAGCGGTTAATCATGCCGCCGACAACGCCGAAAACCAGGAACTGAAAAAAGATATATCGAATCTTATTTGTGAGAAAACTGACGAAAATATTTCAGCGGCTGACGGCAAAGTGAAGCTTGACATTGAGAACGGTAAAATGGTATATGAGGTCGAGTTTATGGTATCCGATTATGATTATGAGTATGAAATAGACGCAGTAACCGGAGACGTAGTCAAATATGACAGAGAACTTGACGATGACTACCGTGATTCCTCCGGCAACAAAAAAACCACCGGGGATTCATCAAACTCATCTGACAATAAATCGTCAACATCAAACAACAATTCTTCGTCATCAAATAACAAGTCGTCCTCTTCAAATAAAAAGTCATCTCCTTCAAACAACAAGTCGTCATCTTCCGGTTATATCGGCGAACAAAAAGCAAATGATATCGCTTTTAAACACGCAGGAGTATCCGTCAGCAGTGTAAATGAGCTTGAAACAGAGCTTGACCGTGAAAACGGAACTGTTGTTTATGATGTCAGCTTCAGTGCCGGGGGATATGAGTATGACTATGAGATCAATGCGACTACCGGCAAAATAGCTCGTTATGACAGCGAGATCGACGATGACTACCGTAACGGCACCGATACTAAGACTTCATCGAATAGCAAATCTTCATCAAACGGCAAAACCACATCAAACAATAAGTCGTCATCTTCTAATGACAAGTCTTCTTCTTCAAATTACATCGGCGAGCAGAAAGCAAAGGAAATTGCTTTTAAACACGCGGGAATATCCGGCAGCAGCGCAAAAGAGTTTGAAGCAGAGCTTGACCGGGAGAACGGCGTTGTTATTTATGATGTCAGCTTCAGTGCCGGAGAATATGAGTATGAATACGAAATTAACGCAATAACAGGCGAAATATTCAGTCATGACAAAGAACGCGACTGACAGTAAATTCATTAAGCCCCTGACCCAAAAGGTCGGGGGCTTCAGTTTTTCTGAAATTTTAATTATCAATTTAACTTCTCTTTAAAAAATGAAAATATTTTCTTATTTAAAAATAATATTGGATATTTTAAAATTTTGTAGTATAATGTCTGTATAATGGCTGATAAGGGTTTGGTTTTTTGAAGGTATTGCAAAAGTTATGTGTTTTATTTATGGCCGTTGCCGTTTTATTTTGCTCAGCCTGTAATTTTGACTCAAGGTATAACAGCGAGTTTTTTGCAATGGACACAATTATGACATTGACCGCCTACGGAAGCAAAAGCGAAAGTGCCGTTAAAACAGCTGAAAGTGAAATTAACAGGCTTGATACATTGCTTTCTGTCCAAAACAAAAACAGCGAAATTTACAGGCTTAACCGTGACAAAACAATAAGCGCCTCCGCCGACACTCTTAATCTTTTAAACCGCGCAATAAAAATTTATAATATGACCGACGGTGCATTTGATATTACAACTGAACCGCTTACCCGCATATGGGGATTTTATTCGGGACTAAAAAACCGTGTTCCGTCTGAAAATGAGATTGCTGACGCGCTTAAAACCGTTGGAGCGGAGCACATAAGAATCGACAAAAACAATATAACTCTTGACAGGAACACCTCGTTAGATTTGGGCGGAATTGCTAAAGGATATGCCTCGGCAAGAGCGGCGCAAATTCTTGAAGAAAACGGAATTTATTCTGCGCTGATTTCACTGGGAGGCAACATAAGAGCTGTTGGCTCAAAGCCTGACGGCTCTGATTGGAGCGTTGCAATCACCGACCCTGATGATAATACACAGCAGGTAGGAACACTTTCAGTCAGCAACACTGCTGTTGTAACCTCGGGCGGTTATCAGCGTTATTTTGAAGAAAACGGACAAGTGTACC
Source organism: uncultured Clostridia bacterium (assembly GCA_947623205.1). Classification (GTDB taxonomy): domain Bacteria; phylum Bacillota; class Clostridia; order Oscillospirales; family Acutalibacteraceae; genus Ruminococcoides. Next base: position 8,963 of record CANQGM010000002.1, read on the forward strand.
ATCATATATTAAATACAGATACGGGTTATCCTGCAAAAAGCGGTCTGAAATCGGTAACGGTAGTGTCTGAAGACGACACCCTTGCAGACGCTCTTTCAACAGGACTTTTTGTTATGGGCCTTGAAAGAGCAAGCAGTCTTTACAGTGAAAACAATACCCTTTTCGGGGCGGTATTTGTTACGGATAAAAACGAGGTTTATATTACCGACAACCTTAAAAACAGCTTTTCTTCGCAGCGCAGCTTTGAGGTGATTAAAATATGAAGACCCGCGTATGGATAATAATTTTGTCATTAGCGGTGCTTGTGTGCGCTGTTTGGTGGATGTTGGTTTCAACTCCGTCATATCCGTCAAAAATTGTGGGAATTTATCAGAACGGAAGCCTTGTTGAAAAAATTGATCTCAACAGCGTTACTGGGGAGCGTGAAATAACGCTTTCGGGTAAATTCGGAAAAAACACAATTTTTATTTCACACGGGCATATTGAGATGAAGTCGGCGGAATGTCCCGACAAAATTTGTGTAAAGCACGGTGCGCTTGAAAGCAGCGGTACGCCGATTGTTTGCCTGCCAAATAAGGTGGTAATTAAATTTGAAAGCTCATCTGACGGTGCAGACGCTAAAACAGGTGCTGTATAATGAAAACAAGAAATTTGATTTTAACTGCAATTCTTACAGCTTTTGCTCTTGTTGCCTTTACCATTGAGGCGGCAATACCTCCGCTTACTCCTATATACGGCATAAAGCTGGGTATTGCCAATGTATTTACATTGTTTGCTCTTTACGCTTTGGGAACGCGATATGCCGCGGCGCTGCTCTTTTTAAGAATTGTGCTTGGAAGTATATTTACGGGTCAGACCGTAGCGTTTATTTACAGTTTAACGGGAGGGTTACTTTCCTTTGTGCTGATGGTTCTGTTGAAAAGATTTTTTCCGCTGAAGCAAATTTGGGTTCTAAGCGCTCTGTGCGCCGTAACGCACAACATCGGTCAGCTTCTGGCGGCAGTATTTATGACGTCAACGGTTCAAATTGTGTGTTATCTGCCTGTTCTTTTAATATCAGGCATTATCTCCGGTGCATTTACGGGTTTATGCGCTCAGCTTGTGTATATACGACTTAAAAAGTGGTTGGAGAACCATCTAAATTGATTTTCTAAAGATTATAAATATTTAATGGCTGGAACGGCATTTTGTCAAATTTGGTTTTAATTTGCCGATATAGAATAAAAAATAATTTTTAATAAAATATTTGGAGGATAGGAACATATGAGATTAAGTGGTATCAAAGTTCCGCACAAAAAAAATACCGCGGATATAGTACCTTTAAAGCTCCCTCTGCCAGAAACGGTGGTAATTCCAATGTCAATGCATATCGGAAAGCCCGCCGTACCTACTGTTAAAGCAGGCGAGAGGGTGACCGTAGGACAGCTTATCGGGTCGGCCGACGGATTTATCAGCGCTCCCGTACATTCAAGCGTGTCGGGAAAAGTAAAAAAGCTTGACGAAATAACAATGTCGGGCGGAATGAAAGCAACAGCCGTTGTAATTGAAACTGACGGTATGCAGGAGGTTTGCGAAAGTGTAAAGCCTCCCGTTGTGACTGATTTTGAAAGCTTTGTAAGCGCGGTAAAGGAAAGCGGGATTGTCGGCTTGGGCGGAGCGGGCTTTCCCACGTTTGTAAAGCTTAACGTAAAGGATTTATCGGCGATAGAAACGGTTGTTATCAACGCCGCAGAATGTGAACCGTACATAACCTCTGACACAAGAACAATGCTTGACAAAGCGGAATATATTTCAAAGGGAATAGATCTGCTTCAAAAATATTTGTGCGCAAAACACATTATAATCGGAATTGAAAATAACAAAAAACCCTGCATTGAAAAGATGACAGAGATTGCAAACAGCAAAAGCGGAGTTGAGGTAAAGGTGCTGCCCTCGGTTTATCCGCAGGGCGGTGAAAAGGTGCTTGTTTACAATACCACAGGCAGAATCATTCCAAAGGGCGGTTTGCCCCTTGATGTAGGAGCAATTGTAATCAACTGCACCACACTTACATCTATTGCTGAATATATTGAAACAGGTATGCCTCTTGTAGAAAAATGCATTACAGTTGACGGCTCTGCCGTTAAAGAGCCAAAAAACGTAATTGCTCCCATAGGAACACCTGTAGAAAGGCTTTTTGAATTTTGCGGAGGATTTAAGTCGGAGCCTAAAAAGGTGCTTTACGGCGGTCCGATGATGGGAATAGCAGTATCGTCGTTAGATGTTCCCGTGCTTAAAATGACGAATGCGGTGATCGCTTTGGACGAAAAGGAGGCGCGGCCTCCAAAAACTACTTCATGTATCGGCTGCGGCGCCTGCATAAATCATTGCCCTCTCAGACTTGACCCGCCTGCAATTGCAAAGGCTTACAAACTTGATTCATATGATGAGCTTAAAAAGCTGTGTGCCGATCTATGCATGGAATGCGGATGCTGCGCATATGTCTGTCCTGCAAACAGACCTATCGTACAGACCAACAAACTTGCAAAGGCAAAGCTTAATAAATATTTAAAAGAACAAAAAGAGGAAAAGGGGGAGAAAAATGAATAAGCTTATATCATCTGTTTCCCCTCATATTTCATCACCGAGGACAACTCAGAAAATTATGCTTGATGTGCTAATAGCTCTGCTGCCTGCCGGAGTTGCTTCTGTTATAATTTTCGGAGCAAGGTCGCTGCTTGTTATAGGCGTATGCGTTGCCGTATGTATTGCGTCTGAGTGGGTGTTTGAAAAAATCTGCAAAAGGGATAACACTATACCGGATCTTTCTGCTGTTGTAACTGGCGTTCTGCTTGCATACAACCTGCCTGTTTCCATTCCTTTGTGGCAGGCGGCTTTCGGAAGCGCTTTTGCAATAGTTGTTGTAAAGCAGCTTTTCGGCGGCATAGGTCAGAACTTTGCAAATCCGGCAATTACCGCCCGAATTGTTATGATGACGGCGTTTTCGGGAACTATGACTACCTGGACATTCCCGGACGCTTACTCAAGCGCTACGCCGCTTGCTCTTATGTTTAAAGGTGAGCTTGACAGTCTGCCCTCATATACAGATATGCTGTTGGGCGTCCGCGGCGGATGTTTGGGAGAAACCTGTACAATAGCTTTGCTTGCAGGCGGAATATATCTTATTGCAAAGCGCGTAATAACATGGCACACGCCCGCTGCATTTATCGGCACAGTGCTTGTAATGTCGCTGATTTTTGACAAGTCGCCTATTTATCAGCTTATGTCCGGCGGACTTATTATAGGTGCATTTTTTATGGCGACCGACTACGCAACAACTCCTTCAACTAAATGGGGCAAGGTTATTTTCGGTATAGGCTGCGGTCTTATTACAATACTTATCAGGTTTTGGGGTACTTCTCCCGAAGGTGTGTCGTACTCAATTTTACTGATGAACATTTTTACACCGTACATTTCAAGGCTTACACGCTCAAAGCCCCTTATCGGAGGTGACAGGCAGTGAAAGATATGTTTAAAAATTTTATTAAGCCGGTGCTCGTGCTTACTTGCATATGCCTTGTAGTGACGGCGCTGTTGGCGTATATCAATACTGTTACCTCTCCGATTATTGCCGAATCGGAGCAAAAGGCGGCACAGGAGGCGATGTCGGAGGTTTTATCGCAGGCAGATTCCTTTAAACAGGTCGCTTTTGATACCGCAACTGAGAGAGTAACTGAAATTTACCGTGCCGAAAACGGCGCAGGCTATGTGTTTATGCTTACAACAAAGGGATACGGCGGTGATATGAAGCTGATTTGCGGAGTTAAAGCCGACGGCACGATCGAAGCATGTAAAACACTTTCACACTCAGAAACAAGCGGACTTGGCTCAAAAACTGCCGAGGACCCATACAGAAATCAATATGCTGGAAAAAACTCAGAAACACTTAATGAGGTAGACGCTGTTTCGGGTGCAACTATTTCTTCAACAGCATATAAAAACGCAATTGAAGAAGCTCTTGAGGCGTTTGATAAAGTAAAGGAGGCGGAGTAATGAATAAAAGACAAAACCTTTTAAAGGGCATTATTAAGGAAAATCCGGTTCTTGTTCTTATACTCGGAACCTGCCCGACCCTTGCGGTTTCAACAAGCGTTTCAAGCGCGCTGGGAATGGGTGCGGCTGCTGCAATAGTATTGCTCTGCTCTAATATTGTAATTTCGGCGCTGCGAAAGGTAATTCCCGACACGGTGCGGATACCCTGCTACATAGTGCTTATTGCGGGCTTTGTAACAATGGTGCAAATGCTTGTTAAGGCGTTTGCTCCGGCACTTGACGAATCTTTAGGAATTTATCTTCCTCTAATAGTTGTAAACTGCATTATCTTAGGACGCGCAGAAATGTACGCAAACAAAAACAAGGTGATCGACTCTGCAATTGACGCTTTGGGTATGGGCGCGGGTTTTACACTTGCTTTACTTCTTATGGCTACGATACGTGAGGTGTTTGGCAGTGGCACATGGATGGGGATTCAGATCCCCGTGCTTGCACAAAACAATATTTCAATTATGACAATGGCTCCGGGCGGATTCTTAGTGTTTGGCATTCTTATAGCAGTTGTCAATAAAATTTCGGGCGGCAAAAATGCAAAAAAGAATTTTGGCTGCGCAGGATGTCCGTCGGCTGAGATCTGCGGAAAAACCTCCTGTGAGGAAAAGGAGGAAGAAGTATGACAAATTTTATTATAATTATGCTTTCCGCCGTGTTTATAAACAACTATGTATTGTCACGCTTTTTAGGAATATGTCCGTTTTTAGGCGTTTCAAAAAAGCTGAATCAGGCGGCGGGAATGAGCGTTGCTGTAATTTTTGTAATGCTTATGGCTACGGCTGTAACATGGCCTATTCAGACATATTTGCTTGACCCAAATAATTTAGGATATTTACAGACTATTGTATTTATTCTTGTAATTGCGGCTCTTGTTCAGCTTGTGGAAATTATATTAAAAAGATATATTCCGTCGCTTCACAAGTCGCTCGGAGTATATCTTCCGCTGATTACAACAAACTGTGCCGTACTGGGCGTTACCATTTTAAATATTGACGAGGGCTATACCTTTGCCGAATCAATGGTAAATTCTCTTGGCAGCGGCCTGGGATTTTTCCTTGCCATGGTAATGTTTGCGGGAGTTCGCTCAAGGCTTGAGGGTGCCGATATTCCCAAAGCTTTTCAGGGACTTCCAATTACACTTGTAGCGGCGTCAATAACATCGCTGTCCTTTTTGGGATTTTCGGGCGTTATTGAAAATCTTTTTGCATAAAGGAGGTGCCGGTAATGAATGAAATTTTAATTGCGGTTATCCCCGTTGTAATTATCGGTGTGATCTGCGCCGTGGTACTGGCAGTCGCTTCAAAGTTTATGGCTGTTAAGGAAAATGAAAAAATACCGCTGATTCGTGAATGCCTGCCCGGAGCAAACTGCGGTGCCTGCGGATTTGCAGGATGCGACGGTTATGCAAAAGCGCTTGCCGAAATTGACGGAACGGCAACGAACCTTTGTATTCCCGGAGCCGACGCTGTTTCACGAAAATTAAGCGAGATTCTCGGCGTTGAGTTTGAGGATGTTGTAGAAAAGGTTGCAGTTGTACACTGTGCAGGAGATTGCAATAATACTCAGGATAAAGTTGAGTATATAGGAATTGAGAGCTGTACGGCGGCAAAGCTTATTTTTGGCTCAAAGGGCGAATGTCCCTATGGCTGTATGGGGCTGGGTGACTGTATGAACGCTTGCCCCAACAACGCAATTTGCATAGAAAACGGAATTGCTCATGTTGATACAAGGTTGTGTACAGGATGCGGACTTTGTACAAAGGCCTGTCCTAATCACCTTATTTCACTGATGGATGACGTGGAAAGGGTTGTTGTAACTTGCAGCAACACGGATAAGGGCGCGTTTACACGCAAGGCTTGCAAAAACGGCTGTATTGGGTGCAGAAAATGTGAAAAAGTCTGCTCAAATGATGCGATTAAAGTCGTTAATAATCTTGCTGTGATCGATTACTCAAAATGTCCCGAATGTGATGATTTCGGCGTATGTGCAAGAGAATGTACAACGGGCTGTATTGCTGTTTCTGATTTTAATGGTATTCACCGTTTTAAGAATTAGACAACAAAACCTCAGAAGTTTGGTAAAATCTTACTTCTGAGGTTTTGTTAATTTGTGAGTTCATAATGAGTACAAACATATTTTTAGTAAATAAGATTGCAGTAAAATAACAATATGACCTCTTAAAAATTGAATATAAATCAACTTATAAAAACTGGCGTATGTCTATTGCAAGTTTTTCCTCAAGATTAATCAGACGTTTTGTAATATCCTTTGATTTTTCATCGGCAGCCTCATATTGATTTAGATAGCGGTTAAGCGTTTTTACACCCATATTACATCCGTCAGTTATCAGGTCGGCAATTGTACTGTCGGATTCATCCATAACCAGTTTTACATTGGTTTTCATCCAGGACATACTTTTTGCCATAGGATTTGGATTTTTTCCCTCATCATGGTATTCATCAAGAAGAATCTGTATTTCTTCCTTTAGTTTGTCATGCTCGTTTTTGCAGTCTGACAAATATTCTTTTAATTTTTTATTAGACACATAGTTAAGAACCTCATCAATTGACGCAACACCCATTTTAATTCCTGCGTCACATTCTCTCAGCAGTTTTATGGTATCCTGCTCTATCATAATAACGCCTCCAAAATTTTTATAAAGATAGTATGCCATTTTTTGATAAAAAAATACCCATCCAATTTGGATGGGTCAATTATTTTATTGATTAATTACTCAACGCCGAGGAGCTTTTTAGCGGAAACAATAAGATTATTACAAATATTTTCAGCGTCTGCTCTGTTATTGCCTACCGCGGTAATATAAAGCTTTATTTTAGGCTCTGTGCCGCTCGGGCGGATTATAACAGCATTGTCGCCGTCAAGATTAAGAGCGATAACATTAGATTTTGGCAAATCAATGTCTTTTTTGTCGCCCGTAATCATATCTTTTTCATATTTAAGAAAATAGTCGCTGATTCTTACAACGCCGTAGCTGTCGATCTGCACAGGAATATCGTCTCTTATATCCGACATGATCTGAGCCATTTTCTTCATTCCTGACGCGCCTTCAAATTCAAAAGAAACGGTTTTGTTCATGTAATAACCGTATTCTTCATACAGACCGTCAATAACTTCGGCAAGAGATTTGCCCTGCTTTTTGTAATAAGCGGCCATTTCACAAATGAGCATACAGGCTACAACTGCGTCTTTATCTCTTACATAAGTGCCTGAAAGATAACCGTAGCTTTCTTCAAATCCAAAGAGAAAACGGTTTTCCTCGTGTACTTTTTCAAGATTAAGAATAACTTCGCCTATATATTTAAAGCCCGTAAGAACGTTTTTAAGCTCGCAGTCATATTTTTCGCAAAGTTTGTTGATTAATTTTGTAGTAACAATCGTTTTAACAACTACCGGTTTTTCAGGCAGTGTGCCGTCAGCCTTTTTACAGGAGAGGATGTAGTTTGTCAGCATTACGCCGTTCTCATTGCCTGTAATAAGACGGTAGCTTCCGTCGTGATCTTTAACCGCAATACCCACACGGTCCGCGTCCGGGTCGGTAGCAAGCAGTAAATCCGGCTGTTCTTTTTCGCAGAGCTCAAGACCTTTTGCAAGAGCCTCTTTTATTTCGGGGTTAGGGTAGGGGCAGGTCGTAAAATTCCCGTCGGGCATTTCCTGCTCGGGAACAACCGTAATGTCAGTGACTCCAATATTACTAAGAACCTTTCTTACAAGTTTATTGCCGGTACCGTTTAGAGGAGTGTAAACGATTTTAAGTCCCGCATTTTCGCAAGTTCCGGGATTGACCTGCTGTTCCATAACCTTTTCAAGGTAAGAGTCATAAACCTTATCGTCTACATATTCTATCAGATTTTCTTCAACAGCTTTTTCAAAGTTCATTGTTTTGACGTCTTTAAACATATCAAGCTTGCATATTTCGTCATAAACAATGCCTGCGGCAACATCCGTCATCTGACAGCCGTCTTCGCCGTATGCCTTATAACCGTTGTAAGCGGCGGGATTGTGGCTTGCGGTAATCATAATTCCTGCCTGACATTTAAAATAACGAACAAGATATGAAAGAACCGGAGTGGGCTGCAGCTCCTTTGTAATGTAAACTTTAATGCCGTTTGCCGCAAGAACTTTTGCGGCCTCAATCATAAAAAGGTCGGCCTTGATTCTGCTGTCATGAGAAATTGCAACACAACCTTTGCCGTATTTTTGAAGAACATAATTTGCAAGTCCCTGCGTTGCCTGCCTTACAACATAGATGTTCATTCTGTTAGTACCCGCGCCGATTATTCCGCGCAGTCCTGCCGTACCGAAAGCAAGTGAAGTGTAAAAACGCTCGTGTATTTCATTTTCATCACTTTTTATGCTTTCAAGTTCGTTAACAAGGTCGCTGTCCTCGGTGGCGAATTTGCGCCACTCATTGTAAGCTTCAAGAAAATCCATAAAATTACCCCCACGGAAAAATCCTTATACAAAATATCAATTTAGATTTACATTTGTTAAAAAACCGAATATTTTTTAATATAACATAAAATAGCTGAATATACAAGATTTTTTAATCGTAAAACTTTTATTTTTTGATTATTTTAATCAATGAACTTTTGTCAGCTTGTAGCTGATAGCATTCTCATTTATAGTATAACCGTTTTTCTGCGCATCGTTGTAGATATTTGTTAAATCCCATTTAGCAACTTTCGGAATATAAATATATTCCGGGATTTTTTCAGGATTTAAGGAATAGTAAATTTTAAGTCTTTCAATACTTGTATTATTCTCACCCGAAAGCCAAGCCGAATAAGCACCGTATGTGAAGTCGTTGACCGCAAGGTAACACCATGTTTTTTCGGTCATAAAAAGAATATTTTTTCGGTCTATATTTTTATAATATTGCAAGTCATTATAAATGTTTTCATATTCGTTAAACTTTGATACATCTGTAAAAATTCCCTTTGCGGGACCATCTTCTATTTGGTAATTTAGCGTGCTCGGGCTGCCGCTTTCCCAAAAACAATGTGAAACTTTTATTTTGATTTGAAATGCTCCCTGAAGAAAAATTACAAAGGCAATAAGAACAAAGCCTGCGCGTTTTAACACTTTTTCATATTGAACCGTATCGCTTCTTTCCTGCATTTCTTTGAGCAATACTCCGAGGAATATGATGCTTGCAATATTTGACGCCGAAATTGCCATTGAAATAACGTAAAAATATTGGTTTGATGACAGGCTGATAGCAACAGAATACAATATTCCCAATGCGAACAGGCATATTAGCAGTCTTTTTGGTTTGCGGTCTAAAAGAATATACGAAGTTATACCAAGGAAGATCATCGGGAACATTATTGCATTGTAGTAAACGGAAGTAAGATTCGGAACAAAAAGAACATAAGTGAAAATTACAATTCCTGAGCTTATCATAAGATAAATCAGGCGGTGGTTCTTTCTGTTTATATCTAAAATCATTGCCAAAATTACAAGTGCATAACTGATTATTGCATATTTAAACTGCGCCTGACAATTTAAAACAGATGTAAAATAAGAAAGTAATTTTGAAGTGATTGCCGTTTGAGGATGCTCAGGGTCAGTAAGCATATTAGGAAGATTTGCCGTTATATCGCTTATGCTTATGCTTGAAAACAAATAAATTAAGAATACTGCTGCCAGCGAGGCTATGCCTACGGTAAACCATAAAAATGTTTTGCCGGAGAACAAATCATCGGCAAAAATATTTTTTGTGAAATTGCTTCTTTTTAATATTATATGCACAATTACACAAATACCGAATATGACATACGCAGCGCTGAGATATGGGCAGCAAAGCACAGCGGCGGCAAAAGCAATTCCGCTGGTAATAAGAGGAAGTTTTTTTGCATAATCTGAGGTCGCCATTATTATTCCCGTTAAAACTATTAAGTCAAGTCCCATTGTATTGTAGCTGAGAGCCATAATGTCGTACGGAGTAAACAAAAAATAAAGAACCGAAGCAACAACTGACATAAATCCATATTTTCTGAGTCTTAAATAAATGAAAGCACATAAAGCGGCATGAAGAATAATGTAAACTATTCTTGCAGTAATCATAATGCCTTCGGTTGATTGAGTAATAAATCTGAATATGCTGACAAAGGGGAGAAGTAAAAAGCCCGAAAGCTGAGAAAGATGCCATTCATCCCTGATCAAAGAGTCACCCAAAGAAAGGCGATGGGAAACCGTCAGATAAAACGCCTCGTCATTTCCTCCAAAACCGTAAAAGCATTTCCAGAATGCCAAAATTATTGCGCCCGCGAACAGAATAATAAAAATGCGGTCCTGTAAAAATATATTATTGATCACGTCTTTTTTTGATTTAACATATGAATATATTTCCGTAAAAACATAACGTATGATTTTCTCAATTATACTTATTACGGCGGATGACAGCAATGAACATATAAAAACAAACGGAACTAAAATAAAGTAATAACCAAGTCGCTGCGTCATAGGATTAACCGCGGTATTAAGCTTTGGATAAAAGACAGTATCAAATATATATGACAAAAGATAAATTCCGAGAGCTAAATCAGACACTTTCCATAATATCCATTTTGGAATTACAGAAAGATTATCTGTTTTGATTCTGCTTAACAGAACAAATACAATTATGGTTAAAATAAACGGTTCAAAACCGTACCAAAATACATATGTGCCTGATTTAAACGTAGTGCCATAGCTTCTGTAAAAATTAAACGAACCAAACAAAAATGTGCATACAACAAGCAAAACAAGCAATGAACTTGTTTTTAAATGAATACCGTATTCGCGTATATAACAACCTGCAAAATAGTAGGTGACAGGGTAAAATCCCATCCACCATGATGGAATTAGCTTTGCAAATGTGTCTGATGTTGTCGGATTTGACCACCATTGTGCCGAATCAAAATTATAAATATTAAAAAGCGAAGGCAGAATTGTGAGCGCTATCATAGTCAGCAAAAGTATCTGCTTGTGCTTTTTACTTTCAAGCTTGTTGTAAATGATGTTTAAAAACGGAATAAGCAAAAACAGACCTATGTACATCTCAACATACCAGGAATAATTTGCACCCGTAAAATCAAGAGTACCCAAAAGTAACGATTTAAAAGTTAAAGAAGTATTATTATGTACTGCTTTGAAAATCATACAAGCAATACTTGCAAGAACAAAAGTGGTAAGTGTTTTGGTTATACCGAGATAAAATTTTTTGCAAAGTGTTTTTTTGCACATTAAATATCCGGTTAAAACCAAAAACATGGGAACGCATATTGAAAACAGTGTTCGCATAAGGCACATAATATACATATTAGTGCCCGAAACAGTTTCGCTGTAAAACCCGTTATTAAGGAAAAAATGAACAGATATAACCGTAAAGACAGCAACAATTCTTATAATGTCCAATGAAGTGTTGCGTGACTCAAGCTTTTTTAAGTCCAAATAAAACATCTCCTCATTATTATTATTTACAGTTTATAACAAATTAGCGATTTTTTATTTTAAAATATTATTTGTGCATAAACAAAAATAGCCCGTAATCAAAATACAGGCTGTTTCAATTATATTTAGTCACTAAGATATGTTTCAACAATATATCGGGGACGTCTTTTTGCCTCTAAATAAATCTTGCCTATATACTCTCCGATAATTCCTATTGCAAGCAGCTGTAATCCGCCTATTGCCCAAATTGAGCACAAAATGCTTGTCCATCCGCTGACGGTAGCGCCGACACACAGACATATAATAGAATAAATTATCATAATTATGCTCACCGCAAAAACAATAGCGCCTAACCATGTTATTATTCTTATGGGCTGAATGCTCATAGAGGTTATGCCTTCCCAAGCAAGCGCCAGCATTTTTTTCAAAGGATATTTGCTTTCTCCCGCAAGGCGTTCCGAACGCTCATATGTTACTATGTCCGACTTGTAACCTATAAGCGGAACCATACCGCGCAGAAAAATATTAGTTTCTTTATATTGTGAAAATGCTTCAAGCGCCCGTTTGCTCATCAGTCTGAAATCAGCATGGTTAAAAATAACTTTTGCGCCCATTTTATCAAGTATTTTGTAGAATGCCTCAGCAGTAAAGCGCTTAAAAAATGTGTCAGTTTCTCTTTTTGAACGAACACCGTAAACAACATCGCATCCGTCTTCGTATTTTGCTACCATCTCGTCAAACGTATTAATGTCGTCCTGCAAGTCGGCGTCAATTGAAATAACTGCATCCGCTTTGTCTTTAAGAGTCATAAGACCGCACAGCAAAGCGTTTTGGTGACCTCTGTTTCGCGACAGTTTTATTCCCTCAAAAATATTATTTTTTTCATGCAGGTCGCAGATAATGCTCCATGTTTTGTCCTTTGAGCCGTCGTCAATAAACACAATTTTGCTGTCCTCTGAAATCTTTTCCTCAGACATCATATTACAAAATTTATTAAAAAGTTTTTCTGCCGAATCAGGCAATACTTCTTCTTCGTTGTAACAAGGAATTGCTAAATATAATTTTGTCATATTTTCCTCCGTCCCATTTTTAAAGTGAAAACAAATATAATACTGTTTTCATATAATTTAAGAAATATAGTTATTATTAAAAGCTTCTTTAGTATTATCTATAAAATGGTAATTTTATTATAATTATATTATAAGATAATTTGATTGTCAATATAATGCGTATCCTTATTATAGCGACATTACTTTAATGTTCTAAATTAAAAATTCAGAAATAAACCTATAAAAAATTTTAAATTTTAAATAATAACATATTGGAAATAATATTAGATAAGAGAATATTATCATGACAAAATAAAAATTATTAAAAATTCCCCTTGTAAAGAATTGGCAGTTGTATTATAATATCATTGTTATTAAGCATATATCCTTGTGGAGGTAATATTATGGCGCAGAAATCAATAGCAGTACTTACAAGCGGCGGTGACGCACCCGGTATGAATGCAGCTGTCAGAGCCGTTGTTCGTGCAGGCATTAACAAAGGAATGAAGGTTTATGGAGTTTACAGGGGCTATAACGGTCTTTTAAACGGAGATGTTAAAGAAATGAACCTTCGCAGCGTTTCTGATATTATCGGCAACGGAGGCACAATGCTTTACACCGCAAGGAGTGAAGAGTACAATACTCCGGAGGGTGTAAAAAAGGCGGCGGATTACTGCAACAGCATCGGCATAAGCGGTGTTGTTGTAATCGGCGGTGACGGTTCATTCAGAGGTGCGCGCGACCTTACAGGAGCAGGAATAAACTGCATTGGCGTTCCCGGTACAATTGATAATGATATTGCCTGTTCTGAATATACGGTAGGTTTTGATACGGCAATGAACACTGCAATTCAGATGGTTGACCGTATTCGTGATACGGCTCAGTCACATGACAGATGTTCAATTGTTGAGGTAATGGGCAGACGCTGCGGAGACATTGCTTTGCAGACAGGTATTGCTACCGGTGCGACTGCCATTCTTGTTCCCGAAGTTCAATACAACATAGAGCGTGATGTTATTTCAAGAATTATAAATACTCAGAAAACAGGTAAAAAACATTTTATTATTGTTGTTGCAGAGGGTGTAGGAGGTGTTCAGGATCTTGCCAAGTACATTGAGCAGCGTCTTGGCATTGAAGCAAGAGCAACCGTGCTCGGTCATGTTCAGCGCGGCGGCTCGCCCACACTTCGTGACAGAGTAGTTGCAAGCGAAATGGGTTACAGGGCTGTTCAGCTTCTTGACCAGAATATAGGCAACCGTGTTGTTGCAATGCAAAACGGAAAAATTACCGACCTTGACATTAATGAAGCACTTGATATGAAACGCGTATTTGACAAGGATCTTTATAATATAGCTATGACAATTTCTATTTAACCGTAAATTATAATTCATTTGTTGGGGCGGACTGTGTTCGCCCTGCATTTTTATTATGAAATTTCCTGAAAGGAATAATAGTTAATGTTGAACTCGCTTAAAAGGCTTACTGACGGAATGATAATATATTCAGTAACAGTATCTGATTTTGAAAAACTTGATTTTAAGAATGATGCCCTTGCAGGCGTGCGCGCAAACTATTTTAACTCAAATAATTCTGTGCAGCATGACAGAAGAGAGGTAATTCTTGGTGATAAAACTTATAATCTGTCTTATTCAATGTGTTCAGAACAGCCGTTGTCGTGGAAAGTTACCAAAGATAAAAAACCATATCAGTCTGTAAAAATTGAAACAGGCGGAGTATATTGCGTTTTGTTTTACGGAGAAAACGGAACAGTATATAAGCGCGCATATTTTAGCAAAAATCATAACTGGATTCGCACAGAATATTTTGACGCCGTTATTAATAACAAAATGCTTTGTCGTATATATCCTAAAAATATATGCGGCATTGTAACATTGCAGCTTGAAAAGTTATGCTCTGACGGAACTTTTTCTGTAAGCCCGCTTTTTCCTTCAGGCAAAATCCCGAAAAATAAGTGTTCAGCTCTTGTTTATTCAAACGCAGGTATGCTTTGGTATGATGAAAGCTACCGGCCCAACGATTTGCCTGCCGATATTTCTTTTGACGAGCAAAATAAAGGCTTTGATTTCAAGATAAGTGATTTTGATATTAGTTTAACCGATAAAAATGCTCTTAATTTGACTAACGCGGAGTATCTTGAGCCTGAAGATTATAAAGAGAATAATGAAGAGGTTATTGACAGAGAAGAAAACAAAATTTATTCCGCATATGATAAAATTGGAAAGATACTTGAAGAAGCGCATAAAACAAATAAAGACATATTCGGCGAAGTAATTAACTATACATCCAATGATGAAAAAATTCATAACAGCAAAATAGATAATGAAAATGAAGAAAACAATAATTCTGAAAATGAAGAATCACAGGATAATAAAAATGTAATTTCTCAAAAGGAAATAAAAGACGGCTTTGAGTCAGAGTTAAATATTGCATTTAATGACAATAACTTTGAAAACAAAAACGACCCGCCTTGCGACATTGAAATTGCTACAAAATCCGGACGTTATTCTTATTATGGAAATGTTGATGAAAATAATTGCAGAACAGGCAGAGGCAGAACGGTTTCGCCTTTGGGATTAACGGCATATGACGGAGAGTACAAAAATAATTTGCGCTGCGGCTTTGGCGTGTGTTACTATAAAGGCGGACAAATTAATTATGTAGGCAGCTGGAAAGAAAACAACCGCAGCGGAGGCGGCGTGGGTTACCGCCTGAGCGACGGTACAATGCATGCCGGCAAGTGGGAAAACAATGTTCCCTGCGGTTACGGAGCCCGCTTTGATAACGAAGGGAATTTTATTGATGTTTGTTCATATGATAATGGCGTAAGAAACGGGTTAAGCGTATCGTTCGACGGTAATGGCAATGTAATTATTTCAAAGTGGATAAACGGAGAAAAAGTTTTTGAAAATGCTATAAAAACGGAAGATTTTAACAGTGAAAAAACTGTTTAAATTACTTACATATTACTTAAAACAAATTCATAATTTTTTAATTTAAGTAAATACTAATGGTGCTGTTATTTGACGGCACCATTTTTATTTAAGGGATGAAATTATGAAAAAAACTGTATGTATAATTTCGGCAGCGGTTCTTATGTTGTTTAGTTTTGCAGGCTGCGGTAACGATAATATGAACAATGGTGATACCAAAACAACACAGAAAGCTTCGTCAGATATGCAGGACGACGTATCAAAAGCAGCGGATGACGTAACTAAAGCGGTAGATGATATGGCCGGCGATATGTCAGGAGCAGATGGTATGACTGACGGCACTGTAACAGATGATGACGGCATTATAGGTAATGAAAATACGGAAGATACAAAAAATGATAACAATGCCGACAAATCAGATGACAACGGTAATGCCAACGCATCAAATCCAAGTGATACTCTTCTTTAAAAATCGGGTGGGATTATTTATGGTCCCACCCGATTTCATACTGCCTTTTCAAGGTCATGCCTTAATCTTTTAATTATCTTCTTTTCAAGTCTTGAAATGTATGACTGCGAAATTCCAAGTTTATCGGCCACCTGTTTTTGAGTGTGTTCCTTTTTTCCGTTCAGACCAAAACGAAGCTCCATAATAAGACATTCTCTGTCGTTTAGCTTTGAAACTGCCTGTAAAACAAGACTTTTTTCAAGGTCATTTTCAATTCCCTTGTTTATTATGTCCGGCTCGCTTCCTAAAATATCGCATAAAAGCAGTTCGTTTCCGTCCCAGTCTGTATTAAGTGGCTCGTCGATTGATATTTCATTTTTAAGCTGTGATGATTTTCTTAAAAACATAAGTATCTCATTTTCAATGCATCTTGAAGCATATGTAGCAAGTTTTATGTTTTTCTCAGGAGAAAAGGTATTAACAGCCTTTATTAGTCCGATCG
Source organism: uncultured Clostridia bacterium (assembly GCA_947623205.1). Classification (GTDB taxonomy): domain Bacteria; phylum Bacillota; class Clostridia; order Oscillospirales; family Acutalibacteraceae; genus Ruminococcoides. The sequence continues at coordinate 25,454 of CANQGM010000002.1, forward strand.
TTCCTATTGATATCAAATCCTCGGCGCTTGCGCTTGGTGACTCAAATTTTTTTGCTATGTAAACTACAAGCCTCAAATTATGTACAATAAGCGGTTCGCGTGCTTTTTCATCGCCGTCCATTATTCTTTGCATAATTATAATTTCTTCATTTTTGTTTAAGGGAGGGGGAAGGGTTTCACTGCCGTTAATATAAAATATCTCATTTTCAGACATAAAAAAGAGTTTGATTTTTCTTATAATTTTATAAAGCAACATAATTTCTACCTCTCAAAATTAAAAATTTTATCCGTTTACTATTTGCCCGGGAATCAAAGCTTTTATATCGCCTTTTAATATATTTTCACATAAGCCTATGTATATTTGATCATCTATTTTTTTGCCGTCAATTTTAACTTCCTGCGGCTTAAATCCGCTTATCAAGCCGCTTCCTCCAAGACTTTCGTACGGAATCAATCTGATTTTTTTTTCATCGGGAGAATAATTATCCATAACAGATTTTTCCGCTACTATCACATAATCACCCGAAAAAGGTTCTTTAAGGTTACAGCCTGTGTCTATTTTTCCGCAAAAAGTTATGATTTTATTTTCCGCTTTAATTTCAACATTGCAGGTTCCTCCTCCGTTTATACCTTTTGTCATTCTTTTAATAAGTTTCAGAATATAATAACATACAAGGGTAAGAATAATAAGTACAACGGGTGAAATGTCAAAGTAAACTATATCATTGTATATTTCCATACCGTTTGGTTTAAAGGCTGTGTAAATAAAAATCATTATACCGCAGAATGAAAATGAAAATAAAAAGTACACGGCAACCCGTTTCAAATATGTTTTTATATTACACTTACCAAAAGCAACAAATATAATTGCAGCAGCTCCCGTTAAATCATAAATTATATTTAGTCCAAACTTTAATGGGGGAAGCATGGCAAAAAGACTTTCAAATCCTCCCAATGCGCTTCCCATCAGCATTCTTTTGTAAGACGCATTAATGTGCAGACACCTTTTTGTGCAAAGAATAAGTATGAAATCAATGAAAATGTTTACAGTAATAAGAACATCAATGTAAATCGTTTTCATTATTTTCACCTCTTTAATTATTATTACATATGCTAAAAATAATATATGTCAAATTATGTACAGGAGGAAAATAAAAATATGTTCGCAGGAATTGTTATAGGAATGTTTATAGGAACGATTATCGGAGTAAGCGTAATGTGTCTTGTTTACTGCGGAAGAAATTGAAGATAACAGCAAAAAAACGGGCCGCAGCATTTTTGTTTTGCTGCAGCCCGTTACATTATATACAGAATATTATGATTTAAGATTTCTTGTTCCCGTAAACAGAACGGCTATCATTCCCGAACCGACATGTGCGCCAATAATAGGACCAATATCGCATATTTTAGTACCCTTACATAAATTCTTAATACGTTTTTGAAGTTCAAGTGCTCCATCTTTATTATTTGCGTGTGCAATAAATACTATATTATTTTTTAAATCTTCAGAGTCGCGTTCAAGATGTTTTATAAGCGTAGGTATTACGTTGCTTTTACCTCTGATTTTGCCGACATTTATAAGGTGACCTCCGTCATCAACGCTTATAAGCGGCTTTATCTGCAAAGCCTTGCCGAATGTTGCAGAAACAGAAGAAATTCTTCCGCCTCGTTTAAGCTGGTCAAGGTCCTCAACAACAAACCAGTGGCAAACTTTAAGCCTGTAATTTTCAATAAACTCCGCAAGTTCATTAATTGAAACGCCTTCAGTGTATTTTTTGCCTGCCAAATAAACAAGATAACCTAATCCCGCCGAGTCACAAAGAGAGTCAACAGCAATGATTTTTCTTTCTGGATATTTTTCTTTAAGGTCTTTAACCGCCATTAAAGATGTATTGTATGTTCCGCTCAGTCCCGATGAAATTCCGGTGTAAATTACATCTTTGCCGGCTTTTAAATAAGGCTCAAAACTATTTATAAAACTGTTGTAATTGATCTGAGTGGTTTTTACATCGGCACCGTTTTTTAGTTTTGAATAAAATTCGTCAAGGCTCATCATTCGTGCGTCAATATAGTGAAGATAGCTTTTATCTTCCATCTGAAATTCCATCGGCAGAATTTCAACATTTATTTCACTTGCGAGCTCCGGCGTAAGGTCACAGGAAGTGTCGGTCATAAATACATATTCCATAAGTTCATCTCCAAAATATTCTTTAATAAAACAAATCTATTCTTATTGTTAAAATATGGTGTCATACAATCAAATTGTATCAAATATAATTATAAAAGTCAACGAATATATATAGTGTGATTATTCATATTATTATAACTTTGAGGTGAATTTATGAATTGTCGTTTTACAGATTTAAGACACAAAGAAGTAATAAGTTCGTGTGACGGCGCGCGCATAGGTTTTGTTGATGACGTTATAGTTGACACTAAAAACGCTTGTATTGTTTCAATAGTAATATTCGGCAGAAGCGGATTTCTTGGGATATTCGGAAAATGTGAGGATTATATAATTCCATGGGGGAAAATTGACCTCATAGGGGAGGACACTATTATTATTTCCTGCTGTACGCCGAGTCCAACAAAAAGACCGGGGAAAGGACATTTTCGCGAAAATTTTAAAAAAAATTAAGTTTCTCTCATTAAAGCATAATAAGAGCTGATAAAATTTTAATTTTGTAAAATTTATACAATTTATAATTTTTTAATAAAATTAAAAGTTCATTTATTACAAAAAGGTAACAAATATTACAAACAATTTCATCCTCCAAAACTTGCAATTTGATAAAGTTTGTGTTTTAATACATTTGCAATTGTGTGTTTGATAAAATTTTAACGACTAAAGGACGTTGTACATTACTTCTGTAATGCAGATTATGTACAGAATCACAGGGAGGATAAATTTTTGAGAGCTACAAAATACAAGCACTACGGAAATGCGTGCAATAATAAAAGTAAAGTTTTTAAACTAAAGACAAATAAAAAATTTAAAGCATTGTCTCTTATATTCTCTGCTTTTCTGACAGCTGCACTCATTGTGCCTACAACAACCCTTGCCCCAAGCGTTGACGCATTCGAAGACAGCAAGGCAGCTTCTTATTCAATAGACAATACTAATGCTGTTTCAGATAACAAAGTTATTGAAACAACTGTTCCCGAAACACAGCATACAACAGAAGCAGAAACAACTGAAAAAGCAATGACTAAAGCCAAAGAAACCGAGCCTTCAACCGCAGAGACAACTCAGAAGGATGATGTTAAAGTTACTGAAACCAAGGTAACGGAAGTATCTGAACCCAAAGAAGAAAATACAGAATCGGAATATATAAATAATTACGAAAAAGCTTATGATTCGCAGGAATATCTTTTAGAAATAAATAATCCCGATTCGTCATACGCGCCCGACCATATAAACCTTTCGTCTTATGACAGAGAAAAACTTGAGCGTTTGGTAATGGGCGAGGCAGGCTCAATGGGTTACGTAGGAGCTGCTCTTGTTGCGCAGTCAATACGTGACGCAATGAACCAATTAAATACTGCGTCGATCGACACGATAATTTCGGAGTATCAGTATTACGGAAGCATCAAAATTAGACCTAACAAAACAGTTAAAGATGCCGTTTCATACATTTTTGACCAAAACGGCTCGGCTGTTCAGCACAGAATACTCTTCTTTTATACCGGTTCAAGCAGCTGGCACGAAACGCAGCAATTTATATTATGCTACGGTAAAGTAAAATTTTTTGATTCATGGAATTAATCATAATAATTTAATAAATTAGAATGTCTAAATACAATTATTTTTGTAAAATCAAGTGTTTTCTTAAAAAACACTTGATTTTTTTACCTTTTATGGTATAATATATAAGCATTTCGCACGCTGCTGTCTGTCGGCAAGGTGGCATATATGTTGGTTAAGCCGATAAATACAAGGGCGCAGCGGAGGTTATAACCTAAGGAGGAAATTTATAATGTCAGTAGTTTCAATGAAACAATTATTGGAGGCCGGCGTACACTTCGGTCACCAAACAAGAAGATGGAATCCTAAAATGTCTCAGTACATCTTCACAGAACGCAACGGTATCTACATTATTGATCTTCAGAAAAGCGTAAGCAAAATTGAAGAAGCTTACAGCTTTATTCGAGATATTTCTGCTGAAGGCAAAAGCGTTCTTTTTGTCGGTACAAAAAAGCAAGCTCAGGATTCTATTAAAGAAGAGGCAGAGCGTTCTGGTTCTTACTATGTAAACGCAAGATGGCTCGGCGGTATGCTAACAAACTTTGCAACTATCCGCAAAAGAATTGCCCGTTTAAAACAACTGCGTACAATGCAGGAGGACGGTACGTTTAATCTTCTTCCCAAAAAAGAAGTTATTAAGCTTAATCTTGAAATTGAAAAACTTGAAAAATTTATGGGCGGCATCAAGGATATGAAAAAAATGCCGGGTGCGCTTTTTATTGTTGATCCAAGAAAAGAAAGAATTGCTGTTTCAGAGGCTAAAAAACTCAACATTCCTATTGTTGCTATTGTTGATACAAACTGCGACCCTGATGAAGTTGATTATGTTATCCCCGGAAATGATGACGCTATCCGTGCAGTAAAACTTATTGCAAACGCAATGGCTAACGCTGTAATCGAAGGCAGAGAGGGTACAATGGGCGCTGCTGCTGAATCATCCGAGACAGAAGAGGTACAGCAGGCTGTACAAACAGAAAAAACTGAAAAAGCAGAAAAAGTTGAACAAACTGAACAAACAGAAGAAGCTGAAAAAACTGAAGAAGCTTCTAAAGAAGAATAATTTTAATTTTTATTAATACTTTATGAAAGGATTGTGTATATAATGGCATCATTTACAGCTCAGGATGTAAAGGCACTCAGAGAAAAAACAGGCTGCGGTATGATGGATTGCAAAAAGGCGCTTACAAATGCCGACGGCGATATGGATAAAGCTATTGACTTTTTAAGAGAACAGGGACTTGCCAAGCAGGCTAAAAAGGCAAGCAGAATTGCAGCGGAAGGCGTTGCTTACGCCTGCACTAACGACGATTTGTCGGTAGGTGTAGTAATTGAAGTAAATGCGGAAACTGACTTTGTTGCAAAAAATGATTCCTTTATTGAGTTTGTTAAGACCTGCGCAAACACAGTTATGCAGAATAATCCTGCTGATGTTGAAACACTTCTTGCAATGCAGGCTGTCGGTTCAGACAAAACAGTTGCTGAGCTTTTGCAGGAAAAAGTTCTTACAATTGGTGAAAATATTCAAATTCGCCGTTTTGAGCGTATGGAGGGTGCTTGCGTAGCATATGTACATGCAGGCGGAAAAATCGGAGTTCTTGTAAACTTTGATACAGATCTCGCCTCAAAACCTGAATTTATAGCTTATGGAAAAGATATAGCTATGCAGATCGCAGCTCTCAATACTCTTTATCTTAATGAAAGCGACGTTCCTGCGGACGTAATTGAACATGAAAAAGAGGTTATGCGTCAGCAGGTTATTAATGAAGGCAAGCCGGAAGCAATTGCAGACAAGATTGTAATGGGTAAGATAGGTAAGTTTTATAAGGAAAACTGCCTTGTTGACCAGGAATTTGTAAAAGACAGCAAACAAACAATTAAGCAGTACACTCAAAACACGGCTAAGACCCTCGGCGGTTCTATTGAAATTAAGAAATTCGTTCGTTTTGAAAAAGGCGAAGGTATTGAAAAACGTCAGGATGACTTTGCTGCTGAAGTTGCAAGTATGGTAAAATAAATTTTATAAATTCTATTTAATAAAACTGACACCGCTTTTAAAGCGGTGTCAGTTTTTTATAATATTTTTCTATTGAAATAATTTATAAGCTATATTGCATATAAAAGGAAAAATATGTATAATATATAAAAAACAAATAATTGTTTTCAGCATTAAAAATGGTGACACAGACCGTATAGCTGAGTTTATGTGAAACGCGGTTGTCGCAAAACAGCAATAATACAAATCTTAGGAAAGAAAGGATACTATTATGAACAAAACAAAGTCAGTACAACCGACAGGAGATTCACCGATTGTGTATATGACAACAGACATCTCCCCGGATGGATTAACGGCTGTTTACAAGGCAATGGACTGGAAGCCTGTGGGAAAGGTGGCAGTAAAGCTGTCTACGGGAGAACCTCCGGCAAGCAACTATCTGCGCCCGGAGTTGATAAAAAATCTGGTACAGGCTGTTAACGGAACAATTGTGGAATGTAATACGGCTTACGGCGGTTCGCGTGAAAAAACCTCTATGCATTATAAGGTTGCTAAAGACCATGGGTTTACGGCAATTGCTGACTTTCAAATACTCGATGAAAACGGCTCCATGTCTCTTCCTGTGTCAGGCGGAAGCTGTCTTACTGAAAATTTTGTAGGAGTAAGCTTTAAGGATTATGATTCCTATCTTATTCTATCTCATTTTAAAGGTCACGCTATGGCGGGTTTCGGCGGCGCTGTCAAGAATATTTCAATCGGTCTTGGTTCAAGCAAAGGCAAGTGCTGGATACACAGCGGAGGAACAAGTTTAACCAGTCCGTGGAACGGTGAACAGAACGCTTTTCTGGAATCTATGGCAGAGGCGGGAAAATCTGTTTCAGACTACCTCGGAAACGGAGAGCGTATTGCATATGTCAATGTGATGAACCGTCTGTCGGTTGACTGCGACTGCGACGGAAATCCCGCCGAGCCGGAGATGAACGACATTGGTATTTTAGCTTCAACTGACCCGGTTGCACTCGACCAGGCGTGCGTTGATTTTATTTATGAACAAAAGGACGGCGACGGCGCTTCTTTGGTTAACCGAATTGAATCCCGCAACGGTCTGCATACGCTGGAACATTCCGAAAAAATCGGTCTCGGCAGCCGTGCATATCGGTTGATCAGCATAGATAAATAATTTGCTTATAAAATAGTTTTCGATAAACTGAAAGTATTTTATAGCAGCACTGTTATACTGTAATTGTTGTCGTAAGCAGTAAATTAATATAAAGGAGTTTTTATTTTGTCAAACATAATAACAGTTAAAAAAATTGAAAAACCCCGCTTGTCTGTAAAGGTACAGACATTGGCTTCAATTGCCGCAATAGTCGGGGCAGTTGTTATTCCGCAGGTATTTCATCTGCTCGGTGCTGTCTCCGGGATGGGAACAGCTCTTGGAGAAGCCTTTTTGCCTATGCATTTACCCATAATTTTGGTCGGTCTCCTGGCAGGACCCTATGCCGGAGCAATTTCAGGACTTTTAGGACCGCTTGCCAGTTTTGCTCTTTCCGGAATGCCCGGTCCCGCTATGCTGCCGTTTATGATGATTGAGCTTTTTGCTTACGGTTTGGTTTCGGGGCTGCTCAGAAATGTAAAATTGCCTACAATATTAAAGGTTTTAATAGTTCAGGCTTCAGGGCGCATGGTTCGCGCTGCGGCAATATTAATTGCTGTTTATGCATTCGGTAATGAAAACATATCGGTCGCGCTGATTTTAACAAGTATAATAACAGGTGCTTTCGGTCTTGCTTTACAGTGGGTGCTCATTCCGCTTGCGGTTTACCGTATTGAAAACATAATAAAAAATGAAAACTGATTTAGAAAAGGCAAAAAAATTGCTCAACGGCGGCGATTACACTTGTGTTTTGTGCAGGGGAGATACTGTTTATACCGGTACGGAACGGGGCGTAAAGCCGCTGGTTGATTGGCTCAATAAAAAAGTTGATTTACGGGGATTTTCCGCGGCGGACAAGGTTGTTGGCAAAGCAGCAGCTTTTTTGTATGTGCTGTTAGGTGTTACGGATTTGTATGCCGGGGTGATGAGTGAGCCGGCAAATGACATTCTGATTCAAAACGGAATTGACTGCGTCTTTGATAAATCGGCTAAAGCAATACTCAACCGTTCAAACACAGGTTTTTGTCCTATGGAAACGGCAGTTAGAGACATTGATGACCCCAATGAAGCATTAATTGTTATTAAAAATACACTTGTTCAATTACAGGATAATGCAGATAAATATGCAATTAAATAATTAATAATAATAAGATACAGCATCTGTTTGTATATTTAACAGGTGCTGTATTAAATTTACTGTAATATAATTTTTGATTATTATAATATATTAATAGACAATTTTTTTGAGCAGGATTATAGTATTATTAAGATATACAAGCTATATAGTGAGGCAGGAGAACACAATATGAAAAAAAGAATTAACATACTAAGCATATTGTCGGTAATTTTGTTGTTAGCCGTTGTGATGATAAGCAGGTTAGACATAAAAATGAATAATTCTCAGCCGAATACCCGAGAACCTATTCAGAGAATATTAAAAACAGACGATTCTGAAAAAGCCCTCACAGAAACATCGGTATCACTTTTACCTGCAAAGGAACTAAAAAATATTTCGGCAAATAATGGATTACTGTCTTTAGAGGAAAATCACGAAAACCGAACCGGAGAAAAAGCCCTGCCCAAAGAGCATAGAATTGAGGATTTTGATATAATATTACAACTGCCGGAACTGCCTACCGGATGTGAGATTACATCAATGACAATGGTGCTTAACTATTACGGATTAAAAGCCGATAAAGTTACAATGGCAACAAAATATTTGCCTGCCATGCCTGCAAACCTCTACTATGACAGTGACGGAAATTTGTATGGGAGTAATCTCAATAAATATTTTATAGGAGACCCTACGACGTCGGAAGGATATGTCTGCGGAACAGAGGCGATTTTGACTGCGGCTAATAAATTTCTTTCAAAGCAGAAAAGCTCTTTAGCGGCCGTGGATAAAACCGGAGCGTCACCCGATGAATTATATCGGCTTGTTGCAAAAAATACTCCTGTTGTTGTGTGGGTAACTATCTATATGCAGCAGCGTGATGAACTAAAAGGCTGGCATACCGAAGACGGCGAGTATGTTGAGTGGAGCAGCAATGACCATGGTGCGGTGCTGATAGGTTATACGGAGGATACCGTTATAATTGCAGACCCTATTTCAGGCAGTGTTGAATACAGCAGACAGGATTTTGAAAAAGTGTTTGCCTCACGCGGAAATCAATGCGTAATTTTACAATAATATTTTTTAATTTTAATTTTCATAAAATCATTGACAAATTAAAATATAAAATTATAATACATTTGTGAAGTGAATAATTATCACACCCTTAAATACCGTCTGCTATCCACCGTGGCAGGCGGTTTTTCATATACAGATATATATGGTTCCACATCAAAAATTCGATTTATTGGATGTAATTAATTAATACAAATAAATATACAAAATGTTATATAAAACGACATTTGTCGACAATGCACAAAAAGTAAACGCAAAAATTGTGCACAATAAAATTAAAAAAAGTATTGAAATATTTGGAAATTAGTGCTATAATATCACTATAAAAAGAAACAGGGGTGATTCCAATGTTTTTAATACAGTAAAAAAATATTATTATTAAAAGTTGATTACATATTATAAACAAAAATTAAGGAGGTTTCTTTATGATGAAACACAGAATTGGAAAAATAAAAAGAATTATGATAACAACAATTGCCGCTGTATGCGCACTTTCATCAACTGCTGCAATTTGTGCAAGTGCGGCATCAGCAAGAACAAATACATATTATGTATATCAGGAAAAATCATATGGCACATTAAGTTTGACTTCATCAAATCTAAGTGCATCTACTTATTGTGAATATAAGCCTGCAGGCAGAATTGTAAAGACATATTTTACTTATTATGATGGAAGTAGTACTCGTTCAACCACTAAACAGTTGATAGGAGATTATGACAATAATATTTTTTATTACAATTCTAATATAACTACCGCCACTGGTCAAATTCAAGCAGGAACAGGTATAAAATTTAAAAGTGCAGAAAGTTACCATAAAGTTCGGGTAACTTCTTATGTAACTTGGGACAGCGCACAGTGCGACGGAAATACAGGTGGATATGACATTCCATATATAGTTTTATAAATTAATACAAAAATACAAACATATTGATAAAATCAATATGTTTGTATTTACTTTTTGGGGGATAAATATGAAAAAATGTTTAAGTATGGCTTTATTAATTTCTATGATTCTTACTTTATGCAGCTGCAAAAACAGCGAGACTACACTAACATCTAATGATCCATTGGATTATAACGTAGATTTCCAATATTATTACAGCAACGGACATGGAGCGAGTTTACCGATAACAAAATCGGATACAGGATACTATGTATTTTTAGCAAACAAATTTTTATACTATATTGACCGTTCAACTATGGAGGTAACTCCGTTATGCAATAAAGTGAATTGCCTGCATAATGATAAAGAAACCTGTGACGCATATTTTAATACTGTTGAGATTCCCAACATCGCTTCAGGCAATTTTATCCAATATAACAATGGTAAGTTATATGTTGTAACCGTTAATACTGATGAATATAATAATATTTTGGGGTGCTCGCTTTATAGCGTTGAACCTGACGGTTCCGCCAGAAAAAAAGCAGCAGAGTTTAAAGATGTTATTACAAGGTGGCTGATTCACAGGGGCTACTTTTATTATATTACAAAAGATTCAAGCATGAATGAAAACGGTATGGTTCTTACTCAAAAAATAGAAATCAACAGACTTCCGCTTGATAATTTAGGTAAAGAACCTGAAACAGTATTTGACAGTAAAGATTATTTTGACTCGATTGATAGTATATACCAGTTTAGTGCTTTTGACAATTATATTTATTTTCAGGCTACATCTGTTTCCAAAAATTCTCAATCTTTTTCAACAGACTATAAAAGTGTTGCCATAAATACAACTACATTTAAATCTAATGAGATAAAAAATGATGACGGAACTGTTAATTTCTGTGGATTTTTTAATAAAAAAATACTATATTTTGTATTGTCTGAAAATAAAAGCAAATATTATAGCTGCAACTTAGACGGCAGCAATACAGAATTTATTAAATCATTGGATAATGGAGATAATTTATTTTGTGACGGAAAACATTTATACTGTCTAAATATGATTAAAAATGAAAAAAATCATGAAGACGCACCCGACAGTGATGTATATGGAGAAAAAATTTATATATATAACTCAGATTTAACTGAAAAGAGTTCTTTTGTTCTGCCTTTTAAAAATGAACTTAATACACCTCAAGATTTACCTCAGGACCCAGATTATTTTATATATATCAATCCCAGTACGGAGGCATCATTCGAAATCGGTTATATTGATAAGTCGGAAGTTGAAAAATTAAATGGCGATAAGGCTGAATACAAGGTAATATACAAAGCTGATATTAAAACAACACAGTCTAAAAATAAGCTGGCGCAGGTCGATGCCAAAGAAGAAATAGATACGCATGACCAAAATTTAAAAGATATGTTTAAAAATACGCAGGATAAATTGTACAATATTTCATCATTTTGCGATACATCTGTTGATGATAATATAACCGGGGGATTTTCTGTAAAATTATCATGGACAGGTGACGGAGGTAATTATAATGCAGATTTTCAAATATATAAGTTTAAATCTCAAGAATCAGCCAAGAAATTTGTAAAGGAAAATCCTTTGTCATTTATTAATAAACAATATGTTGCGTTTGTATCGGTGGATAATATACCAATAGAAATAAAAAATATGCTGACATCTATTATTAATAATGATCCGATAGAACCAATTGAAAGTAATGATTTTTCGGGTGAAATATATTCATTTTCTTAACGGGTAAAATATTATGAGAATGGTAAAATTTGAATTTTATAAAATTTTAAGTAAAAAACTTTTTGCAGTTTGCCTTGTACTGTTTCTAATCTTAAATATTTTTGTGCTTTATCATACCGTATCCAATAACTATGAAACTAACATTATAATTAATAATGCCGATGAATACGAAAGAATTGTTGAGATGCTTAACTCGTTGGATCCCGAAAACGCAGAGACAGAGCTTGACAAAATGATTTTGGTAACAGACATTGCGCTTGAACTCAAAAGTGAAACGACGGAAACCAACACAGATGAAGTTAACGATTTAAAACAGTTAATAAATCAATATAAAACAGAAAATCCAAATGAATACAAAGAGGCACAAAAGCTTAACTTATCACGAGAAGAACTTAAAGAAAGATATACATATCTTGAAAGCCTTAAGAATCAAATTAAATATATAAACTCATACGACAGTTTTATTAGTGAAATGAAACAGCGTGCAGAGCATCAGTTAAAGTTTTCAATTTTTGCTAAAAAAGGCTCTTTTTCGTATAACAACATTCAGAAAACACCGTCTGATTTTCAAAATCTTAACGGCATTAAACTAAAAACAGGTAATAATATAACAATTGAAAGTTCAACGACCTTTATTCTTACCGATTTGCTTATTTTTGCGCTTATTTTTTTAATGTGCATTTATCTTTTTACATTTGAGCGTGACAAAGAGCTTTATGCACTTATAAGGGCAACAAAAGGAGGACGTCTGCCCCTTATAGTTTCAAAATTAACTGTTTTGATTTTTATAACTTTTATAATATGCACTGTATATTATTTTTCGAATATTCTTACTTGTGGAATTTACAGCGGTTTTGGAGATATGACGAGAAATATACAATCGGTCAAAATATTTATTAATTGTAATCTCAATTTGCAAATTTGGCAATATCTTGTTTTATGGAGCGTTTCAAAAATTGTAACAATGTGTGTTGTTGCATTATTGCTTTCAGTTGTGTTTGTTATTATAAAAAATACGTCGTTTATTTGTGTTGTTACCGCGGCGGCAGTTCTGACAGAGGGCACAATGTATGCTACAATCGGAAAAAATGCGCCGTTTAATCAACTAAAATATATTAATTTTTTCTATTTTTTAAGCGGCAATAATGTATTTGGAAATTATTTAAATATAAACTTTTTTTCTTATCCTGTAAATTTAACATTGGCTTATGCAATTACAATGTTTTTACTTGCCGCAGGTTCGGTGACAGTAGTATGCATTGTATTTGTTCGTCAGATACAGAACTCAGGTAAAAGTGTTTTTGCTTCTGTAATTGAAAAATACAGAGTTAAATTCAAAAAAATAAGAGGTCGTACTACTCTTTTGAGCGGAGAATGTTATAAGCATTACAAAGGTTCGCTTGCAATTTTAGCGTTATTTTTTCTTGCGTTTGTAGCATACGGTAATTTGACCGATGATATTTCATTAGTCTTAAGTTCAACCAACGATATTGTTTATAACGCATATATGAATGAGCTTGAAGGAGAGCTTACACCTGAAAAAGAAAAGTTTTTACAGGAACAACAGGATTATTTTGACTCACTGTATAAAGAGCTGGAAAACATTCAATTTGATAAAACTCTTTCCGCAGAAGAAAAAGAAATGAAAATAACTGCCATAAATTCTATTCTTGATACAAAGGGAGCTGCTTTTAGCGAAGTTATGCAGCAAGCATCATACATTAAGGAAATGGGGACCAAACTGAACATAACTCCCCAATTTATAAACTACACAATATATAAAAAGCTTGTTGAAAATCCCGGGAGGGAATTAATGTATTTTACTATTCTTATGGCGGTAATAATTTTTGTATCATCAAATATATTTGCTTATGAACACAAAAAACACATGGTAAATTTAATTCGCTGTACACGAAAAGGTAAGATGAGGCTTGTATTCACAAAAATTTCAGTTGTTTTGTTTACATCAGTAATTTCATATGTATTGATTTATCTTCCTTACTATATTAATTTTATAAGGACATTCGGAACAACTTCTTTAAATTCACCGATAGTATTTATTCAGGATTTCAGCAGTGTAAACAGTACAATTACTATAAACGAAATGATATTTGTTATATCAGTAGTACATATTGCTCTTTTGGTTATGGTTGTAATGGTTGTTACCATGCTTTCGCAAATTTTAAAAAACAATATACTTTCTATGATACTTAGTTCTGTAGCAGTAATTTTTCCGTGTCTGTTATGTATCAACCTTCCGAACATCAGACTTTTTGTTACATTCCAAAATGGCAGTTGGTTGTGGTGCATACCAATATTGATAATATTGTGTATAATTATTTTGATTGTTTGTTTTATTGTAACATTATTCGGTTTTTCAAAGTATAAATTTAAAAATATAACAGGAGTAAAAAATGGAACTTATTATAAATGATTTATGTAAGACATACAAAAACGGATATGTAAAAGCTCTTAACAATTTTTCCGCTGAATTAACACCGGGAGTGTACGGACTGCTTGGACCAAACGGAGCGGGAAAAAGTACGCTGATGAACATAATTACCGATAATCTCAATGCCGACAGCGGAGAAGTGTTGTTTGACGGAAAAAATATAAAAAGGCTCGGCAAGGACTATCGCTCTGTGCTTGGATATATGCCCCAGCAGCAGGGACTGTACGATGACTTTACGGCTAATCGGTTTTTGTGGTATATGGCGGCGTTAAAGGGGTTGAAAAAGAAAGAAGCCAAAGGGAAAATACCTCGGCTGCTTGAAACAGTAAATCTAACATCAGCGGCACATAAAAAGCTGGGTTCATTTTCGGGAGGAATGAAACAGCGTGTATTAATAGCGCAGGCGCTTTTAAACGACCCGAAAATTCTTATTCTTGACGAGCCGACTGCGGGACTTGACCCGAAAGAGAGAATAAGAATACGTAACTTTATAAGTACGATTGCAAAGGATAAAATAGTAATTCTCGCAACTCATGTTGTGTCGGATGTTGAATTTATAGCAAAAGAGATAATACTCCTTAAAGACGGAGAACTTCTTGAAAAAGACACTTGTCACAATCTACTGAAAGCAATAGAAGACAAAGTTTTTGAAATAACATCATTAAGCTGTGATTTGGCAAAAATTCAAGCTTCATATCGTGTAAGTAACATTTATCGCGATGATGAAAATATCATTTCAAGAGTAGTTGCGGATGATCCTCCCGAAGAATATAAATATCAATGTGTCAAGCCAACTCTTGAGGATTTGTATCTTTATTATTTTGAATAATTAATATAAAAAATATGGCAATAAAATTAAATGAAAATTATCAAAATATATAATAAAACGACATTTGTCGACAATGCACAAAAAGCAAACACAAAAATTGTGCATAATAAAATTAAAAAAGTATTGAAAAATTTGGAAATAGGTGCTATAATATCACTATAAAAAGAAACAGGGGTGATTCCAATGTTTTTAATACAGTAAAATAAATATTATTATTAAAAGTTGATTACATATTATAAACAAAAATTAAGGAGGTTTCTTTATGATGAAACACAGAATTGGAAAAATAAAAAGAATTATGATAACAACAATTGCCGCTGTATGCGCACTTTCATCAACTGCTGCAATTTGTGCAAGTGCGGCATCTGAAACATATACGCATACAGTTACTTTATCAAGTGATTCGGGTAGTACTACTGGAACTTGGATGTACATGAAAAAGGTGGGAACTTGTTCCGATGTCTTCAGTACATATCCAACAATTTTTGATAATTACAGTACTTCTTATAATAAATCACGCGTTAAACATAGCGATGGTAAAACTATGACAAAATATCAGTCTTTTATTTTACAGAAGAATAGTCCTGCCCCGACAACAATTTCTTATGGGAAGTTGACTAAAACAGGAGATTGGCATCTTTTTTATCAACATGAAAGTGGCGGTGGTTTTAAAGCCACAGTAAATACAATTAAGCGTTATTAAATATTAACAGCTTCTGCCTATTATTGATAATATCAATAATAGGCAGAAAATTTGGAGAGAACAATGAAGATAAAAAATATAAATTTTATAGCGACGGCTAACATTAAGGGTAATGAAAAGAGTACGTTAATTTTAGTTTTAATGATTATTCTTGTAATTTCTCTGAGTTTAATTTCAAGTTTTTCATTTACGGTAACAAGTGCCGTAAATGAATTTAAAGAAGATTATAGAGCGAGGCTTTTGGAAGTAGACCCATGGCTCAAAGAACTTGATAATAAAATTTTAGAGAGTATTAGGCAGGTTGATCATGTTGAAAATATTTATATGCTTCAGGGAATGAGGGACCAGGTTTTTGATATATTGGATATAAGTGATGAAAACGGTACATATGAAGAATTACAGAAGCAGCTTGAGAAAAGGGAAGGCAGTGTACAGGCATGGTCACTTATCGGAAGTGAAAAGAGGAGCGTTATAGCAGGCAAAACATTAGATGAAAGTCCAACATTTAGCTGCATAATTCCAAGCTTGTTTTATCCGTTTAATGATGATGACAGTTCTACCAATAGTACAAATCAAAATCTTGATTATATAGACGGAAAAAATCTTGTAGGCAAAACATTTACAGTTAAAGCATTTGGCGGATATTTTGAGGATCTCTACAATTACGAAGACGATGTTTTTGGCGGCAATGAATGGGTTTATTTACCTGCACTTGAATACAAACTGAAAATTGCGGGCGTATACTATTCATCACCTACAGGAGCCGGCGACTATGATCAAATATATGTATCTGAAGAAACAGGCAGACTTATTGAGGAAATGGCGCTAAAGGCAGCCGGTTTTGAAAATGCCAAAGTAGAAAAATGGTGGAATACACCAAGTTTGCGTACACATTATTTACTGGTGGATGATTATGAAAATATAGATTATGTGTATAATACTCTCACCGATATGGGAATTGATTGTGCCCATCAACCTGAGTTGGGAATAAAAGAAAGCGTTTTAATAATTTCAAACATATTAAGCTTTGCAGGAATTTTTATTATTGCCGCAACATTTTTGTTATGTGTAATTAATTTAATACAATCAACAACAAATTCACTTAAAAACCGCAGGGGTGAAATCGGTCTGCTTAAAGCAATAGGCTATAAAAACAGGCAGGTGTTTGCCTGTTTGTGTTATGAACATTTTAATTTAACCCTAAAAGGCTTTTTAATAGGCGGAGGATTTTCGGCAATATTCATTTTAATAGCCAATATTATTAACAGCAGAAGAACATATATTGACCGTTTATATATAGTAAATTGGTCTGATTATCTGATATTTTTATTTATCTCGCTTGGTATTGCCGTGATAGTGCCGCTGATATGTCAGATAATAGCGTTACACAGACTTACAAAAATTCAACCTAAGGAAGCAATGTATTTAGAATAAAATCGGGTGGTTATTATGAAGTCAATAGAATTAAAAAATGTTTCAAAAGTATATAACAATAATATAATTGCGCTTGACAATGTGTCACTTACCGTCAATCAGGGGGAATTTATTGTTGTTATGGGTCAGTCGGGCAGCGGAAAAAGTACGCTACTGCAAATTGCAGGTCTGCTTGATGTCTGTACATCTGGTTCTGTAATAATTAATGGTGAAGATATTTCGCATATTAATCAAAATAAGCTTGCGGATATACGTATGAAATCGCTTGGCTTTGTATTTCAGGCATTTCATCTTAACAGTCACTTAAAATTGTATCAAAATATTATGGTGCCGATGCTCATAAATAATAAGTTTAAAAATAAAGAAGAAATGCAGAAAAGAGCAATTGAACTCATTGAAAAGACAGGGCTTACAGACCGAAAGGAGCATTACCCGTCAGAACTTTCAGGCGGTGAACAACAGAGAGTTGCTATTGCAAGAGCAATGGCTAATGAGCCGGATTTTATTTTAGCAGATGAGCCAACGGGAAACTTAGACAGCAAAAATGAGTTAATGATATTTGAGGAACTTAAAAAACTTTCGTGTATAGGAAAGGGAGTGCTTGTTGTCAGCCATAATGACGCAGTAATTGACTTTGCCGATAAGATATATGAAATGAAAGACGGTGTGTTAGGGGAAAAGCAAAATGAAGAATAAAAAACTTAATATGCTTATAAAGGCTTCTGTATTATCAAGAAAGCCGTCAGTATGTTTTTTCTGCTTTTTTACCATTCTTTCGACAATTCTAATTTTGTTATCTGTAAGTATCATTTTACCGTTAAGAGATAATATTGAGAACAAAATCAATAATCATATTTCTAAAAGAGAATTAGTAACAGAATTTGATGAAAATATATCGGATGATTTCATTAATGATGATCTTGCTGAAATAAAAAAGGTTAAATATGTATCTACGGTATACCGTATGCCCGCAAAGCTCATTGTTAAGGAGCAATCCGGAGTATTATTTGATGAATATAATCTCGGATATCTTCACAATGACTGTAATCCGATAATTACATCAGGAAGAGTTTTTGATGAAAGTGAAACAGGAGTTGCGCTCGTTCCGCAGACCATAAGAGATTTTAAAAGCAGCGATAATAAAATATATGAAATATTGGGAGAGAGCTTAATAGGTAAAACTCTTGTTCTGACAGATGAATGCGGAAATATACATAAAGCAGAGGTAGTAGGTGCTTACAGCACGTCAGACCCGATTTTTTCGAGGTACGAAATTCTTATACCCCAGGCGGATCTGTTAAAATATGATGAGATGGTATTAAATGATACGTCGGAAGGTATTGCGTCAATTTCAGGTGACAAAAGTTATATAATTCTTATTGATTCCGCACAGAATGTTGAGAAGGCGATGGAAGAAATATCAGGTATTAACAATGTGTATCAGAAAAATATTGGTATTGATGTCGACTCATACAATGTTGCGCTTATGATATTGTTTACATCATTAATGTTTTTTATAATAATAGCCATATTCGGATTTTTTATGTTTTTAAAAAATTATATTAACAATCGTACAAACGAACTTGCATTATATCGTTCTTTAGGCTACAAATCAAAGCACATATTTTATATTATATTTGCAGAGCATTTTGTCTTTGAGATTTTATCATTTACAATGGGCGCAATAATCACAGAATTATTAAATATATTAATTATAAATCCGTATATTTACACATTTGCAGGCAACACATTAATGGAAATGACGGTAAACATATCAATTCTGCAAGCTGTCTGCGTTTTTCTGCTATTATTTGTGATATTGTTGATTGAATGTAGAAATGCAGTTAAGAAATCTGAAAAAACCGATCTTACAGTTTTGCTCAGAGAACGTTAAAATTAAGGTTTTTATCATATGATTTTTTTGTCATGTTTAATTTACGGATTTTAAAATTACTAATTTTCTATAATAAAAAAGGTAAATTGAAATTATAATATTTTATAACATAATTATTCGGTTATTCATATAATGTAAATGTAAAAAATTATTAATTTCGGAGGCAGCATGGATACTGATAATTATGTAAGAAAATCTCTGGATCTTCATTTATTTTTCGGAAGGATAATGAAAGAACATTCATTGTTTTTAAAAGCAGGATTTACTCCCGTAAATTTCGCTTATGCCGAAAGGGCAGAGTATTTTAAAAAAGCCTTTGAAAATTTGCTTTATCGTGCTATATCGCTGAGCAACGGTATTGTAAGTAAAGATGTTCTTGATTCTGGTGAAATTGTTACAGATTTTACAGCTATTGCAGAAAGACAGACTGAAAATTTTACGGGCATTCGCATAAACCATAGGCTGACAGCCGAAGAATTACGATTAGAAAGCAGTTGTGAACGTGAACAAAGTTCTGTAAATAACGGTCAGATAAAGAATCTTAATCAAACTGCATTAAGACTTTTAAACGGACTAATTTCATTTAAGGAAGAAATTTTAAGAAAAGTTCTTAGCTGTGAAATGTTTACAACTAATTATCCTTTGCTGATTGAGCATATAACCAGAGAGGCAAGGCTTTACAGGCAGTATGTTATAATGCTTGAAGAAAAGGGTAATATAACCTGTAAACCAATGAAAGAAACTGAATGTTTCTGGAACCGCATAATGATGGAGCACGCAATGTTTATAAGAGGTCTTTTAGACCCGACAGAGGCTGAGCTGTTAAATTCGGCAAACAATTTTGCCAAGGATTATTTAGCTTTGCTGGAAATGTGCAATAACTCTAATAATAAAACACTTACATCAGATTCGCTCAATAAAACAAAAAAATTTAGAGATTTTAAGGTTGCCGGTACAATGGGTATTGAACAGTGTAAAATTCGTTCAATAATTTTGCCTTTGCTTGCAGACCATGTATTGCGCGAGGCAAACCATTATATAAGATTATTAGAAAATTAAAAATTTTTCAAAAAGTTTTAAATCGGTAATAAATAGTAATATTTTCTAACAAATTTTATTTATATGCTAAAATACTTATAATTAATAAATTTTGACAATTTATCGATTTTTAGAAGATAATAATAAATTGTTTTATATTTAAAGTTAAAATAATCAGTATTCCGATTTAATTTTATTAACATAATAATATATAAATTCTGTCATTGTAGGTACGCCTTTAAGAGGATCTACCTTAGCCGTATAATATCGTTGCAGGTCTTCAATGTCCGATGATCTCCAAGCTCTGTTAATTGCATTTTGCATGGCTCGCTCAACGCTTGTATCATTTTTTTCATACATCTCGGCAATTACTTTGCAAATATTGGACTGAGGTTTTTTAAGAATAAGTTTAACCGCGTCAATCAAATAATTATATCCTATATTCTTAGGATTAAGACCAATGCGGCAAAATTCATCATTAAGTATTCTTGTTAATCGCTTGCTTTTTAAAGCAGGCGATTCGTCTGTAATATGACCGTTCATTAATACCGGTTTGCCGAGAATGATTTTTTTTGTCATACGAAGAAAGTCAACAGGATTTTTCGGAGAATAGTCTTTTTGGTGCTTTGCCATAATAAAATCTGCACCAAGCTCTCTTGCACATTCATAGGTGATTTCACTTGTATTGTTGGTAGTCACAAGAATGTAAGGCATCTTAGGAAGATTAAGTTTTTGAAGATTATGAAGAAATGTCAAGCCGTCCCCCTCGCCGGAGTGTAACTCTAAATCGAGTATAATTGCATCAGGTAAATTTTCTTTTACTTCTTCAATTGCTTTTTTTATATTATCAGTAGTTTTAACCAAAGAAATATCATCAAATTCATCAATATATTCAGCTATTGTTTTACAATCAGATTGTGAGTCTTCAATAAGAAGAACAACAAGTTGTCTGTCCATAAAAACCTCCAATGGTAAAAATTGTTAAAATTATTATAATATATTATTTGATTGAATACAACGAAAACTAACAAATATTATAATAAAAACAAATATACTCATAAAAACTATAAATATATAATATAGATGAAATAATTATTGTTGGTCCATTAGAAGAAAATAAAAGAGAAAAAGAGTATTTGCTGTAAGTTGTTGTATATTTTATAAATTTCTCCTTTATTTTATTTTTTCTTTTGGAATAGAGTTGTCTTAAAACGACGCTTGTGCTTAAACCTATCTGTATATCATATACGCAAAGGTTTTGTATGCTTCGTTTTAGACAGCTCTTTTATATTTGCGCAGTTATATATTTTGTTAAAAAAGCAAAACGGTTTTTACAAAAACGGTTTTGCTTTTTGTTTTGCACATCAAAAAAAGCGGTGCATATTATACAAATATAAAGAAAATTTTTAGCGCGGGTGTTTTAAATGAAAAAAAGTGAAATAAGAACATTCGGTATAGTAGGCGGAGATAAACGCCAGCTTTTTCTTGCAAAATCAATTTCGGACAGTTGCTACGACGTAATATTGGGCGGCTTTGATAAGCTTCAAAGTACGGGGGCGCTTATACTGGCGGATGTAAGAACATCTGTGCTTGAAAGTGATGCAATAATATTTCCGCTGCCCTCAGTACGCAACGATCGCAGTATAAATACTCCGTTTTCAGACAGAAATGTAATTCTTGACGAAGAAGAAATAAACGCGCTTAAGCGCAAACCTGTGTTTGTGTCAATGCGCGATAAATTCTTAAAGGCATATCCTGAGCTTAGAGATGCAAGGGTGTTTGACTATGCCGCAAAAGAAGAATTTTCAATTTTAAATGCATTGCCAACAGCAGAGGGTGCAGTACAGTGTGCAATGAATGATTATGAAGGTACAATTTCCGGCAGCAAATGCATGGTTGTTGGTTTTGGAAGAATAGGCAAAATTCTTGCCAAAATTTTGCGTAACCTTGATGCCGAGGTTACGGTTACTGCACGCAATGAACGGGATATAGCTTATATTAAAGCGCTTGGATACAAGCCTAAGAACACCTCTGAACTTAAAAATGTCAGGGGTTATGACATTGTGTTCAATACGGTTCCCGCAATGATTTTTGACGAAAATCTTTTAATGAACACAGACAGAAATACTATAATTATAGACCTTGCGTCTTTACCGGGAGGCGTTGATTTTGAAGCCGCACACAAATTTAATACAGACGCCGTAAGGGCGCTCTCGTTACCGGGAAAGTGTGCGCCTAAAACTGCTGGAGAAATAATTAAATCCACGGTTTTTAATATTATTGAGGAGGTTTACGGGTGACAAAAGCAACCATAGGCTTTGCGATGTGCGGTTCCTTTTGCACCTTTTCAAAAGCATTGCCGCAAATGAAAAATCTTGTTGATTCAGGTTACAAAGTGCTGCCAATAATGTCGCAGAACGCCTATTCAACAGACACGCGTTTCGGCAAAGCAGAGGAAATGGTAAAAAAGGCAGAAGAAATTACAGGTGAAGAAGTACTTCATACGGTTACGCAAACAGAACCGATAGGACCTAAAAAAATGTGTGATTTATTGCTTATTGCTCCTTGTACCGGCAACACGCTTGCAAAACTGTCTCTTGGAGTTACCGATACTTCGGTAACGATGGCGGCAAAATCACATCTTAGAATTATGCGTCCGGTCCTTTTGTGCATTGCCACAAATGACGCTCTTGGTGCGTCGGCTCAAAATATCGGAAAGCTTTTAAATACGAAAAATATATTCTTTGTGCCTATGAAGCAGGACGACTATGTTAAAAAACCAAATTCACTTGTTGCAGATTTTGATAAAATTCCGCAATGTGTTGAGTATGCACTGCGCAAAGAACAAATACAACCGGTTTTTGGATAAAAAATATATTATTTGCGGTGAGGTATTGCCCCCACCGCTTTTTTGTGTTAAAATCAATTAAAATATATATTACGATTATGCTGTTTACTTTTAATGAAAGGCTGTCAAAATGAAATACTGCAAAAAATGTAAACGAATACATAACGATACAGAAGAAAAATGCTCAAACTGCGGTAAATCCTTGCTTAAAATTACCGATGAAAATACACCTGTATATTTGCTTTCTGCGTCGGGATTTGAACTTAAACGCATAAAAGCCGCTCTTAAGGACGCGGGGATCCCCAGCGACAATATTTCGCAAAAACACAATTTTTCCGCTGAGGCGGTAACGGGCTATGATATTTCCGAGTATGACATACTTGTTCCTTATTCGGCATATGAGAAAGCATACGATATATGCGTGGGAATAGGTGCAATTAACAGCGGGGAAGAAAAAATTATAAATGATGACGGCACTCCGTCAAATAATGATACGGAATCGATTGATGAGCAGTTTGAAAAGATGAGCGGCTATAAGCGTACTACCGTAAGAATTGTGTCTGCAATTTTATTTTTGCTGCTCGTTGCTTTTGCCGTTTACGGAACGGATTTTATTACGGGATTAATAAAAAATTTCTTTAGCTGAGAATCATTCAAAGGAGCAATATGAATATGAAAACAGAAACCAAATGCCTGCATTCGGGTTATGAGCCTAAAAACGGAGAACCAAGACAACTGCCTGTTTATCAGAGCACTACGTTCAAATATGATTCAAGCGATGAAATGGGAAAACTTTTTGACCTTGAAGCAAACGGATATTTTTATACAAGACTGCAAAATCCCACAAACGATGCAGTTTCCGCAAAAATCGCAGAGCTTGAAGGCGGCGCAGCGGGAATGCTTACTTCAAGCGGACAGGCGGCAAACTTCTTTGCGCTTTTTAATATATGCGAAACAGGCAGTCACATAGTAGCCTCATCATCAATTTATGGAGGTACGTTTAACCTTCTTGGCGTAACAATGAAGAAAATGGGAATAGACTGTACCTTTGTTGATCAAAATCTTTCCGAACAAGAGCTTGCAAAAGCATTCAAACCTAACACAAGAGCGGTGTTCGGCGAAACG
Source organism: uncultured Clostridia bacterium (assembly GCA_947623205.1). GTDB lineage: Bacteria > Bacillota > Clostridia > Oscillospirales > Acutalibacteraceae > Ruminococcoides. The sequence continues at coordinate 49,511 of CANQGM010000002.1, forward strand.
ATAACTAATCCTACCGTTTCCGTTTTGGATATTGAAAAGTTTGCACGCCTTGCACATTCTAACGGCGTACCGCTTATTGTAGATAATACTTTTGCAACTCCGATAAATTGCCGCCCCATAAAATGGGGTGCGGATATAGTAACTCACTCTACAACTAAATATATGGACGGTCACGCAATAGGCGTGGGAGGAGCAATTGTTGATAGCGGAAACTTTGACTGGACAAAATATGCGGATAAATATCCGGGTCTCACGACCCCTGACGAATCTTATCACGGTATTGTATATACAGAAAAATTCGGCAAACTCGCTTATATAACAAAGGCAACATCACAGCTTATGCGCGATTTAGGTTCTATCCAATCTCCTCAGAACGCTTTTTATCTTATGAACGGACTTGAAACACTCCACATAAGAATGCAAAGGCACTGTCAAAACGCGCTTGCAATTGCAGAATATCTGAGCAATAATGAAAAGGTTGCGTGGGTAGACTATCCTGATTTGCCAAGCGATAAATACAATAATCTTGCAAAAAAATATCTTCCAAACGGTTCCTGCGGTGTTCTTGCATTCGCTGTTAAGGGCGGAAGGGAAAAATCAATTAAATTTATGGACAGCCTAAAGCTTGCCGCTATTGCTACTCACGTGGCGGATACAAAAACCTGTTTGCTTCACCCGGCAAGCCATACTCACAGACAGATGACCGAAGAACAGCTTATTGAGGCGGGTGTAGCGCCGGACCTTATCCGTTTGTCGGTCGGACTTGAAAATGTCGATGATTTAATTGATGATTTAAAGCAGGCTTTTGAAAAAATCTGATTTGTTGCTCTAAGTCTAAAAATCATTTACTGTGCAGGCATATACGGAACAGGCGGCGAATACGCTAAATATTACGGAGGATAAATTATGTCGGCTTATGTTTCTGCAATAATAGTTGCGGCTGGCGGTTCAACACGAATGGGCATTTCTGACAGCAAGCAGTTTATTCCGCTTTTGTCACATCCTGCAATAAAATATACTCTTAACGCATTTCAGCAATGCAGATTAATAAATGATATTATTGTCGTGTGCAGAAAAGAGGACATCCGGAGAATTGAGCATATTGCTGACAAATACAGCTTTTCAAAGGTCATAACAATAATACCCGGCGGCTCTTCACGCGCCGAAAGTGTAACAATAGGAATAAATGCCGCAAATGAAAAATGCGAATATTTTGCAATTCACGACGGCGCACGTCCGCTTGTGACTGTTGAAGAAATTGAGCGTGTTACCGAGGCTGCATTTAAAACAGGAGCCGCTGCCCTGGGAACTCAGGTAACAGATACCGTAAAAATTGTTGACGAAGATAATATGATTGAGAGTACCCCCTTGCGTTCGCAGCTTCGTGCCGTTCAGACGCCTCAGGTATTTGAAAAAAAACTGTACAGGCTTGCTCTTGAAAAAGCAGGCGGCAATGCAGACAGCTTTACAGATGACTGCGCCCTTATTGAAAATATGGGGGGTTACGTCAAAGTTGTGGAGGGCAGTTATGAAAATATTAAGCTGACAACTCAGATAGATGTAATAATTGCCGAAAGTATTTTAAAATTGCGCAAAGAAAAATAATTATAATCAAATTCTATTTAAAACAACGGAGAATTTTATATGAGAATAGGCCACGGATATGATGTCCACAAATTTGCGAAGAACAGAAAACTAATTCTCGGGGGAGTTACAATTCCATATGAGTTGGGTCTTCTCGGTCATTCTGACGCGGATGTGCTTGTTCACGCAATAATGGATTCTCTGCTTGGTGCGGCGGCGCTCGGCGATATTGGCAAGCTGTTTCCCGATACCGACGAACGGTTCAGGGGAGCAGACAGCATTAATTTGTTAAAAGAAGTTTGCGGCGTGCTTAATAAAAAAAGCTATAAAATTATAAATATCGACTCCACTGTAATTGCTCAAAAACCTAAATTAAAAAACTGTATTGACGATATGCGTGCAAATATTGCATACGCCTGCGGCATAGATATTTCCTGTGTAAGCGTAAAGGCCACAACCGAGGAAACACTCGGTTTTACGGGCAGGCTTGAGGGAATTTCCGCACACGCTGTTTGTTTGATAGTCTAATTCCAATGACTGACATTTTATAGATGAAATAGTTTAATATATAATTATATATATATTAATAATAAAATATAACGGAGGTTATTAAAATGAAAACTTGTCCAAAATGCAAAATGCAACATAACGATGACGTTATGTTCTGTCCAAACTGCGGTACCCAATTTCAAGATAAGCCCAACCAGCCTGAGAACACTCAAAGTCCGAATAATACGGCATATGCTCAACCTGCATATGGTCAGTATCAGACAAAATCTTATGACCACACTGCTGAATTTGATATTAATGATGTTAAAAACAACAAACTTTTTGCTCTGCTTGTATATTCTATGAATATTTTTGGTGTTGTTATTGCATTAATAGCTAATATTTCTCAAAAATCAGCATATCTTTCATTCCATATTAAACAGGCATTAAAAATTTCAATTACAGAATTAATTGTTGCTTTTATTACAGCAGTCCTTTTCTGGACTTGTATTGTACCCATAGCGGCAGGTGTAGTAAGTGTAATTCTATTTGTAGTTACTATAATATGTTTTTGCAAGACTTGCGCAAATAAATCTGTTGAAGCTCCTATTATTCGCAGTTTGTCATTTTTAAATTAATTAAAAATTCATACATACAACACCTTGTTCATATTAATGGATGAGGTGTTTTATTATGTTTAGAAAGGCAGTTATTTCATCCCTATTATGTATTTCATTAATATTTACCGTTATGTTTCCGTTAAAAGTCAGCGCACTTTCGGCAGACAGCATAACTGCACCGTCTGCCGTGCTGATGGAGACGTCAACGGGAAAAATTCTTTTTGAGAAAAATTCTCATGAAAAGCGCCCCTGTGCGTCCGTAACAAAGGTTATGACTTTGCTGCTTGTTTTTGAGGCAATTGACAGCGGAAAAATAAGCTTTGACGACACTGTAACCGCATCGGAGCACGCCGCGTCAATGGGCGGAAGCGACATATGGCTTGAAAACGGCGAAACAATGAGTGTTGACGATATGATAAAGGCAACAGTTGTAGCCTCGGCAAATGACGCTGCCGTTGCTCTTGCCGAGCATATAAGCGGAAGCGAGGAATCGTTTGTTGAGCAAATGAATAAGCGCGCCAAAGAGCTTAAAATGAATGACACAGTTTTTAAAAACTGCAACGGACTTGATGAAGAAGGTCATGTTACCTCGGCAAATGACGTTGCTGTAATGTCAAAAGAATTAATGAAGCACGACAAAATTTTTGACTATACATCAATATGGATAGATAATCTGCGCGGCGGAAAAACACAAATTGTAAATACAAACAAACTTTTAAAAACCTACAACGGCATAACAGGTCTTAAAACAGGAACTACAAATGACGCCGGATGCTGTATGTCTGCCTCTGCCACCCGAGGAAATGTGTCGCTTGTTGCGGTAGTTCTGGGCTGTAAAACAGGCAAAGAGCGTTTTGCCGACGCTGCGGCGCTGCTTGACTACGGTTTTGCAAATATTTCTGTAAAAGAATTATCTTTACCCGAGGATATGCCAAAAAGCATTAAAGTAAACGAGGGAATGAGTGATAAGGTATCGCTTAAATGCGACGTGTCGTCAAGCGTAGTTCTTGATAAAAGCAGTAAGCAGGAAATCAAAACAAAAATAAATTTGCCCGAAACTGTTGACGCGCCTGTTAAAAAAGGTCAAAAAATAGGTACGCTTACATTTACTGTTAATGATAAAACAATAAAAAACTGCGATATAACGGCAATGGATGATGTCGAAAAAACCTCTTTCGGGTCTGTATTGGGAGTTCTTTATAATTCTCTAATTGCATTATAAAATTTACCGGATTTACCTTGCCAAAATAGCGGTTTTATAGTATAATAATTTTACAAAGGCTCTTATATAAGTTAGTTTTTCTATATAAGAATTTTGGAGGAATTATTAAATGGCAACAAAACTTACTGACAAATACCTCAAAGGGTTTATAGGCGAACAGGAATATCAAGGTGTTGCGGCTGAGGTAAAAATTGCGCACAAAGCGCTTCACGAGGGCAGCGGATTAGGAAATGACTTTCTCGGTTGGCTCAATCTTCCTACCGATTACGACAAGAAAGAGTTTGCGCGCATAAAAAAAGCGGCTGAGAAAATAAAAAATAATTCAGATGTATTTATTGTAATAGGCATCGGCGGTTCTTACCTTGGTGCCCGCGCCGCAATTGAATTTTTAAATTCACAAAACTACAATCTTACTTGTAAAGACACTCCTCAAATTTTCTTTACAGGTAATTCTATAAGCTCGTCGGCTCTTGCGGAAATTATGGAGCTTTGCGAGGGCAAAGACGTTTCGGTAAATATGATTTCAAAGTCAGGCACGACCACCGAGCCTGCCATTGCATTCCGCGTATTCCGTGAAATGCTTGAGAAAAAGTACGGTAAAGACGGCGCAAAAGAACGCATTTTCTGTACAACAGACAAATCTAAGGGCACGCTTAAAGCTCTTGCCGACGAAGAGGGCTACGAAACTTTTGTTGTTCCCGACGATGTAGGCGGCCGTTTTTCTGTTCTCACGGCAGTAGGACTTCTTCCAATTGCGGTTTCGGGCGCAGACATTGACGCTCTTATGCAGGGCGCGGCAAAGGCTCAAAAAGAGCTTGATAATAACGACATAAACACAAATGACTGCTACAAATACGCGGCAATACGTAATATTCTTTACCGCAAGGGTAAAACAATGGAAGTTATGGTGTCATATGAACCCAACTACACTATGATGTCAGAATGGTTTAAACAGTTGTTTGCAGAGAGTGAGGGCAAAGACAACAAGGGTATTTTCCCTGCAAGCGTTATTTTCTCAACCGACCTTCATTCACTTGGGCAGTACATTCAGGACGGCAGACGCACAATGTTTGAAACTGTTGTCCTATTTGATAAATGTAAAAAAGAAGTTACCCTTGGCACAGAACCCGCTGATGTCGACGGACTGAACTTTCTTTCGGGCAAAACAATGGGATATATTAATCAAAAGGCATTTGAAGGCACAGTTCTTGCGCACAACGACGGCGGCGTGCCGAACATTGTTATTAATGTGCCCCAAATGAACGAATCCGAGCTTGGCTATCTCATTTACTTCTTTGAAAAGGCTTGTGCAATTTCAGGCTATATGTTAGGTGTAAATCCATTTAATCAGCCCGGAGTTGAAAGCTATAAGAAGAATATGTTTGCTCTCCTCGGCAAACCGGGTTATGAAGAACAAAAAGCTGCTCTTGAGGCAAGGCTTAAATAATCTCTTAAAAAGTTTAAATTCTGGAGGAACTGATTATGGTTACATTACTTATCGGAAAAAAAGGTACAGGCAAAACAAAAAAGCTGATTGCTCTTGCAAATGAGGCGGTTGCAGCATCATCCGGCAATGTTGTTGTAATTGAAAAAGGCTTAAAGCTTACTTATGATGTAACTCACAAGGCAAGGCTCATTGATACTGAACAGTATCTAATTGAAGGTTACGATATGCTTTTTGGCTTTATCAGCGGAATTTGCGCAGGCAACTACGATGTTACTGATATTCTTGTGGATTCAACCTTCAAAATCTGCCCTGAGGGTATGGGTGGTCTTGAAGATTTCACTAAAAAACTTCAGGAGCTTTCTGAAACATCTTCAACAGACATTGTTCTTCTTGTTTCTGCTGACGAGGCAGACATTCCCGAATCGATCAACGCTGTATGCCAGAAAATATAATTTTATATTAAAATAGTAAAAAATTAAATAATCATGTCCGTTAATCGGACGAAAAAAACCTCTTGATATTTTTAATATCAGGAGGTTTTTTTATGCGGAAATTTTAGTGTTTAATTTTTTTTTTAAACCTTTTACAATCGAGGCAATATTAGTAATATATACCTCATCAAGTTGTTTTAAATCGTTTATCAAACAATTGATAAGCTCAGGGTCTTTTGACTGCGTGTCAAAAAAGTCTTTGGGAGATACGTTAAGGAAATCACAAATATAAAAAAAGCTTGCCATAGAAGGCAAAGATTTTCCGCTCTCAATACTATTAATATATCCGGGGTTTTGACCTATTGAAAGGCTCATATCTCGGGCTGAAATACCTTTTACTTCACGCAATTGAGCTAATCTTACAGAAAATTCTTCTTCATACACGCGAAAACCTCCTCTTTAATCAGGTGTATTAACTGATTTTAATAAGAGCAATAAAAGATGATATAGCAAATTTTGTGCTTTATTTGTGACCGATACTATATAGTATTTTCAATACTATATAGAGACTATGTTTATTGAGTCTAATACAGAGGGTGTAAGATATTTGAACTAACGACATTTTCTCGTGATTTTGTGCCGTACATACTATTATATCTTATATAACGACAAAAAATATTATAAATAATCTGATATTTTTGTTGACATATCAGATTTAATATGATATATTATATTTTGTAATAGATATGAAACGTTGCTATTTGTTCGGTATACATTTCATATATCGAATAATTATATATAATTTAAAAAACGGGAGGAAGGATTATCAGAGGAATTAAAAGGTAATCAGAGGAATCAAAACGTGTGGAACAGACGTAACTGCTCCAAAAAATGTGATAAAAAACAAAAACAAAAAGGAGAATAAAAATGAAAAAGTATTCACAAGGCAAAAAGCTGATCAGTTTTGCATTAGTTTTTGCGCTGCTGATTAGTCTTTTCAGCATTATGCCGCTTACAGCTTCTGCAAAAGTAGGCGACACAGAAGTTGTTGACGGCGTTACATACACCGTTTCAAGTGAAGTTTACGGTGAATATACAGCATCTGTTACGGCACTTGACGGCAGCACAACAGATGTTGTTATTAAAGACCAGGTAAACATTAACGGCACTGACTTTAAGGTAACCGTAATTGATAAAGCCGCTTTCGGCGGTAATACCAAAATTACATCAGTCAGCATTCCGGGTACTGTAATAGAAGTGGCTAGCGGAACTTTTAATGGTTGTTCAGGTTTAACAACGGTAACCCTGAATGAAGGAATTCAAACTATTTCTGGAAGTGCATTTAAAAATTGCACCAGCTTATTAGAAATTAAATTCCCGAAATCACTTGTTTCAGTAGCTAACCAAGCTTTTATGGGTTGTACAAGTATAAAAAATATATATATTTATTCTGACGTAAAATTTGCTGCTTCATTTTATGACTGTACAGGAATAGAACATGTGTATTGTTACAGTAGAGACATTAAATTTGACTCAAGAATGTTTGACGGAGCTAATCAGAATTTAATTATTCATGGCTATGCCGACAGTACGGCAGAAACATTTGCAGCACTGACTAATGCATTTAAGAAGAAAGCATTTAAATTTGAAGAAATTAAAGAAGAAGAAACTACAACCGAAGAGGCTACAACAGAAGCGCCGACAGAATCAGATGATACAATTTTTACATGGAAAAAAGTTAATGAAGGCGACGGTCTTGACGGTCCAATTGAAATTACGGGTCTTAAAGAAGGAAAAAGTGCAACACGTGATTTTGAAATACCTTCAGTTATAAACGCTCATCCTGTTACTGTTATAGGAGAATCTGCTTTTGCAAAAAATACAAACATTGCAAATCTGACAATTCCGTCTTCTGTAATAGTTATTAATAACAAAGCATTTTATGATATTACTTACCTAAGTTCAGTCACATTTGCCGAAAACAGCCAAATTCAGAAAATCGGCGATGAAGCGTTTGCAATATCGACAATTCAGGGATTGGATAAGATGTCCGAAATTGACCTTCCCGAATCATTAAAACAGATAGGTTACATGGCTTTTAATTACAGAGTTAACCTTGCTATGGTACGAGTATATTCAAAAGATGTTTCTTTTGGTACTCCCGGAAAGGGCGCAGAAGTATTTGGAACCGGTGAAAAGACAAGTACCTTAAAGCTTTACGGATACTCAGAAAGTACTACTCAAACATATGCTAAAGAAAACGGTCACACATTCCGTTACCTTGATTTAAATACAGATGAATTGCAGAAGGTATATGACGAGGCAGAAGCAATTGATTCAAGCCTTTATACAGCAGACTCATATGCAGAGCTTACAACTGCAATGAAAGCAGCAAAAAGACTGCTTGGCACAGCAGGCAGAGACGCAACGCCTGCACAAATTGATGAAGCAATTGCAGCCCTAAAGGCAGCAATTGAAGGACTTGTACCTGTTGATACAGAAGCAACAACAGTTGCAACAGAAGAGACACAGGAGACACAGGAGACAGAAGAGACAGAAGAAACAACTGTGGTTTCCGAAACAACCGTACCTGTTGACTATATTGATGTACTTTTAGGTGACGCAGATGGTTCAGATAAAGTAGATGTAAAAGACGTAACACACATTCAAAAGCACATTGCTTCTTACTTTACTCTTGAAGGTATAGTAGCGTTTGCGGCAGATGTTGATGGCAGTGGAGTTATTGACGTTAACGACGTAACATTAGTTCAAAAATATCTTGCAGCATACAATGTTGAATATAAAATAGGCGAAGTTGTTCAGTTTGGTTCAGACAAACCCGCACCTACAACAGATACACCGCAGCCGACAGACGAACAGTCTACAACGGAAGAACCAGAACCTACAACAGAAGAACCCGAACCTACAGTGTCCGATAATACAACAAGGTTCTATATACCAAACTATGTTTCGTGGCTCAGCAATGACGGCTGTAAATTGTGGCTGTATAACAATGATACAGATGGACTGCTTGCAGCAACGGAATATGAAAAAAATCCGGACGGTATAGCAGGCTACTTCTATTTTGATTTACCAAACGACTGGGTAAATATATCAATATACAGAACCGCGTATGAAATAACAGAGGAAACATTTGATAAAGATTCACCTTGGAACGAGGAAACAAAAACAGGTGTTATTCTCAATAGTTGGTTAAACATAGGGGACAGAGGAGAAAATAACGCCTATAAAATCATAGCAGATAAAGAACCGGGCGTATTTGAAACATTTGACCCTGCAACTCCAAAGCCTGATGAAGATGAAAGAACTATTTACTTTGACAACAGCAAAACACAATGGGCAACTGTATATATTTACGGCTGGTCTTATGGACTTCAGAACGAATGGGTACAAATGGAACTTGAAGGAAATAACATTTGGTCATACACATTCTATGATGATTTACCAATGGATGGTGTAAAAGGCTTCCTGTTCGTAAACCAATCAGGTGGTTGGGACGGAGCAAAACAGACGGAAGACCTTGCAACCGAAGCAGGCAAAAACCTGTTTGTACCAAGCGGAGCAGGTGCAGTCGGTATGAAATTGACCGGCACATGGGATGTTTACAACCCATAATTACAATTTAGCATTTTATTTCTCCCATGTTTTTAAATGTTCTGCATTTAATGACTGAGAGTTGTAAAATATTATCACACGGGAATCCCCGACAGTGGCATTAAAGTCATTGTCGGGGATTTTCGTTATGTTATAAATTTAATTTTAAATCAAAAAAAGAAAATAGCTCCAAATAAAAAACTTATTCCTGCGCCGACAAGCACATCGCGCACATAATGCACGCCTGCCAAAACTCTTGACGCGGCAATTAAACAGCTGATCAATAAAAATGTAATACCAAAACTAAAATCAACATACAGTATTGCCATTGAAATTATAAAAGCGCTTGCAGTATGTCGGCTCGGCATACTTTGACCCACAGTTTTTTTGCCGAAAAGCGATGAAATGCCGTACCTTTCATACGGACGCGGTTCGTTAATAAGTTTTCTTAGTACCGTCACCAAAACAAATACGCCGGCAGGTATTAATAGAATTTTTAAAAATTTATTCCTATACAAAAACCATGCAAGTATAAGCAAAACAGCATATGCGAAAAATATTAAAACCGGCAGCCGGTCATACATGATTTTAAGAATGTTTTTCAGCTTTTTATTCTGGCTGAAAAAACGCATTGTTTTTTCGTATTTTAATTTGTTTATTTTAAACATCTCCGAATTTGGGTTTACTTCATTTTATCATACGTTTTACACTATTTCAACATTATACTTTTCAAACCAGTAGTCAAGCTCGATGATGTAAGCAAGTATCTGCGGAGATTTCATAAGCTGACCGTACCAGGGCGTGGTAATTTTATCGGGATGCTCAATTATATGTTCAATTGCGTCTTTGTTTAGCATTTCGGTAAAAATTGTTTTCTTTTTAAGTATTGCGCGAACACGCTCAACGCAAAGGTTAAAATAAACGGGATTATGAGTTTTTGGATAGGGGCTTTTTTTGCGCCAGCATATTTTATCGGGAAGAATATCCTCAAACGCTTTGCGTACAATTCCTTTTTCTCTGCCGTTCCATGCCTTTAATTCCCAAGGCATATTGTAGGCATATTCAACAAGCCTGTAATCACAAAAAGGAACACGCACCTCAAGTCCGTTGTACATTGAACACCTGTCTTTTCTTTCGAGCAGACACTGCATAAACCAGTAAAAATTAAGATAAAACATTTCTCTCATTCTTGCATTTACTTTTGAGTCGCTTTTGAGTTTTGGCGCAAGATTAATTGTATCTTTATATCTTTGATGAACATATTCCTCGCCGTTTTCAAGTATTCCGTCTTTTAATATAAAGCGGCGAATGTCCTGACTTTTTGACCACGGAAAACATTCTTCAAACAATATGTTTTTGTTGTGGTACCACGGGTAGCCCCCAAAAAGTTCATCGGCACATTCTCCCGAAAGCGCAACGGTGAAATCGCGTTTGATTTCCCTGCAAAACAGCAGCAGAGAGGAGTCTACGTCAACATATCCGGGCAGATCCCTTGCTTCAACGCTGTCATAAAGCGCGTCTGCAAGCAGCTCGTTATCAAGTATTACCTCCCTGTGGCGCGAGTCGGCACTTTTTGTCATAAGCGAAATGTATTCGTAATCTGCATTCGGCTGGAACAGGCTGCGCTGAAAATACTTTTGGTTGTCACGATATTCAACAGAGTAGGTGTTGATTTTTCCGAGCTTGTGTTCCTTATGATAGTTTGACGCAGTTTTAACAATTATGCTGCTGTCAAGACCGCCCGACAAAAAGAAGCACAGCGGTACGTCGCTGACAAGCTGGCGTTCAATTGCGTCTGTAAGCAGATAACGCGTCTTTTCAATTGTGCTTTCCTCATCGTCTGTGTGTTCTCTTGCCTCAACGGTAAAATACCTTTCACGCGTCAGCCGTCCGTTTGCGTACATGGCACATTCTCCCGGATTAAGCTCAAAAACTCCCTTAAATATTCCGCATGACGGTGTTCTTGCAGGCCCTAAAAAGAATATTTCATACAATCCCTGTTCATTTATCTGCGGCTTTACCACTCCGCTTGCAAGCAGGGCTTTAATTTCGGACGCAAACAACAGTCCCCCTGAATATTCGTAATAAAAAAGCGGTTTAACTCCTATTCTGTCGCGGCATAAAAATACGGATTTGTCATCGGAATTAAAAATTGCAAAGGCAAAGATCCCGTTTAGTTTTTCAGCACATTTTTTGCCGTATTTAATATATGTTTTAAGAACGACCTCGGTGTCGCTGTGTCCCCTAAAGTGAAATCCGTCTGCCTTGAGTTCCTCCCGAAGCGAGGCGGTGTTGTAAAGCTCGCCGTTATAAACGATTACGTATGTTGTGTCATTGTGCTTTACCGCCATGGGCTGTTTTCCGTTTTCTCTGTCAATTACCACAAGCCGCCTGTGAATCAGGGCGGTGTTTTTATTTACATAAATTCCGTTTTCATCGGGGCCTCGTCTGTCGAGCGTCTGAGACATTTTGTTAAGAACCACCATTTTTTCGCTCATATCAATTTTGCTGTCGATCCAGCCTGCTATTCCACACATAAAAAATACCTCCGTTAATGTTGTTTACAGGATTTAAGTGAATACAAAAAGCATATTGCAACGGTAATCAGCGCAATTCCCGAAATTATTGTTCCGCCAAAAGTGTCAGCGTCTGTTACGGTTGCAGTAGAAAACACATCCTTTGCGTCTGCAAAAAAGTAAAGTCCCACATGAGTAAACAGTGCCGTGAGAATCCCTTGAATAATTCTTATACAGAAAAATTTCAATTTTTGTACCTTTACTTCGCCGAGTGCAGAAAAAATTTGAAAGTGTACGCACAGTCCGCCGAAACCAACTGCAAATGCAATAAATTCAACGGGACAGTTTTTTGACAGCGCATCAACGGCAGAGCACACTTCAAGCAAAACCAAAACACAGTTTTCAAAAAGTCCTTCACTTAACATCGCGTTTAAAATGCCGGTAAATGCAGAAAAAAGAATTACAAACGCGCATATATTCAAAATACCTTTTGAACTGTCGGCCGCCGCTTCAACAACAGCGCTGCTTAGGGGCATTTTGCTTATTTTTAATTCAGATTTGTAATTATTTGTGTTTCTGTCTTTGTCAAATAAATTTATAAAAATTCCTAAAATAAGCACCGAAAGTATCTGGGAAAATAGCAGAATAAAACCTGTTTTTTCATTTTTATACAAAGATACTCCCACAAAGTTAATTAAAAATCCCGGACCTGCGCACACGGCAAACATTGCCGCTTTTTTAGCCTCTTTTTCACTTACTGCGCCGCTTTTATAAAGAGATGAAATTCCCTTTGCGCCAACAGGATACCCCCCAAGCATACTAAGCAAAATTACCGGCGCAAAGCATCTGCTCAGTCCGAAAACTTTTCTCATCACAAATTGAAACGGTTTGCCAAACTGATTAGACAGACCGCTTTTAACTATGAAAGATGAAATTGCCATAAACGGAAAAAGTGAGGGAATAAGCACTTTAAAGCAAAAATTAAGCCCTGTGAGCGCTCCGTTTGTACATTCCTTTGAAAAGACAAGCACTGCAATACACAAAGCAACCACCGCGCCTGCTTTTACTATTACGTTTGTTTTTCTTGCGGCAACATTAATAAACATAAATAATCACCGATAATATATATGAAGTTGTTTGCATAAAAATAAATGAGAAATTGAAATAGGAGAGATTTTTTTGCAAAAAAATAAAAATTCGTCTCCCCGAAACGGTCTGTATGATTCAATAGGACTAAACCTGGGAAGCGGAATGCCGATGATTGAGATGCTCGGCAACCGCAGAATTACGCTTGAAGGCTCAACGGGGATTTTGCTTTATGAAAGTCAGAACATAAAAATAAATACAAATAAAATGGTTGTTTCATTTTGCGGCAGAGGTCTGACTGTAAGATGTATTTCAAATTCGTGCGTGGAAATTGAGGGCTATATCACAAAGGTTGAATTTATAACTTGAGGGTGAGCGTATGCTTTTAAAAATAATAAGATTTTGCAGAGGTTATGTTGATTTCCGTGCAGTCGGAAAGTTCCCGGAACGGTTTCTTAATCTCACTTCAAGATATGGGGTGAACATTTGGAACGCTAATCCGACAGACAACGGACTTGAAGCGTCAATGAGCGTATATGATTACCGTAAGATCCGCAATCTTACCCGAAAATTAAAGATAAAAACAAAAATAAAATCAAAGCACGGTATGCCCTTTATTATAAACAAATACAAGCCTCGCGTTGGTCTTGCTGTGGGTGCTGTAATCGGCGCGGTATTGCTGATTATACTTTCAAATATTGTTTGGTCAATAAGTATTACCGGCACAAACCGCGTAAGCAATACATATTTGCTTGACGTTCTTGAAAAAAACGGGGTAAGTGTAGGTGTGTATAAAAATAATCTTGATGTTAAAAGCATAGAGCGTAATGTATTGCTGCAAATTGATGATATAGGCTGGATGAGCGTTAATATTGTAGGAAACACAGTGTCTGTTGAGGTTAAGGAGAAGTACGAAAAACCCGAATTAAATTCAGACACGGGTCCCTGCAACATAAAAGCGGCCAGCGACGGGGTAATTACGGACATAAAAGCGTCAAAAGGAGTTACGCAGGTTTTAATAGGCAGCGGAGTTACTAAGGGTGATTTACTTGTAAGCGGCATAATGGAAACAAAAGTGAACACAATACAATATGTGCATGCAAGTGCGGAAGTTTATGCTGATGTTATTTATCAAAAAGAATTAAAAACACCGATTGATTATCAATATTATTCTTTAACGGAAAATAAAACCAACCGAAACAGACTTTTATTTTTATGGTTTGATTTCCCGTGTTCCTTTTCATTTGAAACATATAATGATTTTGCCGCTGATTTACACAGTCAGAATCTCTGGTGCAACAATATAACTCTTCCGATTGGCATAAAAACACAGACATCACACGAGGTTTTAAAAAAAAATATAACTCAAAATGATAAAACCGCAAAGCAGGTATTAACAAACAGCGCCTTATTGTATGAAGTTTTTGAAAAACCAAACAGTACGCTTGTAAGCCGAAAAATGAACATAAGCAAGACAAAAGACAGTTATATTTGCAAGACAGATTATATTTTTAATGAAAATATAGCACAAACAGTTGATTTTGACGTGACAGAATAATATAAATTGTGTTATAATTTAAAAGCGATATATAAATACAGATAAGGGGAATTATGTGAGAATACTGTGTATTGGGGATGTGGTGGGAAGTATTGGATGCAATTTTCTGCGCAGTAAGCTGCCCGCGTTTAAAAAGTTCAAAGGAATTGACTTTGTAATATGTAACGGTGAAAATTCGTCTGACGGAAACGGCATTACACCTGTTTCTGCCAAAAATCTTTTTGACAGCGGAGCAGATGCAATTACGCTTGGCAACCATTCATTCCGCAGAATAGAGGCATATGAATATATTGACGAAAATCCGTTTGTTGTCCGTCCGGCAAATTTTCCGAAAAAAACAACTCCCGGCAAAGGTATAATAAATGTTGACACCGGACGAAACATAATTACGATTATTAACGTAATGGGAAATTCATTTATGGACAATAATCTTGATTCATCTTTTGAATGTATGGATGAAATGCTTGAAAAAGCCGAGAGTAAAATTATAATTGTTGATTTTCATGCCGAGGTTACGGGAGAAAAACGCGCAATGGGATATTATCTTGACGGCAGAGTATCTGCGGTATTCGGTACGCATACCCATGTACAGACATCTGACGCTCAGGTTTTGCCAAAAGGTACGGGATACATTACCGATGTAGGTATGACCGGCACAATTCATTCTGTGCTCGGCGTTAAAAGTGAGATTATAATAAACAAGTTTAAAACAAAACTTCCCGTTCGTTTTGCTCTTGCTGAAGGCGAATGTAAAATGGAGTGTGTAATTTTTGATATTGACGAAATAACAGGAAAGTGTATTTCAGCAGAAAGTATGAGAATAGAATAAATTCAGGAAAAAACACATTATTACGCGAATTTTGCAACTATTATAATAATTTCTATTGCAAATTTTTAATAATAAATGTATAATACTAATAATTATGAAATTTTTTGTGCATTAAAAGGATGTGCTATAATGATTAACGGCGGAATCTTAAAAAATGCGGTGCTTTCAGGAGCCAACAATATTAGTTTAAAAAAGAATGAAATTAACGATTTGAATATTTTTCCTGTTCCTGACGGAGACACGGGTACAAATATGTCTATGACTGTAATGGCAGCCGCACACGCTCTTGAAGAGTACAGCGGCAGCAATGCGGGTGAAGTTGCCGAAATAGTTGCTTCTGCAATGCTCAGAGGCGCAAGGGGCAACTCGGGAGTAATAACTTCTCTTATATTCAGAGGTTTTGCCCAGGGACTTAAAGGAATGGAAGAAGTAAACGGCAAAAACCTTGCAGCGGCTCTCGGAATAGGTGTTGACGCCGCGTACAATGCCGTAATGAAACCGACCGAGGGCACAATACTTACGGTAGCAAGAATGGCGTATGAAGCAGGGGTTGAGGCTTCAAAGGAAAATACGGACGCAGTTTATGTATGGAAAGCTATTTGCAATAAAGCAAACGATGCTCTTAACATTACACCCGAGCTGCTTCCCGTGCTTAAAAAAGCAGGTGTAGTTGACGCGGGCGGCAAAGGTCTTTGTGCGATTTTTGAAGGTATGCTCTCGGTAATTAAAGATGATGTTGTCATAGAATATGATGAAAAAAATGATATTTCCATTGATACATTTGAAAGCGCAGCGGCTGAATTTGACGATGACATAAAGTTTACCTATTGTACAGAGTTCATTATAGGACGTGACAGTGAAATTCAAACAGACCCTCAGCAGTTAAGGGAGTTTCTTGAGACAATCGGAGACTGCGTTGTTGTTGTGAATGACGATGAGATAATTAAGGTTCACGTTCATACTGAACAGCCGGGCGCTGCTCTTACCAAAGCACTTGAGTTCGGATGTCTTTTGTCTGTTAAAGTTGAAAATATGAAAGAGCAGCACAAAAATGCTAAGAAAAAGAAAAAGCCGGAAAAAGAAGTTTTCACTCCGGCTGAACCCACCAAAAAAATCGGTTTTGTTGCAGTTGCGGCAGGAGAGGGACTTAAAAACCTCTTTAAGGATCTGGGCTGCGATAATGTTGTTTCGGGCGGACAGAGCATGAACCCGAGTACAGATGACATATATGCCGCAATTATGGCAACTCCTGCTGAAAACGTAATTGTTCTGCCAAACAACAAGAATATCATACTTGCCGCTGAACAGACAGTTCCTATGGTTAAAGACCGAAATGTTGTAATTGTTCCCACTCGCACAATTCCACAGGGAATGACCGCAATGCTTAATTTTGACCCTGAAATTTCAGCCGAAAGCAATGCCCAGCTTATGATGGATTCTGCTCATAATGTAGGTACGGGTCTTGTTACCTTTGCGGCGCGCAACAGTGAATTTGGGGGCAAAAAAATTAAAGAAGGCGACATAATAGCCCTTGAAAACGGCAAGCTTACAATTACGGAAAAAAATGCGGTTAAAGCAGTTGTAAAACTTGCAAAAGATATGGTAAGCCGCAATACATTATTCATTACTATTATTTACGGTGAAGATGTTACAGATGAAGAGGCAAACAAGGCTTATGAAGAAATTCGTGACAAGTATGGTTCACGCACCGATATTTCACTTGTAAAAGGCGACCAGCCTGTTTATTACTTTATTTTAAGCGTAGAATAATTTAAAGCTATGGGGTGTGATTTTAGTCATACCCCTGTTTTTAATTATTGAAGGACGTGAAACAAACAATGGCTTCTATGTATAAAATGCCAATATCCAAACTCAGCGGAATAGGGAAAAAACGCGCCGAACTTTTTAATAAACTCGGAGTTCAGAGCGTTGGAGGACTGCTTAATTTTTATCCGCGTGCATATGAGGACTGGAGTAAAATTGAAAAAATCGACAAATTAAAGCACGGCGGCACATATTGCATAAAAGCGGTGCTTGGCACGCCTATTTCCGACGCAAAAATAAGCGGCGGACGGATTATTTCAAAGGGAATGGTATATGACGGTACGGGTTCGGTTCAGATAGTATTTTTTAACAACAAATACATTAGTTCCATGCTGAATGAGGGAGAGGAATATTTATTTTACGGAAAAATAAATTTCAAATCTTTTGAAAAACAAATGCTCGCGCCAATGTTTTCTCCTGTCGGCAGCGGTGCAGGAATACATCCTATTTACAGACAAACGGCGGGACTATCAGGCAAAACAATATCAAATGCGGTAAAACAGGCGCTGTCTCTTTTGCCAAAAGAGATCAATGACCCCGTCCCCGAGCCGGTTCGCAGAAAATTTGGCTTGTGCGGACTCAGACAGGCGCTTAATGACATACATTTTCCAAAAAACGCAGAAGCGCTTGAAACTGCGCGAAAGCGTCTTGTTACGGAAGAGCTTTTTGTGCTTAATCTCGGTATGCGCAGCCTCAAAGAGCACAGCAGAGGAGTAAGCGGCGTAAAAATAAAAGACGATTACTCAAATGATTTTGAAAGGCTTTTGCCTTTTAAGTTTACGGGCGCACAAAAGCGTGCCGTAAAGGATTGCATAAATGATATGACGGCAAAGAGCGCTCCTATGAACAGACTAATACAGGGAGATGTAGGTTCGGGTAAAACCGCGGTTGCCGCGTCGGCGTGCTACACTGTTGTAAAAAACGGATTTCAGGCGGCGTTTATGGCACCTACTGAGATTCTTGCACGTCAGCATTATGAAACATTTTGCAGGCTTTTTGAGAATACAGATGTAAAATTGGGACTGCTTACGGGATCAATGAAAGAATCTGAGAAAAAACGGATAAGGCAAGACTTGTCGAACGGTAAAATAAATCTTGTTATCGGGACCCACGCACTGATAACCGACAAAACGGAATTTAATAACCTCGGACTTGCCGTAACGGACGAACAGCACCGCTTTGGTGTGGCACAGCGTGCAAAACTTATTGGCAAAGGCAAAAACCCACACCTGCTTGTAATGAGCGCAACGCCGATTCCGCGGACGCTTGGACTCATAATTTTCGGTGACCTTGACATATCTATAATTGATGAGCTTCCGCCGTCAAGAAAACCGGTAAAAACAATGCTTATAGACGGACAAAAGCGGAAAAGAGCATATAATTTTATTAAAAGTGAAATCAAATCCGGCAGACAGGCGTATATTGTTTGCCCTTTGGTTGAAGAGGGAGAGCTTGACAATGTTGCTTCGGCAGAGGAATATGCCGCCGAGCTTATGCTGAAAGAGTTTTCAGATATACCGGTCGGAATAGTTCACGGTCAGATGAAGTCTGATGAAAAAGACGAGGTTATGCAGAAATTTGCGGCAAATGAATATTCTTTGCTTGTGGCTACAACCGTAATTGAAGTCGGAGTTGATGTACCAAATGCGTCTGTAATTATGATTGAAAACGCCGAGCGATTCGGACTTTCACAGCTTCATCAGCTCAGGGGCAGGGTAGGAAGAGGCAAATTTCAGTCATATTGTGTTCTTGTCAGCGACAGGTGCAGTGCTGAAACTAAAAAACGTCTTGAGGTAATGTGTGCAACAAACGACGGCTTTATAATTGCCGATGAGGACCTTAAAATGAGAGGACCCGGTGACTTTTTCGGTGAGCGCCAGCACGGATTGCCCCGTATGACAATTGCTGATTTTGCCGATACAAAAAGTCTTGAGCTTTCTCAGAAAATTGCGGATTACATAATGTTTGTATATAAGGACATTCGTTGTGATGAACTGAGACTGTTAAAGGCAGAAATTGACCGGCTTTTTGAGCGCGGCGGTCATAATTCATTAAATTGATATTGATAATTTATTTCTTTTATAGTATTATTTGAATAGAGTTTTACAGGTATTATATTTGCTTTTTTAAAAAAATACCGTTATAACAATAAATTTCTGATTTTAAGGGAGAAAATGTGCATATGAAATTAAAATCAATTAAAATACTTTCTATGATTTTTGCATTGTGTATGATTGTTACGTCATCAGCGCTTTCGGCAAGCGCTGTCTCATATTCAAATGATGTTAAAACAGTGTCCGATTCAATTTTGCTTGTTAATATGGATTCAGATCAGGTCGTTTATGAAAAGGACCCCGACTCAAGGCGGTATCCTGCTTCGACCACAAAAATAATGACTTACATAATCGCGGTGGAAAATATTGACGACCTTGAAAATACAAGAGTTCCTATAAAGCAGTCGGTGCTTGATGTGCTTAAAGGAACAGGCAGCTCTCTTGCATATCTTGAAGACCATGTTGGAGAGACAATGTCTGTAATTGATTTGCTTTACAGTATGATGGTTCCATCGGGAAACGACGCTGCCATGGTGCTTGCTGATTACATTGGAAACGGAAGCGTTGAAAGTTTTGTTTCGCTAATGAACAAAAAGGCCAAGGAACTTGGCTGCAAAAACACCCATTTTATGAACCCCGACGGTCTGCATAATAAAGACCATTACACTACCGCGCGCGATTTGTACATAATTACAAAGTATGCTCTTACACTGCCAAAATTTTCTGAGATAACAAACACTACTACATATTTTTGTGAAGGTGACGATTATCCGCTTATCACCACAAATTACCTTATTGACCCTAACCGCGGAGGAGATTATTACTATCTTTATGCCAAGGGTATAAAAACAGGCACAACCGATGAAGCCGGAAGATGTCTTGTAACAACTGCGTCTGCTGACGGCTACTCATATATGGCAATTCTTCTTCACGCACCGTACAAGGAAGGAGAAGATGAGGACTATGGAACTATGACAGACGCGGCCGATTTGTTCAGGTGGGCGCTTACAAAGCTTGAGATCAATACAGTTGCCACCACCCAAACGCCTGTTTGTGAGGAAAAGGTTAATCTTGCGTGGGGAAAAGATTCGGTACTGCTTGTTCCCGAAACAAATTTGAGCGTAATTATTCCCAAGGATTATAAAGATGAGGATATAATAATTGAAACAGATGTTCCCGAAAGTGTTGACGCTCCGCTTAGCACCGATAAGGTGGTAGGCAAGGCTGTTATTTATTATAAAAATGGGGACAGCCAAAAACAAAAGCTCGCGCAGGTAAATCTTGTTTCAAGTGAAAAAGTTGACAGAAGCGGCTTTTTGTATATGCTTAATGTAATTTCAACCGTACTGCGGTCATATTGGTTTATTGCCGTTATCGTTATTATATTGCTTATTCTTCTTATTTACTTTATCTTATCTAAAATCAACTTAAAACGCAGAAGAAAAAACAGAAAGGTCAAGAATTACCGTAATTTTTAATAACAAAGTATCACCGTAGACCACTGATAAAAATAAGTATTTATATTTCCTCCCTTTCAGGGAGGATTTTTATTTATTTAGACAAATTTGAGAGGACTAAAAATCATTATTTAAAAACTAATTAATATTAAATAATTTGTTAAATTTAGCAATAATCATAGATTAAGTTTGTAAAAAGTATAAAAAATAGAAATTTATTAATTTAATTGTAAAAACCTATTGACAAAAATTGGTAAATTTATTAAACTATATTTAAATTAATAAATTATACGTTAATCAAACTATGTTATTAATAACATAATAAAGATAAAGTTGATTTATTAATTTCAGTGATGTTAGTATTGCTATAAGAATTTTTGTAATTTTTGTATCCTTAATTGTTTGACTGCTCATTTCTATCATTAAATAAAAAATATCAAAAATCGAACATTATTTTTTGCAGTCATATTAAGGTTCACCCATTTACCCTAAATACGCATAGCTTACTAATACTAACATCACTTATTCAGTATTAAATTTCTATGACTTTTTTTCTTCTTTTTAAGTTATAGGAGTTTAATTCCTCTGATTACCTTACCCGTATTTTATATACGGGTAAGGGTCCCTTAATTTTAATTACCGGTTTTCTTTTTCATACATTTTTTCATTAGTGTTTGATTATCTGATTCCGTTTTTTATGGGGGTTATACATCAGTGCACTTTCCTTTAATTATTGTTACTTGTTTTTTTCTTTAATTACCACCTCTTAAAATTTAAAAATACCGACAGCAAGCGAATATTGCCTGCTGTCGGTATTTTGCGTATAGCACAAAAGTTATTGTTCATGCTTTTTATAAGCATGAATCAAAAGAGGTTTTGGGCATTTCTTTAGAAAATAATACCTGTTTTACCTTTACAAAATAACCAATTTATAGTATTATTATAATAATTATAAATTAAGTTAGCAGGGGGTCATTTTATGAATCCAAAATATAAAAGAGTATTGCTGAAACTTTCAGGAGAATCTCTTGCCGGAACGATGAAGCATGGAATTGATTTTGACACAGTACTTAAAATTTGCAAACCTATTAAAAAATGTACTGACGCCGGCGTTGCGGTAGGAATTGTTGTTGGAGGAGGCAACTTCTGGCGCGGAAGAAGCTCGGGCGAAATGGACAGAACAAGAGCGGACCATATGGGTATGCTTGCAACTGCTATTAACGCTTTGGGTGTTTGCGACGCACTTGAGCAGTTAGGAGTTGAGGTAAGGGTTCAAACAGCCATTTCAATGAATCAGATTGCGGAGTCCTACATACGAAATAAAGCGATGGCTCATCTTGCGGCGGGTAAGGTTGTTATTTTCGGATGCGGTACGGGCAATCCGTTTTTCAGCACCGATACAGCAGCAGCGTTGAGAGCGGCAGAAATTGAGGCCGATATAATTCTCAAGGCTACTATGGTTGACGGAGTTTATGACTCTGACCCCAAAATTAACCCTAATGCTGTTAAATATGACGAGATTTCTTTTCACGAGGTATTAAACAAGGATCTGGCTGTAATGGACAGCACCGCGGCTTCGCTTTGCAAAGACAACAATATTCCGATTTTAGTTTTCAGCATAGAAGACCCCGAAAATATATATAAAGCCGTTTGCGGCGAAAATATAGGTACAATTGTAAAAAGTGATGATTAAGAAACTTTAAATATACAATAATTGAATTAGGAGGCATATATTATGCAGACACAACTAAAGAAAGCAGAAGAATCAATGGGCAGAAGAATTGACCATATGCGCACTGAATTTTCTGAAATCAGAGCCGGCAGAGCAAATCCGGCAGTTCTTGAAAGAGTTAAAGTAGATTATTACGGAGCGCCTACGCCCGTTAATCAGCTTGCAGCAGTGTCGGTGACCGAGGCCCGCACGCTTACGATTCAACCGTGGGACATTAATGTGTTAAAGCAGATTGAAAAGGCTATTCAGGTGTCTGACATAGGAATCAATCCGCAGAACGACGGTAAAGTCATCAGACTTATTTTTCCGCCTCTCACGGAAGACAGACGTAAAGAAATTGTAAAAAACGTTCAGAAAATTGCGGAAGATACAAAAGTTCAGGTTAGAAATATCCGCCGTGATACTATTGAAAAACTTAAAGCAATGAAAAAAAACGGCGAGCTTACAGAAGACGATTTAAAGCAGGGTGAAAAGAAGGCCCAGGATTTAACCGATAAATTTATAAAAAAGATAGACAGTGATTCAGCCGAAAAACAGAAAGAGATCATGGAGATGTAATATGGCGTTTTTCGGAAAAAATAAAAAGTCTAATATTTTAACTGACGCTGACTTGCCTGTTCATATCGGCATTATAATGGACGGTAACGGCAGATGGGCTAAGAAACGCGGACTTCCGCGAAGCGCGGGACATTCGGCAGGAGCAAAGACATTCCGTACAATTACCCGCTACTGTTCCGATATTGGCATAAAGTACCTGACGGTTTATGCTTTTTCCACCGAAAACTGGAAACGACCCGAGAACGAAGTAAATTCACTGATGGACTTGTTTAAGTCATATCTTGAGGAGGCGCTTGCCGATTTTAAGGATGACAGTATAGTGGTTAAGTTTATCGGTGATAAATCCCGGTTCAGCGATGATTTAAGAAAGCTTATGATTGAAAATGAGGAAAGCTCAAAGAACCGTGACGGTATGGTATTAAACATTGCTATGAATTACGGCAGCCGTGATGAAATTGTCCGTGCGGTAAAAAACATAAGCATTGATGTAAAAAGCGGAAAGGTTTCTGTTGACGACATTAACGAAAAGCTTGTGTCAAGTTATCTGTACACTTCGGGACAACCCGACCCTGATTTGATAATCAGACCAAGCGGCGAACACAGAATTTCAAATTTTTTGTTGTGGCAGTCAGCCTATACAGAATTTGTAATAATGAATAAATTATGGCCTGATTTTAATACATCGGATTTAAACGAGGCAATTAATATTTTCTCCGGCAGGAACAGACGTTACGGAGGCATATGACAGTGAGTGAATTATAATGAAATCATTAAAGCCCAGACTTTTAACTGCCGGTATTGGCATAGCATTTATAATAGTTGTACTTATTACAAGTGAAATATGGCACCCGTTTTTTAACATAATGGTTGGACTTGCTTCGGCTTTTATGGTAGGAGAATATCTTAACGTAAAAAACCTTCTTAAAAAATTTTATATTTCATTACCATGTATGTTGTTTTCATTTGCAGTTTCGTTTTTAATCACCACCAAATACCTTTATTTATTTATTGCCGTATTTATGGTTGTTGCATTTGCTGTAATGATAATTAACCATACTGAAATTAATTTTTCCGATTTATCATATGCTTTGACAGGTACTTTGTTGATTTCATTTGGTATGAGTTCGCTTTCTGTAATTTGTTCTGACGGTCCGGGATTTGAGTTATATTTAATTTCGGCATTAGCTTTGCCGTGGATGGCAGACGCAGGCGGATTTTTTATTGGCATTGGGTTCGGCAGGCACAAACTTTGTCCTAAAATAAGCCCTAAAAAAACGTTTGAAGGCGCAGTTGGCGGAATAATATTTTGTGTTGCGGCGGCAGTTTTAATAGGATTGATTTTCCAGTGCTTAATATTGACGGATGTTAAAATTAATTTTTGGGCGCTGATTCTTTTGGGTGCTGTTGACGCACCTGTTTCAATACTTGGAGATTTGAGCTTTTCTCTTTTAAAAAGGAATCTCGGAATTAAAGACTACGGTTCAATTTTTCCGGGGCACGGAGGAATGCTCGACAGATTTGACAGTATAATTTTTACCGTTCCCGTATTGCTTGCGGTAAATCAGTTTTTGCCTATTATCACACAGGTGTAAATAATGAAAAAATGTATTTCAATTTTAGGCTCAACGGGTTCTATCGGTACGCAGACCCTTGAAGTGGCAGATAATCTCGGACTCTCTGTTTGTGCGCTTACTGCCTCAACAAACATAAAAAAGCTTGAAGAGCAGGTTCGCCGATACAAGCCTAAGACAGCGGTCGTTTTCGACGAGAGCAAAGCCAAAATTTTTAAACAAAATATAAGCGACACTGACACGCAAGTTTTATGCGGAATGGACGGTCTAATTGAAGCGGCAACTATACCTGACGCCGATCTCGTGCTCAATTCAGTTGTCGGTATGGTGGGATTGCAGCCTACAATAGCCGCCGCAAATGCAAAAAAGGACATTGCGCTTGCTAACAAAGAAACTCTTGTCGCGGGAGGAAGGCTTGTTATAAATGCTATTGAGTCAAATAATGTAAGACTTTTGCCTGTTGACAGCGAGCATTCCGCAATTTTTCAGTGTTTGCAGGGAATGACGGATAAAAAGACGCTGAAAAAGCTGATTTTGACTGCGTCCGGAGGTCCGCTTTTCGGAAAAACAAATGATGAGTTAAAAAATGTTACGGTCGAGCAGGCGCTTGCTCATCCAAACTGGAGCATGGGCGCAAAAATAACGGTCGACTCTGCCACTATGATGAATAAAGGTCTTGAAATTATTGAGGCAAAGTGGCTGTTTGATGTTTCTCCCGAGGACATCGACGTTGTGATCCACCGTGAAAGCATAATTCATTCAATGATAGAATATTCTGATAATTCGGTAATCGCACAATTGGGTGTTCCCGATATGCGTATTCCAATACAGTATGCTATTACTTATCCCGACAGATATGAATCTACGGTTAAGGAACTTAATTTGTCACAAATAGGAAAACTGACATTTTTTGAACCCGACTATAATACATTTAAGTGTCTGAACGCCTGTAAAAAGGCGTTGTCAATGGGAGGAATTGCGGCTGCCGTTGCAAACGGAGCAAACGAAGAAGCAAACAAAATGTTTCGTGACGGCGTAATATCTTTTCTTGATATAGGCGAGCTTGTAATGGACGCAATAGACAAAATTAAGAATTATGAGCCTAAAACAACAGATGACGTACTTAAAGCCGATTTTCTTGCGCGGCAGTTTGTTAAAGACGAGGCAGAACAATTGCGGTAATTTAATTTGGAGTTGAATAGTTGCAGATGCAGGTTTTAATAACAATTGCTTTAATAATAATTGGAGTATTACTTTTTGAGTTAATAATTTTTTCACATGAATTCGGTCATTTTATCACCGCAAAACTTTCAGGAGTACGGGTCAACGAGTTTGCACTCGGTATGGGCCCTAAAATATTAGGATTTAAAAAAGGCGAAACACAATACACGCTCAGACTTTTTCCGATAGGCGGTTATTGCGCTATGGAAGGTGAAGATGAAGACAGCGATGAACCCCGCGCATTTAATAACGCAAAAATTTGGAAAAGAATGATAATAATTATTGCCGGCGCAGTTATGAATATTCTGCTTGGCTTTATTCTGATGTTCGCTTTTACTGTCCAGGCGGACAGCTACTCATCAACAACCGTTTCGGGCTTTCCGCCCACTTCATATTCGGCAAACGCAGGATTGCAGGCGGGAGATGAAATAATAAATATAAACGGATATTCAGTTTGGAACTCGCGTGATTTACAGTTTGGTCTTGCTACTCTTTCATGCAAAAAAGTAGACGGCAAATCAATTGAAGTATATAAACAGGATTGTGCAAATAAAGCTTATGAGGTTTTTGTAACGCTTGTTAATGATAAAAAGCTGAATGAAAATCAAACAAATGATTTATACTCAATTCTTTCGGACGGATGCTCTAAAATTAATTTGTCGGTCGATAAAAACCGTGCAGAACAATATCTTAATGATGTGTGTGTTCAAATGTATGAAAGCCTGAATGTAAAAAAATTTGACCTGCCCACAATTGAACAGAAAGATGTTCGTGAGCGTTACACGGGTGACGTGACCGTGATCAGAAACGGCAGAGAAGAAACAATAAAAGACGTTCAGTTTTACACATATTATGCGTCAGAGGAAGATAAGAATAACGACAAAAAATCAATTGCATTTGATTTTTATGTTGAAGGTATAGAAAAAAATGCTTTAACAGTAATAAGTCAAACCTTTTCTCAGACCTGTTCAATGGCAAAAATGGTATGGACCTCGCTTTCGTGGCTTGTGCAGGGCAGATTTTCATTTGCCGATTTGTCGGGCCCGGTTGGTATTGCCTCAGCAGTAACTCAGGTTGCGTCAAAGGGACTTGAGTCGGGGTTTGGCGACGCCGTAAACAATATTTTGTATGTAATGATTTTAATAACAGTAAACTTAGGCATTGTAAATATGCTGCCGTTTCCTGCTCTTGACGGCGGACGTTTTGTTTTTCTGCTTATTGAAGGAATATTCAGAAAACCCATTCCGCGCAAGGCTGAACAGGCTGTAAACGGCATAGGCTTTGTTTTGCTTATGGCGTTTATGCTGGTTGTATCGTTAAAAGACGTTTGGCAGCTGATTACACGGAATATTACTTAGATATTCGGAGGATAAAATGAGCGGTAAAATCCAGGTTACGGCAGGAAATGTAAAAATCGGAGGCGGAGCGGAGGTATCCGTTCAGTCAATGCTGAATATTCCTTCAACTGACATCATGGGTTCGGTAAAACAGGCTGTTGAGCTTGAAAAGGCAGGATGTCAAATAATTCGCGCCGCTATCCCGAATATGAATGCAATCAAGCTTATTCCTGCTTTAAAGCAGGCAGTCAAAGCGCCGATTGTGGCTGATATACATTTTGACTATAAGCTTGCAATTGAGGCTTGTGCCGCAGGTGTTGATAAAATCCGCATAAATCCCGGCAATATCGGTTCTAATGACAAGGTCAAGGCTGTTGCAAATGCTTGCAGGGCTAAAAATATTCCCATAAGAATCGGCGTAAACTCAGGTTCTCTTGAAAAAGAGATACTTGCAAAATACGGACATCCCACACCGCAGGCTCTTTGTGACAGTGCGCTTTATCACGCTTCTTTGCTTGAAAAGTATGATTTCAATGATATAGTGCTGTCTATGAAAAGCTCAAATGTTTCAACTATGGTCAAGGCTTATGAGCTTGCGTCGCAGCAGTGTGAATATCCTCTGCATCTCGGTGTTACCGAAGCAGGCACAGAGCGTATGGGCATAATTAAATCGTCGGCGGGAATAGGTTCACTTTTAATGCACGGCATAGGCGACACAATAAGAGTCTCGCTTACCGCGGATCCCGTAAAAGAGGTATATGCGGCTTATGATATTTTAAAGGCGCTGGATATAAAGAAAGGCGGCATACAGTTTGTTTCCTGTCCGACTTGCGGCAGAACAAGAATAAACCTTGTAAAAATCGCCGGAGAAGCGGAAAATCGCCTGAAAAACTGCAAAAAAAATATAAAGGTTGCCGTTATGGGCTGCGTTGTAAACGGCCCGGGAGAGGCAAGAGAGGCTGATATAGGTATAGCAGGCGGCAACGGCTGCGGAATAGTATTTAAAAAGGGTGAAATTCTTTATAAAGTATCTGAAGATAAACTGGTAGACGCACTTGTAGAAGAAGTTGAAAAACTTTAAGGTAGAAGGAAAAGTATGAAGTCATTAGGAGAAGTCTTTAATCCGTTGCTTGGCAGCGAAAAGCTTTCCGCTCGGTTGTCAAACGGAATTTTGACAAAACTTAATATATGTAATCAAGCCCGTTCAATAACTATTTATGTAAATTTTGACGGGCTTATTGAGCGTAACGAGCTTTTTGCAGCCGAAGGTAAAATTTGTAATTGCCTTGGGCTTTCGTCTGTTGTAATAAAACCCCATTTTCCGTCTGAGCTTTTCTCATCCGATTATTTTCCGCAGCTTTACCTTGCAATTAAGCGAAACATCCAAAGCATAAACGGAACGCTTAATAATGCCAAGGTATCTTTTGACGGAAAAAATCTGGTGATCAATCTTTTGAACGGCGGGAAAAACCTGCTTGATGCAAAAGGCTTTGATAAAGAATTAATTAAAATAGTTGCTGAGGAATTTGATCTTCATATCGGTGTTCAATATACCGGAACATTTGAAGTCAATGCAGAAAGCGAAATTTATAAAGAAACAATAAAAAACGCCGAAGAAAAGATAAACCGAGGTTTTCTCGAAAAGGCGGCTGAGTTTTACAGCGAAAGCGAAGAGACATCAAAGGCAGTAAAAGAAAAGCACGCTCAGGACGGCATAACGGAAATTGAACTGCGCGAGGGCAATTTTGCAATACCTCAAATCATAAAATCGTCAATACGTCCTTTGTACGGTCGTACTATCAGAGGGAAAATGTCGCCCATAGGCAGCCTGGCAGACGATTCCGGGCGCGTTGTTGTATGGGGCGATATTTTTGACATTCAAAAAAAGGTAACTAAATCGGGCGACAAAAATATATTTACAATTGACATTACAGATTACACGGGTTCAACGACCGTTAAAGTTTTTAATTCCATAAAGGAATCCGCTGTAATAGATGACATAAAAAAAGGCGATACGATTGCGGTAATGGGTGACGTCGAGTACGACAAATATGCAGGAGAGCTTGTTATAAGCGCCCGTTCTGTCGGAACTGCCCAAAAGGTTAAGGTGACGGATAAAGCCGAAAAAAAACGTGTTGAGCTCCATCTTCATACAAATATGTCGCAGATGGACGCCGTTACATCGGCAGGCGATATTATTAACCGCGCATATCAGTGGGGACACAAGGCCGTTGCCATTACTGACCACGGTGTGGCGCAGGCTTATCCCGACGCAATGAATGCGGCTGAAAAAATAAATAAAGACGGAGAAAAAATTAAAGTAATTTACGGAATTGAAGCGTATTTTATTGATGACCTTGTTGAATCTGTAAGCGGCAATGCGGACACATCTCTTGAAGGTACCTTTATTTGTTTTGATATAGAAACAACGGGACTCTCTGCCGCCCGTGACAAAATAACGGAAATCGGCGCGGTAAAAGTAGTAAATGGTAAAATAACGGATACTTTTTCTACTTTTGTCAATCCCGGAATATCAATTCCTCAAAAAATTGTCGAGCTGACGGGAATTACCGATTTAATGGTTAAGGACGCCCCTTCGCAGAGCGAGGCTGTCGCCTCATTTTTAGAATTTGCCGGAGACAGTGTACTTGTTGCGCACAATGCTCCTTTTGATACTTCTTTTATACGCAAAACGTGTGAAGATATGGGCAGAGAGTATAATTATACTTCAATAGACACCGTGGCAATTTCGCGCGCAATTTTTACAGATATTAAGAATTGCAAGCTCGATACCGTGGCAAAATATCTGAGACTCGGCAGCTTTAACCACCACCGCGCAATAGATGACGCGGAAATGCTCGCAAAAATTTTTATTGTTCTCTGTTCGCGTCTTAAAGATGATTACGGTATAAACAGAACAAATGATATTAATACAAAAATTGCGGGAGGCGATTTTAAAAAGCTGCCTACATATCACCAAATTATTCTTGTAAAGAATAATACAGGCTTAAAAAATCTGTACAAATTAATTTCTTACAGTCATCTGAATTATTTTTACAAAAAGCCGCGAATCCCTAAAAGCGAGCTGATTAAATACAGGGAAGGATTAATTATAGGTTCTGCCTGCTGTGCAGGACAGCTATATACCGCAATTTTAGAAGGAAAACCATGGAATGAACTTAAGCAAATTGCGTCTTTTTATGATTACCTTGAAATTCAGCCGATAGGAAATAACAGCTTTATGATAAGGGAAGGCAGGTTTAATTCCGAAGACGAGCTTCACGAAATTGACAGAACTATTATAAAACTTGCAAAAGAACTCGGAAAACCCGTGTGCGCAACCTGCGATGTTCACTTTATGGATCCCACAGATTCTGAATTCAGAAAAATACTTATGGCAGGGCAGGGCTATAAGGACGCCGAAAGTCAGGCGCCCTTATATTTCAGAACAACCGCCGAAATGCTGAAAGAGTTTGAATGGCTGGGTAAAGACAAGGCATATGAGGTCGTTGTTGAAAATCCGAACAAAATTGCCGATATGTGTGAAAGTATCCGTCCTATTCCAAAGGGAACTTTCCCTCCTAATATAGATGGAGCGGAAGAACAGCTTATTGAAATTACTTGGAAACGCGCTAAAGAAAAGTACGGAGACCCGCTGCCCAAAATAGTAAAAGACAGACTTGACAAGGAGCTTAATGCAATTACCGCTTACGGCTTTTCTGTACTTTATATGACGGCTCAGAAACTTGTTGCAGACAGTGAGGCTCACGGTTATCTGGTAGGTTCCAGAGGTTCGGTAGGTTCGTCATTTGTCGCTACAATGTCCGGCATTTCAGAGGTCAATCCGCTTTGTCCGCATTATGTTTGTCCAAAATGCAAGCACAGCGAATTTATAACCGATGGCAGCGTAGGTTCAGGTTTTGATTTACCTCCTAAAGACTGCCCCGAATGCGGCACAAATATGGACAGAGACGGTCATGAAATTCCTTTTGAAACTTTTCTCGGATTTAAAGGCGACAAGGTTCCTGATATTGACCTTAATTTCAGCGGTGAGTATCAGTCAAAATCTCATCGTTATACTGAAGAATTGTTTGGAAAAAACAATGTGTTTAAAGCGGGAACGATCTCAACCGTTGCAGAAAAAACAGCTTTGGGTTTTGTTAAGAAATATGCACAGGAAAACGGAATTCCTATGCATAAGGCAGAGGAAAAACGTCTTGCAATCGGCTGTACGGGTGTTAAGCGCACAACGGGGCAACACCCCGGAGGTATGGTAGTTGTACCCAAAACAAACGATGTTTATGATTTTTGTCCTGTTCAGCACCCCGCAAACGATATGAATTCAGACAATATAACAACTCACTTCGACTTCCATTCAATTCACGATACAATAACAAAACTGGACGAGCTCGGACACGATGTTCCTACAATCTATCATTATCTTGAACTTTATACGGGTATTCCCGTAATGAAAGTTTCAATGAGCGACCCGGACGTTATGTCTCTGTTTACCTCTCCCAAGGTGCTCGGAGTCACCGAAGATGATATTGACTCCAAAACGGGTACATTCAGTCTTCCTGAATGCGGTACGGCCTTTGTGCGCGGAATGCTCATTGAAGCACAGCCAAAAACTTTTGCGGATCTTTTACAGATTGCGGGACTTTCTCACGGTACTGACGTATGGCTTGATAATGCACAGGAGTTAATTCACAACGGAACCTGTAATATTTCCGAGGTTATCGGTACTCGTGACTCTATTATGACATATTTAATGCATAAAGGTCTTGAACCGGGAATGGCATTTAAAATAATGGAAATTGTCAGAAAGGGCAATGCTGCAAAACTTCTTACAGAAGAGCATTTAAAAGCAATGCGTGACCATAACGTGCCTGAATGGTATATTAATTCGTGTATGAAAATTAAATATATGTTCCCTAAGGCACACGCTGCGGCGTATATGATCTCAACGCTCAGGCTGGGCTGGTATAAAGTACATAGACCCGCTGAGTATTACGCCGCATACTTTACTGTAAGAAGTGAAAACCTTGACGGTACGATTGTAATGAAGGGCAGAGAGGCCGTTCGGGATAAAATGAATAATATTAAACAAAAACAAAACGCGCATGAAGCAACTGCAAAAGATGAGTCAGAGTATTCTACTCTTCAAATTGTAAATGAGATGATGGCAAGGGGAATAGAAGTGCTACCCGTTGACATATATAAATCTGAAGCACAAATGTTTATTCTTGAAGACGGAAAAATAAGACTTCCGTTTTCTTCATTGCCCGGGGTAGGCGAGGCAGCGGCAATTTCGCTTGCCGAAAACGGAAAGAAAAATGAATATCTTTCCATTGAAGATATGCAGATAAAAACAAAAGTAACAAAGGCTGTAATTGAAACACTTAAAGAAGCAGGCGTTTTAAATGACCTTCCTGAAAGCTCTCAAATGTCATTATTTTAAGGAGTGATTTAATGAAAAAACTTTTTTCGCTGAAAACAATACTCATATGTATTGCCTTTACAATATTTTTGCTTTTTATAAAAGATAATATTAAAGATGTATGGAAATTAATATGTAATTTTGCATCAATACTTACACCTTTTATCATTGGGTTTCTGTTTGCCTATATACTTAATTTTCCATATAAGTTTTTTTATACAAAAGCATTTGCTAAAATGGGCACAAAGCGGGAAAGCTTTGCAAAGTTAAGAAAACCGCTGTCTATTGTATGCACATACACTATTGTTTTGGCGTTAGTTGTATTTTTAATTTCTATTCTTGCTCCTCAAATAGCGGTTAATATTTCAAGTCTGATTGAAAGTCTGCCTGATTATTTTGAATCATTTCAAAAAAATACCGATTCATTAATAAGCTGGCTGAACGACACATTTAATATGGGTATTGACGAACATAATGCAATAAATGATTTAATGTCAAAAATTCTCTCTTATTTTTCGGGTCAGAACTTATCAAAAATTGCAGGAGATACTACGACCGCTTTATTAAATATGCTTACAAGTACTACCGAGGGTGTATATAACTTTGTAATGGGCATTATTATTTCAGTATATTTCCTTTCATACAAGGAATCATTGTGCCGTCAGGTAAAACGCATTACAGTTGCATTTATACCAATTAAATACTTGCCGAAAATTTATGAAATAGTTGATATTACCGATACAAAATGCGGTCGTTTTCTTGTAGGCGACATCATTGACGCGGCATTTATAGGAATTTTGACATTTATAACAATGTCAATATGCCAGCTGCCATATGCTCCGCTAATTGCCGTATTGATTGGCGTAACAAATATAATTCCTTTCTTCGGTCCGTTTATAGGAGCAATACCAAGTGCGTTTATTCTATTTTTGGTCGACCCGTGGGATATGGTGTGGTTTATAATTATAATAGTAGTTTTGCAGCAGCTTGACGGCAACCTTTTCAAGCCGAAAATTATAGGCAGCCAGGTTGGACTTTCAAGCTTTTGGGTATTGTTTAGCGTAATTGTCGGAGGGGCTTTGTTTGGAATTACCGGTTTTATTCTCGGCACACCAATATATGCGGTCATATACTCGCTTGTAGGCAAAAAGGTAAGAAATTCAATTAATGATAAAGGAAAAATTGCTCAGGAAGCGCTTGATTTTGAAGTTTTAAATTATGCAAAAATAGCAGAAGAACAGAAAAGGCTGCGTGAAGAAAAAGAAAACCAGCAGCGAGAAAGAATAAAAAAGCTTATAAGACATAACAGAACTGAAAATGACGATGAAAACATTGACTCCGGTGAAAAATCAGATAAAAGCAATACAAGTGACGACAGCGACGAAAACAGTGATAAATAATTTATTTGACAAATATAATTTATTATGATACTATATTAACACGTTAGCAAACTAAAGCGTTTAAAGAGGTCAATATGAAAAAATTTTTAAAAATCACACCCGAAGGAACTAAGGATTTTCTTTTTGCCGAGAGCTCCGCATTGGATGACATATGCGGAAAAATTGAAGATGTGTTTATTTCACGTGGATTTAAAAGGGTCATCACTCCCGGAATAGAGTTTTATGACGTGTTTTCAATGCCTTGCAGCGGCATTTCGCAGGAATCAATGTTTAAAACCACCGACAACAGGGGAAGGCTTCTTGTTGTTCGTCCCGACTCTACTTTGCCCATAGCAAGAATGGTATCGTCGCGCTTAAAAAACAGCATACTTCCGGTTCGTTTATATTATAAACAGGCAGTATATCGCAACAATCCAACATTTACAGGCAGACGCAATGAACTTTTACAGATGGGTGTTGAGCTGCTTGGGGTTAAAGGGAAAAGAGCCGACCTTGAAATACTTACAACAGCTGTAAGCAGTATTTCTTCGGTTGCTGATAATTTCAGAATTGAGCTTGGACACGCCGAGGTTTTTAACGCGCTTTCTGACGAACTTAAAATAGATGAAAATTACAAAGAAAAAATCAGGGTTTCCATTGAAGGCAAAAATTACTCCGCGCTGAATAATTTGCTTGATAATCTTGAACCGTGCAAAGCGGTTTCCGCAATTCGCAGCTTGCCTTCGCTCTTTGGCGGAGAAGAGGTATTTGATAAAGCCGCACAAATTTGTGAGGGTACAAATGCTGTATCGGCGCTTAAATATCTTCACGGAATTTATAATGACCTTTCGCCCCTCGGTCTTGGCGATAAGCTTATTATTGACCTGGGACTTGTGCAGCGTAATGATTATTACACAGGCATTGTTTTTACAGGTTATATAGATGGAATAGGCGACGCGGTAATATCGGGAGGCAGATATGATGATCTGCTTTCAGAGTTTGACGCTCCTATGGGTGCCGCAGGTTTTGCCGTAGATACCGACGCAATTACAATAAAACGCTTATCAGATGATAATATTAACTATTCTGACAATCCGGAGATTCTCGTCTTTGCAAAAGACGGTCACGAAATTGAGGCAATCAATTATGTTGAAAGGCTCAACAAACAGGGAACAAACGCGCAGTTCAGTGTTCTTCCTACTCTTGAAGAAACTAAAGAATTTGCGTCCCTGCGTGGAATATCGGTTGTCAAGGTTATAGGCTGATTATCATTTTGAAAGGATTTTAATATATGAAACCTATTAGAATTGCTCTTACAAAGGGCAGGCTTGAAAAAACAACAATAGAGCTTTTTGAAAAAATAGGATTAAACTGTGACGAGGTAAAAAATAAAGGCAGACGTCTTATTCTTCCTGTTGGAAATAATGATTATGAAGTTGTGCTTGCAAAAGCGGCAGACGTAATTACATATGTAGAACATGGAGTGTGCGACTTGGGCGTTGTCGGCAAAGACACTATTCTTGAGAACGGCAGCTCATTCTATGAACTGCTTGACCTTGGTTTCGGAAAGTGCCGTTTTGCGCTTGCAACGAAAAAAGGATATGACTTTTACGGCGGCTATAAAACCAAAACGGTTGCAACAAAGTACCCGAATGTAACGCGCGCATTTTTTGATGAAAAAAATATGGATGTAAGAATAATTAAAATAGAAGGTTCTGTTGAGCTTGCTCCACTGGTGGGACTTGCCGACGGCATTGTTGACATTGTGGAAACAGGCTCAACGCTTAAAGCAAACGGTCTGGAAGTAATTGAATGGGTATCAGACATTTCGGCAAGACTTATTGCAAACACGGCAAGTCTGAAACTTAGAAAAAAGAAAATCGAAGAACTTCAAAAAAAATTGGAGGCTGTAACACAATGATAACAACGGTAACAGCAGACGGCAAAAAAGAATATGAATTTATTCAGACTCTTAAAAGCAGGGCTCAGAACTCAGACAAAAATGTAATTTCTATTGTTTCTGAAATAATTGATAATGTAAGGGAGAACGGCGATAAGGCCGTTCGCGATTATACAATTAAATTTGACGGTAAAGCCCCCGAAAAAACTGAAATTTCAATAAATGATATTGACAGGCTGATTGAAAACTGCGACAAAGATTATATTGAAACATTAAAAAAGGCTGCCGCAAATATTTCTGATTTTCATAAACGTCAGTTACAGCAGAGCTGGCTTACAACAAAATCTGACGGAGTAATTATGGGACAGCGTATCCGAGGATTAAAGCGTGTTGGAATTTATGTTCCCGGAGGTACCGCAGCATATCCGTCGTCAGTGCTTATGAATGCAATTCCCGCTAAAATCGCCGGCGTTGAAGAAATTATTATGTGTACGCCCCCGCAAAAGGACGGCACTCCCAACCCAAACATAATCGCCGCCGCAAAAATTGCCGGCGTGGATCGTGTGTTTTTAATGGGAGGTGCGCAGGCGATTGCCGCTCTTGCATACGGAACGGAAACTGTGCCTAAGGCAGATAAAATTGTAGGGCCGGGAAATATATTTGTTGCAACGGCTAAAAAGCTTTTATACGGCACGGTCGATATTGATATGATTGCCGGTCCCAGCGAGATTCTTATAATTGCAGATAATTCGGCAAATCCCAAATTTCTTGCAGCCGACTTAATGAGTCAGGCTGAGCACGATAAGCTTGCCTCGGCAATTTTATTGACAGACAGTTTGGAAATTGCTGAAAAAACAAAGAAAGAGCTTTATATTCAAATAGAGAAATTATCGAGAAAAGAAATAATAAGCTCATCTTTAGATAATTTTGGCGCAATAATAGTGTGCAGTGATATGGAGCAGGCCGTTGAGTTTGCAAATGAGCTTGCTCCTGAGCATCTTGAAGTATGCTGTAATGACCCTTTGGAATATATAGGCAAGCTTGACAATGCAGGTTCTGTTTTTTTGGGTAATTACAGTCCCGAACCGCTCGGCGATTATTTTGCGGGACCGAACCATGTTCTTCCCACAAGCGGAACGGCAAGGTTTTTTTCACCTCTTTCGGTGGACAGCTTTATAAAAAAATCAAGTTTCATTTATTATACGGAAAAAGCTCTAAAAGATGACGCGCAGGATGTAATTCGTTTTGCTGACACAGAGGGTCTTACCGCCCACGCAAATTCGGTTAAAGTACGTTTTAATATTAATTAAGATTGGAATGTAGTAAATGGCATATAAACTCAACAGAAAAATTCGTGAGCTTGAGCCTTACGAGCCGATAAGCGGTTTATACAAAATAAGACTTGATGCGAATGAGTGTCCGTTTAATTATCCGCCTGAGTTAGTGGAACAGATACAAAAAACTGTTAAAAAAATTGATTTTAACCGTTATCCCGACCCGCTGGCAACTGAATTGGTCAATTCTTTTTCAGAATATTACGGCGTGGATCCCGAGTGCGTTACGGCAGGAAACGGCTCGGATGAGCTTATTTTCTTAATTGAGACTGCATTTTTGGAAAAGGGCGATAAAATGCTTGTTGCGGAGCCCGATTTTTCAATGTACAGGTTTTACTCTTCAATTTGTGAAACCGTATGTGAATCTTTTGTAAAAAATGACGGTTTAAATATTGATGTTGATAAATTAATAAAAAGAGTTAATGACAATAATATTAAACTTGTAATTTTTTCAAATCCCTGCAACCCAACGGGGCAGGGAATAACGGCCGACGAGGCCCGCAGGCTTGTCAGCTCGGTAAATGCGCTTGTAATTCTTGACGAGGCATATATGGATTTCTGGAATCAAAGCCTTATTAATGAAGTTGAGAAATATTCAAATCTCATCGTTTTTCGCACTGCTTCAAAGTCAATTGGCTCTGCCGCATTGCGGCTTGGTTTTGCGGTTTCAAACAAAGTAATTTCCCGTGCGGTAAAAGCGGTAAAATCTCCGTATAATGTCAACAGTATTTCCCAGGCAATAGGCAATATAATTTACAAAAACAAAGAATATTTATTAAATCGACAAAAAGCAATTGTCAGAAACAAAGAGAAGCTGTATAATGATTTAACAAAGCTTGCAGAGTCGTGTAATGATTTTAAAGTATATAACAGTTGCGCAAATTTTGTTTTTGTAAAAACTTCACTTGGCAGAGACTTGTGGGAATATCTTAAAAGCAATTCAATAGTAATACGTTATATGGGCGAATACATAAGAATTACCGCAGGTACAGAAGAAGAAAATGCAGAAGTAATAAGATATATAAAAAAATTTTTATCGAGGTGAGATCATGCGCAGTGCAATTGTTGAACGAAAAACTAAAGAAACAGATATTAAACTCATTTTTAATCTTGACGGAGGCAATATTTCAGTAGATACCGGAATCGGTTTTTTTGACCATATGCTTTGTTCATTTGCAACGCACGGCGGATTTGGTCTTGAACTGACCGTTAAGGGAGACCTTAATGTTGATGAGCATCATACCGTTGAAGACACAGGCATAGCGCTTGGCAAAGCCTTTAATGAAGCTGTCGGAGACAGAAGCTCGATCGACCGGTTCGGAAGCTTTTATGTGCCGATGGATGAAGCCCTTGCGTTTGCTTCGGTTGATATAAGCGGAAGACCCTTTCTTGTGTTTGACGCCGAATTTCCTCAGCAAAAATGCGGCGAATACGATTGTTCAATGACGGTTGAGTTTATGCGTGCGTTTGCATATAATGCACAGATAACCCTGCACGAAAAATCTTTTTACGGAGATAACTCACATCATATTACAGAAGCGCTTTATAAGGCTGTCGGTCATGCGCTTAGTATTGCGGCAAAACAAAATACATTAAACAAACCTCTTTCAACAAAAGGAGTGTTATAATGATAATTTTACCTGCAATTGACATTAAAGACGGCAACTGCGTACGTCTTTTTAAGGGGGATTATGCAACGGCAAAAAAGGTTGCCGAATCTCCGTACACAGCCGCGCAGCGTTTTGCCGACGCCGGAGCAAAATGGATGCATATGGTAGACCTTGACGGCGCAAAGGATGCAAATCTTGTAAACGCGGAGTTAATTGCCGATGTTGCAAAATCATCGGGTATGTCTGTTGAAGTCGGGGGCGGCATACGCAATATGAATGCCGTTGAGTATTATATTTCTCAGGGAATCGACCGTGTTATTTTGGGTTCGGCAGCTGTAAAAAATCCGCAGTTTGTTGTTGACGCGGTTAAGGAATACGGCGAAAAAATTGTTGTTGGAATTGACGCTAAAAACGGTATGGTTTGCGCCGAAGGCTGGATAGATAATTCAGACATTAATTATATTGAGCTTGCAAAACGTATGGAGAATGTTGGCGTGCATACAATAGTGTTTACCGATATTAACCAGGACGGAACGCTTGCAGGACCGAATTTAAAACAGCTTGACGACTTATCGCATGAAGTAAGCTGTAACATAATTGCAAGCGGAGGAGTTGCGGTTCTTAAAGATATAATTAATCTGGCAGAGCTTAATATTTACGGCGCCATTTGCGGAAAAGCCATTTATTCGGGCAGTCTTGATTTAAAACAGGCAATTGAAATTACAAGTAAAATTTAAGGTGCAAATATGAATTTAGACAAATTTTTTGTTAAATCGAACCTTATTCCTGCAATTATACAGGAAAAGTCAACGGGTGAAGTGTTGATGTTAGCCTATATGAACCGTGAAAGTTTGCAAAAAACCTTAGAAACCGGTTATACCTGGTTCTGGTCACGCAGCAGACAGGAGTTGTGGAACAAAGGCGCAACCTCAGGACATTTGCAGAAGGTTACAGACATTTACTCTGACTGTGATGACGATACTCTTTTAATAACAGTCGAGCAGACAGGAGCAGCCTGTCACACAGGCAATCATTCCTGTTTTTTTAATAAGCTAAATAAGGGGCAGATATAATTATGAATGAAAAAGAAATACTTTCAGCTTTATATGCAACAGTAATAAACAGACGTGATAATCCCAAAGAAGGCTCTTATACCTGTTATCTTCTTGATAAGGGTATTGATAAAATACTTAAAAAGGTTGGGGAAGAGTGCAGCGAAACAATTATTGCTGCAAAAAACGGAGATAACAGTGAAACAGTAAGTGAGATTGCCGATCTTATTTATCATCTTACCGTTATGATGGTACAGCAGGGTATTCCAATTGAGGATGTGCTTGCCGAGCTTGATAAGAGAAGCGAAAAAACAGGCAATCTTAAAATCTTTCACATTGTGGATAAAAACACTTAATAAACATAACAAAGGAGCTGCCCCAAAACGGTTCGGCTAAGACCGTACCCTGCAAAAGTTGATGTGGTTGTCAACTATTATCTCTTTAGCAGGGTCATATCTTAACAAAACTGTTGTTTTGAGACAGCTCCTTTAAAAATATATAAGAACGCGGTTAGTTTTTTTCTGATATAAATTTTGACATTGCTCGCTTTAAATCGTCGCCAGGTTCAGAGTTGAAAATTAGTTCAATAGGCTGAGTTTCATCTATTGAAGAAAATCCCATTATTGAATGGGCGTCAACAGTATTGGCTCCATTTCTGACCATTATGACCTGATGTGGAAATTGAGCAATAGTTTCAAACATTTCAAAAATACCCTTTTTGTTTTTTACCGAAACAGGAATTGAAAACAAAATATTCACCTCCGTGTTCAATCGCTTTTACTAATATATTATCATTATTATTTATGCTTTTCAATTACAATTAATAAATATCTGTTTTTTTGACTGTTTTACTAAAAAAGGATGTATAGTCAATGAATTTTAATATAATTACACTCGGATGTAAAGTAAACCAATATGAATCGCAGGCTATGCGTGAAGCAATGCTCAAAGCAGGATTTCAATTATCAGGCAATGCAGGAAAAGCCGATATTACAATTATAAACAGCTGTACGGTAACATCTGTGAGCGACGCAAAAAACCGCAGACTTATAAATAGGGTTCGCCGTGAAAATCCGGTGGGGATAATTGTTCTTACAGGCTGTATGCCGCAGGCTTTTCCCGATGAAACCAATAATTTTGAAAACTGCGATATAGTTTTGGGTAACGCAAAACGAGCTGAGCTTGTTCCGACAATAAAAGAATATCTTGAAAATCTGCAAAAAATCGTTCGCATATCAGAACACACGGGTCAAAATGAGAAATTTGAAAATTTTTCTGTTTCATCATTGGGAAATCATACAAGAGCATTTATAAAAATTGAGGACGGCTGCAATCGTTTTTGTTCTTATTGCATTATACCTTATGCGCGAGGAAGAGTACGTTCAAAAAAAATTGTCGATTTAAAAAAAGAACTTGAAAGTGTTGCTGCAAATGGATATAAAGAGGTTGTGCTTGTAGGAATTAACCTTTCTGCGTATGGTCTTAATGAAAGTTTTGATTTGGCAGACGCAGTTGAGTGTGCATGCAGTACAGACGGCATTGAACGCGTAAGGCTTGGTTCGATTGAGCCGGAGCAAATG
Organism: uncultured Clostridia bacterium; assembly: GCA_947623205.1. GTDB lineage: Bacteria > Bacillota > Clostridia > Oscillospirales > Acutalibacteraceae > Ruminococcoides. Next base: position 90,957 of record CANQGM010000002.1, read on the forward strand.
GACGAAAAGCTGATTAGGCGGCTTGCGGCACAGCCTAAGTTTTGTCCGCAGTTTCACCTGTCTCTTCAAAGCGGATGTGACAAAACTCTTAAAGCTATGAACCGCCATTACAGCAGCGCTGAGTATGCCGAAATAGTGGCAAATTTGCGCAGAATTATTATTAATTCATCAATGACAACCGATGTAATGGTAGGTTTTGCCGGAGAGAGCGAAAAGGATTTTGAACAGTCAATGAACTTTGTAAAAAGTATAGGATTTGCTAAAATACACGTTTTCCCTTACTCAAAGCGCAGGGGAACGGCTGCTGCAAAAGCACCGCACCAGGTTTCGCCGCAGGATAAAGATAGGCGGGCAAAGCTTATGGGTGAGCTTGCAGAAAAATCGCGGGCAGAATTTTTATCTTTTCAGACCGGACGAACAGAAAGTGTATTGTTTGAACGGCTGCGCCACGGATATTTGGAAGGATATACAAAAAACTATACGCCTGTTCATGTATTATCGGATGACGTTTCTGTTTGCGGTAAAATTCTCAATGTAAAGCTAATAAAAGCATATGACGATTATTGTGAGGGAGAGTTACTGTAAAGATTTTTTAAAGTTATCTATTTCCTTTTCACCTTCTTTTTTAAAAAGACTTGCGTAACTGTACAGCATAATTCCGTCTGCCTTATCGTTTTTCTTAACTATTTGATATTCGCTGCTTAGTATGTTGTTTTTTTCGCTCCAGGTATTTTCGTCATCGTCTGTACCTGCTTTGTAGCCTGCAAGACCGACATACAGCTTAACATTATCATCGTAATCGAGCTCTGCCCAGCTTTTAAGTGAGTCTTCAAACGTGAGTGCAGGATTGTTAAGACTAAAGTAAATTTGAGGGCATATGTAGTCAATAAATCCTTTGCAGCTGCACCAGGACTTTACATCGGCATATAAATTTTCATTGTTGTCAATGTTTCCCTGCGGAGAAATTCCGAATACAACATTTTCTTTTGCATTATGTACGGCTCGGTAGGTTTCACAAACAAGCATATTGACATTGGCTTTTCTCCAATTGTCAAGCGTCATACTGTTTTCCAACCCCACATTATCAACATAGGCGTTAAATTCGGCTTTGTCAAAGCTATTGTCATCGGTAGGATAAAAGTAGTCGTCAAACTGGATCCCGTCTATATCATAATTTTCTGCAATCTCTTTTACTCCGTCAACAATCAGTTTTTGTGCTTTTTCATTTGAAGGGTCAAAATATATGCCGCTGATTGTTTCTTTGCCAAGTGAACTGTCTTTAACATACGGATTATCGTCAGACAGATTTTGCGGTGTTTCGTTTGTGCTTATTCTGTACGGATTGACCCACGCGTGTATTTTAAGACCGCTGTTTCTGCATATTTCACACATTATTTTTAAAGGGTCATAACCGGGATCTTTGCCCTGAGTGCCTGTCAGTATGTGCGACCAGGGAAAATAACTTGACTTATAAAGTGCGTCGCAAAAAGGTCTGACTTGTACAATTAAAGTATTAAATCCAAAGTTTTTGCAGTTTTGAACAATTGTTTGAAATTTATTTTTAAAAGCGCTTTCACTTTTGTTTTTTTCATTTTGCATATCAAGCTCCATATAAGACAACCACACTCCGCGCATTTCTTTTGCATCATCGGGAGTATCAGGATAAGCTAAGCTATCGCCTGTTGCGGTATCTCCGCTGCTGACGCTGCTAAAAAGCGCCGGAGAGGTTTTAACATCGATTTTTGAACTTACGGCAATAACACCTGTTAATATGCAGACTGCAAAAATAAGCGGAATAGATTTTCGCAATTTCATTAAAATCATCCTTTGGAATAATTTATAAAAATATATTTCTTATGGAGAATAATACATGGGGAATAAACTTAAATTTAAAGTACCGCCTGAATGTGACAATATGAAGGCGCAAAATTTTCTTCGCAATCAATGTAACCTTTCATCAAGAATGATAACACGTCTTAAACGAGAAAAAGATGGTATTTTGATGGAGGGTAAAATTTTAAGAACAGTTGATTTTGTAAAAAGCGGAAAAGTTGTAGAAATAAATATGCCTTCTGAAAAATCTGCTGTTTTTCCTGTCTGCGGAGATATAAATATAATGTTTGAAGACAGTAATTTACTTGTGGTGAACAAACCTCCGTCAATGCCGGTTCATCCCGTAAAACAGCATCAGTGCGATACACTTGCCAACATAGTCTCATACTATTCATTGCAAAAGGGCGAGAGCTATGTTTTCAGAGCTGTCAACAGGCTTGATAAAGACACATCGGGACTTGTTGTAATTGCCAAAGATCGTTTTACTGCAAACAGCATAAAAAATAAAATAAATAAGTTTTATTACGCAATTTGTCACGGCAGACTTGAAGGAGAAAATACAATCAATAAACCAATAGGTATGCAGGACGGCTCTATTATGGTACGCCGGATAAAACACGACGGACTTCCGTCGGTAACTCACTACAAGTCACTTTTCAGCAGCGATGAATTTTCATTTGTTAAGCTTTGGCTTGAAACCGGCAGAACACATCAAATTAGATGTCATATGAGCAGTATAGGGCATCCTTTGTTAGGTGACGATTTATATGGAGGTAAACTTGACAAATTAAATCGCCAGGCGCTCCACTGCGGTGAAATAGAATTTATTCATCCTGTTAGCGGCAACAAAATAAATATTAAAGCTGATTTGCCCAATGATATGAAAGCTGTATTAAATGAAAAAGCGAGGATTGACTGACTGCCAATCCTCGCTTTTATAATAAATAATAATTATTGAGTTGTTACAAAATAAATTTTATATTCATTCTTGTCATCTACCTGAGAGTAAATAACATTTACATCGTCATTTATATAATGAGTTTTAAAATATTGTTCTTTTCTGAAAGTAATATAATTGTCAATAACATATATTTTTTTATTACTCAAAACTGCGTTATAAATATTATCCGGCAGATAATGCCTAAACATTGCGTCTTTATTATGCAGGAAACCAAAGCTATCTACATTATTTAAAAAACTGCCGTTGATTCCCCATAACGGATGCAAATAATTTTCGGTATTTTTAATAAAATCCTTAGCCGTTGTCGGGTCAAGAACATAGTAATTTTCAGGATGTCTGTCAATCTCTGCGTATAGACTGCCCGGTTTATCACTGTCAGACGGTGTGTCGATTTTTGACTGATAGACAATACTGTAAGTTAAAAATAAACACATTATCAGCGCTGCCGATATAAACAACAGACCTTTCCTAATGTTTAGCAATGAATGGTTTTTTTCAGATTTAAACTGTTCATAATTAAACGCAAACAGCGTAAACATATATATCAGCAGCCAGATACCGTATGTTAGATAATTTTCACCGGAAGAAACGTATCTTATACAGGTGCTTGAAATAATTGCCGCAACAATAAAAAATAAGGGAAAGAACACAAACCGCCTTTTATGAAAAACAACATAAATCACCGCAATTGCCGCGTAAATTATTATTATGATAGCAAAACAGTCAAATTCATAAATATGTGTAAATATGTCAGACCATATTTCTGTAAATGACGAAAGGAGATTTTTAGTATTTTCCCGCTGCTGAATTTGTGATACAAGTGATAAAGAATTAATATTAAGTGAGTTATCGGCGTCATAATATCCGTTTTTTAAAAGTTCATATTCGTTTTCATAAATACCTATCTCATTAAATTCATCCTTGTGACGTTTATAGTCAGGATAGGACAGGTCATTAATAGAATCACACAATTCGGAATACTCGTAGTAATTACTTGCTTCTGCCGAGGAGTGGTTTACTGAATATGAATACCATTCAGCGCCAAAGACAAGAGCGGTTATGAATACAAAAATCAACAGATAAGGTCTAAAAAACCAGAAAAATTTTCTGAACTGAATTTTATATTTTTTTCTTGTAATTAATTCGGCAAAGAAGAAAGCACCGGCAAAACCGAGCGCGATAAAAAAGTATTTAAAGTTAAAAAACGAACCCAAAATTATTTCTGCAATACCGACCCAAAAGGGAAGATAATAGCGTTTGTTCTGTATTGCGTTAAGCACAAGCAGAAATCCCGCCGCAAGCAAAAGCGCAGCGGTTTTACTGCTTTGAATATCTGCGTAGTGGTTAAGTGCAAACAGTATATTGATAAAAAGAGTAAAAATAACGGCTTTGATTTTACCAAATTTATCAGTCATTAAATAAGTAAAGGATGTAAAAGCTAAAAAAGAGAGTAAAACCTGAGAAAGTACAAAGCAGTTAAATCCCATTAGTATAAACTGTAAGGAACCGACTATCGTACACAGGATGTAATTTATATTGTTGTTGTAATAATAATGATATTGACTGATATTTACGGAATTATAAAAATCCTGTGGACTGTCATATGAAAACGAAGAAACATTAATACAAAATATTAAAATAATTAAATTTAAAACAAGAGATAAAAACAGTTTGCTTTTAAGTAAATTCAAAATTTTTTCCTTCATGAATTACTTACTCCTAACATAGTTTTGCAAGTCTTTGTTTATCTGTATCCTCTGTTCTTTTGCTCGTCAACCATAAGCTGCAAATTTGCCTGCTCATATTGATTGAAAGTAACATTTCTTGAAAATTCCTCCGCCGTATATTTTGGCGTGTACCATGACTTTGAGTTAAAGTAAGCAGATAGGGAAGAGTCGGCAAAAATTCTTCCTCTGCGAGCGTAAATTTCATTAAGCGCAATGCTGAGATTTTCTTTGCTTAGTGAAGAAATTTGATTTTTACTCAAATATGATGAGTCGCTGTTTGCAAAAATATAGCTGTTATCGGTTTTTTGTAATGATGTAGCCGATTGATTGTTTTCATTATTCTCAGTAGCCTCGGTTTTGTGTTCCGCGGTTGTTTCAATCTGTTCAACTCCGAGTGAAATATTAAGTTTAACTACCGAACCTTTTTCGGCAGCTGTATTTCCGTCGGGAGTTTGCGAAATTACATAACCCTCGTCATAAAGCGTACTGTATTTATATTCTCCTATTTCAACAACAAATCCTTCTTTCTCAAGAAGTTCCTTTGCATAGTTGTAGCCGTAGCCTACTACCTGCACAACAGTTTTTTTGGATGGCGACGCGGTTGTGGGCTGCGATGTAGGTTTGGCAGTAGCGGAATGAGTTGTTGCAGGAGTCGATGCAGTCTCAACGATTGTTGACTGTTCAGTTGAAGCTGTTGCTTTTTCGGTGCTTCCTTTTAATCCGTTTATAATACAAAATGCCGTAAATGCAAGTGCCGCTATAATTAAAACTATAACGCTGACTATAATCAGGACATTTTTCTTTTTATCTTCGTCCTCATAATCTTCTGCATAGGTGATTTCAGATGAAGCGTTTTCTTCATTTTTTTGCGGCAAATTCAATTCTTTTTCGGAAGAATCAGCGGCAAAATCTTCATTAAAATAATCTCCGTAATCCTTTTTTGAATCATCATTAAGAGATTCATTTTTAATTTCCGTTTTATTATTTGCTTCTTTAATGGCTTCAATATCCGTATTGCCGCTGTCAGATGCTTCGTCGGAATCGGAATAGTCATATTCTTCAAATACGTTTCCGTCAAAATCAGTTGTTTCGGCAGAAATTACAGCGGGAGAGGGAACGGTATTTACTGTTTTTGAAATTTCGTCCTTAATAGATATCAAAGCGTTTTTAATGTTGCCCGCATTTTTCCATCTGTTTTCATTTTCAGGCTGACAGGCAATAACAATAACGCTTTTAAGTTTTTCGTTTCCGTTAACAGGAGCATAAACGGAATTTCCGCTTAATCTTTCATTTATTGCAGATTTTTTGTCACTGTTATCATTTTCAAACGGCAGCTTTTTGTCATTGCACATATAGTACAGAATAATGCCCAGTGAATATATGTCCGTTGTAAAATCAGCAGGTTTTTTATTATAAATTTCAGGAGCGGTAAATGACATATCGGTAATTTTACTTTCAAAGTCAGAAAATCCGCCTATTTTATATTTACCGTCTTTTGTAATAAAAATATTATCGGGACAAATGTTGCCGTGAAATATATTTTTGGATTCAAGAAATTCAAGCGCACTGCTTATTTCAATTCCAAAATCAATAATTTCTTCCTCGCTGAAAGATTTTGCCGACAAAGCGTCAGCCAGGGTTTGCAGTTCCTCGGAAATTATATATATATCGAATTTTTCTTTTTCCGCATCATTATTTGAAACTACTTCAATGTAGTTAAACATATCACCTGACTGTGATATATTATTTAGAAATTTTACTTCATCTTCTAAAATTTTAATTTGTTCATCATTATATGATTCGCCGTATGTACAAATGTGCCTTAAATATGCATTAATAACAGATCCGTCTGAATCCTTTTTGCTGATTTTATAAAGTTCGTTGCCGTTTTCACTTGAAACGAGTGAATTTATCTTCCAAGCTTTTAAGTTGTCGGGCAGTTTAACAAATTTTGACATAATTACACTTCCTTTATTTATTACTTAGTGTATTTTACAATAATTGTAATTAATATTCCCATATCTCTCTAATCACTGACATTGTATCATATTAAAAAACATTTTACCATAGATTTTTAAAATATTCATTGAAAATAATCGTAACTTGCCATAATAAAGAGCATATATAAGAAAAACTTTGAAATTATCAGAATGAAAATGTTAATTTTCTTTTACTTTATGTGCAGCTTTTCTTTTTTATTAACTCCGAGAATGCCGCCTATCGCGCCGGTAACAATTGTTATAATAAACCTTAATAAGGTGGCTATTGAAACAGCGTCTGTATTTTTTATAAGACCTAATATAGTAATTAAAATGAATATAACAAAACCTGTAAGCATACCTACTAAAAGACCTGCCGACTTTGTTATTCTTGCCGCAATAAAACCGCCGAACATAGCTCCTGCACCAAGTACGGCAAGCATAACATACTTAGTCAGATCCGCCGGCAAAAGTCCTATTGAAAGAATAATTACCGCGCAGATACACATCAGTATTACAGAAAGCAGCAATCCGCATACCGAACCAAAAAACATTGATTTAAAAAGTAGTTTTTTATCAGACATAAAAATACCCCCGAATATAATTTGTTTAATTATATTCGGGGATATATAAATAAATTCTAAATTATTCTTTAACTTAATTATCTGATTCCGTGTTGTCTTTCTTTTTACTGCCGAAAAAACCCTTTTTTTCGGTTTGTTCAACAGCGGCAGGCTGTTCCTTTACGGTATCAACAGTGGAGATACACCACTTTTTAAATTTCATTTTGACCCTGTCTGAGCCTGTTTCAATTATAATAGAGTCCTCATCATCTTTAATGGCAACAACTCTTCCCATTATTCCGCCGATAGTTGTAATTTCATCGCCTATTTCAAGAGAATTTCTCATCTCGGCTTCTTGCTTTTTCTTTTTTGAATTTGGTCTGATGAGAAAAAAGTAAAGAGCAGCAAAAATTAAAACATAAACTACTATCATCATAATAAAAGATGAGTTTGAGTTTTCAGGCGCTGCAATGGGTATTAAGTTTGTCATAACAGTCATTCCTTTCATACAATGTAATGATTATATCAGTTTTGGAAACATCTTGCAAGATATTTTAATGATTTTAATTTTAAATTCTTTTTCCGAGAATTTCTTTGTATTTTTCATAAAATTGAGTGTATGTGCCGTTGTCAAGATGTTTTCTGATAATTTCCATTAAATTATTGTAAAAATACAGATTATGGATCACGGCAAGACGCATACCGAGCATTTCTCCGCTTTTCAGTAAGTGTCTTATATATGCTCTTGAATAATTTTTACACACGGGACATTCGCAGGTTTCGTCAATTGGCGATTCATCTGTTTCATATTTTAAGTTGTTTATGTTTCTTATTCCGACTTTGGTAAACAAATGTCCGTGACGTGCGTTTCTGCTTGGCATTACGCAGTCAAATAAATCAACGCCGCGCGCAACGCTTTCAAGAATATTTACGGGGGTGCCTACTCCCATAAGATAACGAATTTTATTTTCCGGTGCAAAAGGTTCAACTGCTTCAATAATTTTGTACATTACTTGGGCAGGTTCTCCTACCGCAAGACCACCTATCGCATAACCGTCAAGACCGAGTTCGGCAATCTCTTTCATATGTTCAATTCTTAAATCCTCGTATATACCTCCCTGATTGATGCCGAACAGCATTTGTTTTTTGTTTATTGTATCGTCAAGTCCGTTTAATCTGTTCATTTCGTCAATGCATCTTTTCAGCCAGCGCGTAGTTCTTTGCACGCTGTCTTTAGTGTAATCATACGGAGATGGATTCTCAACACATTCATCAAACGCCATTGCAATTGTAGAACCGAGATTAGACTGGATTTGCATACTTTCCTCAGGTCCCATAAATATTTTTCTGCCGTCTATGTGAGAGTTAAAGTAAACTCCTTCTTCTTTGATATTCCTCAGTTTGGCAAGCGAAAAAACCTGAAATCCGCCGCTGTCGGTGAGTATAGGGCCGTTCCAGCGTGTAAATTTATGAAGTCCTCCCATTTGTTTTACTTTAATGTCACCCGGGCGCAGGTGCAGGTGATAGGTGTTGCAAAGCTGAACCTGGCACTTTATTTTTTTTAAATCAAGCGCAGATACAGCTCCCTTAATTGCGCCGCAGGTTGCTACATTCATAAATGCGGGGGTCTGAACAGTGCCGTGAGGCGTTACAAACTCACCTCTGCGGGCATTTCCCTGTTTTTTTAATACTTTGAACATAAAACCTCCTATGATATGAACATTGCGTCGCCAAATGAGAAAAATCTGTATTTTTCCTCTACTGCAACTTTATATGCATTCATAATATTGTCATATCCAGAAAAGGCGGCAACAAGCATAATCAGCGTGCTTTCAGGCAAATGAAAATTAGTGATCAAGCCGTCAAGCACTTTGAATTTATACCCGGGATAAATAAAAATATCCGTAAATCCGTCACAGGGCTTTATTTCGCCGTAAAGGCTTGCCACACTTTCAAGCGTTCGGCATGATGTTGTGCCTACGGCAATTATACGTCCGCCGTTTTTCTTTGTTTTATTAATTAAGTCCGCGGTTTTCTTCGGAATTTCATAATGCTCGCTGTGCATTTTGTGCTTTGTAACGTCATCGACCTTTACCGGTCGGAATGTACCGAGCCCCACATGAAGTGTGACATATGCAATATTGACGCCCTTGTCTGCGATTTTTTGCAATAATTCTTTTGTAAAATGCAGTCCGGCAGTAGGCGCCGCCGCAGAGCCGAGTTCGTTGCTGTAAACTGTCTGGTACCTCTCTTTGTCTTTAAGTTCTTCGGTAATGTAAGGGGGCAGAGGCATCTGACCGATTTTATCAAGAGCCGCAAAAAAATTTTCGTCACTGTCAAAGTCAACAACTCTGTTTCCGTCGCTTTTTACTTTTGCGACGGTGGCGCTTAATAATCCGTTTCCGAATGTAAATTTGCTGCCCTGTTTAGCTCTTTTGCCGGGTTTACAAAGAGTTTCCCATCTGTTGCCGCTGATTTGTTTAAGCAGCAAAAATTCTACTTTTGCTCCGGTTTCGTTCTTAATGCCGTATATTCTTGCGGGAAGTACCCTTGAATCGTTGACTACAAGCAGATCTCCCGGAACAAGGAAGTCAATAATATCATAAAAATGTTTGTGCTGAATGCTGCCGCTTTCCCGTCCGAGAACAAGCAGGCGGGAACTGTCCCTCGGTTCAACGGGAGTTTGTGCAATCAAATCTTTTGGCAAGTCATAGTAAAAATCACTGGTTTTCATTTTAATTCCCCACAAGAAAATAACAATAGCATTTTAAAATCCACATCTGTAAAATAATTGACATTATCATTCTAAAATGTTATATTAAATTTATTATAAGCAGTATGCAAATTCGGCTGAAAATGCGTTATTGTACAACACACTGTTTCTATAATATAATATTTAATTGAATAAGGCAACTGCTTTTTTAATTTTTAGTCTGGAGGAATTTAAGTGAAAAGATATAAGGTCGGCATTATAGGCGCAACGGGTATGGTAGGGCAGCGCTTTGCGCTTTTGCTTGAAAACCATCCGTGGTTTGAGGTAACTGCGCTTGCCGCAAGCGCAAGAAGCGCAGGCAAAAAATACGGAGAAGTTGTTGAAGGCAGATGGCATATGAAAGCCGAGCTTCCTGAAAAATATAAAGAAATGGTTATTATTGATGCTGAAAATGTAGAAGAGGTTGCGTCAAAAGTTGATTTTTGCTTTTGCGCAGTAAATATGAAAAAGGACGATATCAAAGCCCTTGAGGAAAAATACGCAAAGGCCGAATGTCCGATCATATCTAATAATTCCGCTCACCGTTTTACACCTGATGTTCCTATGGTAATTCCGGAAATCAACTTTGACCATATTAAAATAATTGAGGCGCAAAGAAAAAGACTCGGCACAAAAAGAGGATTTATTGCAGTAAAGTCAAACTGTTCTCTTCAAAGCTATGTTCCCGCTGTTCATCCGTTAAAAGAGCTCGGAGTTGACAAAGTTCTTGCCTGTACTTATCAGGCAATATCCGGCGCGGGAAAAACATTTAAAACATGGCCTGAAATGGCAGACAATATTATTCCTTATATTGGAGGAGAAGAAGAAAAATCCGAACAGGAGCCGCTGAAGATATGGGGAAAAATCAAAGACGGCGAAATTGTAAAAGCAGATGATATTTCTATTACTTCGCAATGTGTACGCGTTCCTATTTCAGACGGTCATACAGCCGCGGTATTTATGTCATTTAAAGATGGGGCAAAGAAGCCGACAGTTGATGAAATAATAGAAATATGGAACAGCTACAAGGGCAGACCGCAGGAGCTTGAACTTCCGAGCGCACCAAAGCAGTTTCTTCATTATTTTACCGAACCCGACCGTCCGCAGATCAATTCCGAAAGAAATCTTGAAAACGGTATGGCTGTTTCGGTGGGCAGATTAAGACCCGATACACAGTACGATTATAAGTTTATTTGTATGTCACACAATACGTTAAGGGGCGCAGCAGGCGGCGCGGTACTTCTTGCCGAACTGCTCTGTGCCGAAGGTTATATGGATTAATTAAGGAGGATAATTATGAAAAACCACATTTTTACAGGTTCTGGTGTAGCTCTTATAACTCCTATGAACTCTGACGGAAGTGTAAATTATGATGTTCTCGAGCAATTGCTTGAATTTCATGTTAAAAACGGAACTGATGCAATCATTGCCTGCGGAACAACCGGCGAGGCTGCAACTCTTTCGGAAAAAGAGCATTGCGAAGTACTCTCTTTCATATCAGAAAAAATAAACAAAAGGATTCCGGTTATTGCCGGAACAGGCAGCAATGATACTTCAACAGCCGTTATGCTTTCAAAATCCGCTCAAAAAACAGGTGCGGACGCGCTTCTTTGCGTAACTCCTTACTACAATAAAACTTCTCAGGCAGGTCTTGTTAAACATTTTAATGTAATTGCCGACGCAGTTGACATTCCTGTTGTTGTTTATAATGTTCCTTCAAGAACAGGATGTAACATTAAGGCAAAAACTTATCAGGAGCTTTGCAAACATCCGAATATTGTTGCAACAAAAGAGGCAAGCGGAGATATTTCTCAGATTGCTCTGATACGCTCGCTTTGCGGAGACGATCTTGATATTTACTCGGGTAACGATGACCAGACCGTACCGTTTATGTCGCTTGGAGCTCTTGGCGTAATTTCGGTTTTTGCAAACATCTGTCCGGCTGAAATGCATAAAATTTGTCAGTTGTGTCTTGAAAATAACTTTGCTGAGGCGCAGAAGCTTCATTTTCACTATATTGAACTTATGAACATTATGTTCAGCGACGTTAACCCTATTCCGGTAAAAACAGCAATGAATTTGTTTGGCGTAGATGCCGGCGAGTGCAGACTTCCGCTTGTGCCAATGAGTATGGCCGGTTACCACGATCTTAAAGATTGTCTTGCAAAGTATGACCTTTTAGGAAAATTTGCTAAATAATTAACTATATATTTAAGTCAGTACGCAGCTACCATAAAAATTTATTTTTTCAAAAGTATAACTGCTGACTATTTACACAAATAACAAAAATCCTAAGGAATGCCGTGCACATTGTAATTATGCGGCATTGCCTTAAAAGGGGAATTTAAAATGGTAAACATTGCACTTGTGGGTTGTAACGGAAAAATGGGTCATGCTGTTTCAGCGGCGGTTGCCAAACGTGATGACTGCAAAATTATGTTCGGCATTGACTTGTACGGCGAAAGCAGATTTGATTTTCCCGTATATGACAGCTTTAAAGCAGTAAGTGAAAAAGCGGATGTTATAATTGATTTTTCAAATCCCGATTCGCTTGATGACATTTTGAACTATGCGGCTGAATATTCCGTTCCGTGTGTGATATGCACTACCGGTTTCTCGAAAGAACAAGTTGATAAAATCAAGTTGGCATCTGAAAAGATAGCTGTGTTTTATTCCGGCAATATGTCTTTAGGAATAAATCTGCTTATTGAGCTTACCAAAAAAGCGGCAAAGGTTCTTGGAAATGAATTTGACATAGAAATTATTGAAAAGCATCATAATCAAAAGGTTGACGCTCCAAGCGGAACAGCTCTTATGATTGCCGAGAGCATATCGGAAACACTTGAAGAAGAACCGCAGTTTATTTATGACAGACACTCTTACCGAAAAAAGCGTGCCAAAAATGAAATAGGTATTCATTCTGTACGCGGCGGCACAATAGTGGGCGAACATGATGTGATTTTTGCAGGGCACGATGAGGTCGTAACGATTTCGCATCAGGCACAGTCAAAAGAGGTTTTTGCCGTAGGCTCGGTTAATGCGGCAGTTTTCCTGTCATCACAAAATCCGGGAATGTACAATATGAGCAACCTGCTTTCGGAAAAACTGAGTTAAACAATAATCGTATATATTTTTAATATTAAGCTATATAAAAAACACGGGCAGAAAATATCTGTCCGTGTTTTTTTGTAGGTGTTATTTAATAGTTTATACCTCTGCAATAACCTCAACCTCAACAAGAACATCTTTAGGAAGCTGTTTAACAGCCACGCAGGATCTTGCGGGTTTTTCCGTAAAGTATTTGCCATATACGGCGTTAAATGCGGCAAAATCGTTCATATCTTTAAGAAAGCAAACAGTTTTGACTGCTTTTTCAATAGAACTTCCCGCAGCATTAAGAACATTTTTTAAATTGGTACAAACCTGCTCCGTCTGTTCCTCAATTGTAGATGCTTCAACATTTCCGGTTTTGGGGTCAATCGCAATTTGACCTGATGTAAAAACAAGTCCGTTTATAACTACCGCCTGCGAATAAGGACCGATTGCGTCCGGTGCGTTTTTAGTGTAAATTTTGTTCATTTTGTTACCTCCTATATTTAATTAAACCAGTTTAAAACCTGCCTGAATAAGCGCGTCTGAAATCTCTTTTACATGATCAAAGTTTCTTGTTTCAAGAACGATTCTCAAATAACAGCCGTTTACGTCTGTGCCTTCGCTTGCTCTTTCATGGTGAATTGAAATTACATTGCCGCCCTTTTCTGCAATTATTTCCGATACTACTTTAAGCTGACCGGGCTTATCCTGCAATTCAATACATAATGTCTGCTGTCTTCCTGACATTAGCAAACCTCTTTTAATTACCCTTGAAAGTATTGTAACATCAATATTTCCGCCGGAAACTATACAAACGATTTTTTTGCCTTTAACAGGAAGTTTATTAAACATTACTGCGGCAAGCGGCGCGGCTCCCGCGCCTTCTGCAATCATTTTTTGAGTTTCAATAAGTTTTAAGATCGCGTAAGAAATTTCATCATCACTGACAGTAACAATATCGTCAACATATTGCTGTACAAGCTTATATGTAAGCTGCCCGGGCTCTTTTACCTGAATACCATCTGCAATTGTTGAAACTCGGTCAAGACAAACAGGCTTGCCCTCCTTAATTGACTTAAACATAGAGGGAGCGCCCTCGGCCTGAACACCGTAAACTTTTATGTTTGGATTAAGGCTCTTGATTGCACAGGCAACGCCGGAAATAAGTCCTCCGCCGCCTATTGAGGCAACAACAGCGTCAACATCTGGCATATCGTTCATAATTTCAAGACCGATTGTACCCTGTCCGGCAATTACATTTTCATCGTCAAACGGATGAATAAAAGTGTAATTTTTTTCTTCGCGCAGTCTTTGCGACTTTTTGTATGCGTCATCATATACACCTGAGACCATACAAACATCAGCGCCATAATTTTTTGTAGCCTCAACCTTTGAAATAGGCGCGCCGTCAGGAAGGCATATCAAAGACTTAATGCCGTATTTTGTTGCCGCAAGCGCAACACCCTGAGCATGGTTGCCCGCCGAGCAGGCAATAACGCCGCGCTGTTTTTCTTCATCAGTAAGCTGAGATATTTTGTAACCTGCACCTCTTACCTTAAATGAACCCGTAATCTGCAAATTTTCGGGTTTTAGATAAACATCACAGTCATCTGTTATGGCGGACGCCTTAACAAGATTTGTCGGTCGTATAACGTCTTTCAAAACATAAGAAGCGTGATATATTTTGTCTAAAGTAAGCATTATATTCTTCCTTCTTTTTAATTTATGCACATATAATTGTAAAATAGAAATGCAATAAAATCAATATTTTTTTAAAATTTAATTATAATACTTGAAGTAAAAAGCTTTTTATGATGTAAAAATATAATTTTTAAAATACTTTTATAAATTGGAAATTTATGTTATACTATATATTGAAAATAAAATCGGAGTTGATATAATGGATTCCATTAAAAGAAAGGAAATTGCAAACGGAGTTTTCTTCAACAGCATAAAGGACAGCCGTTTTAAAACAATGAGAATAAGCGCAAATGCACTGGTCCCGTTGTCAGCTGACGCTGCGTCCTCAAACGCTTTGCTGTTCGGAGTGCTCTCACGTTCCTGTAAGGCATATCCTGATTTTACTATTTTGAGTAAAAAACTAAGTTCACTTTACGGCGCAGACTTAACGGTTTCGGTGCGCAAGGCAGGCGACTGTCAGGCGCTTACTATAACAGCCTCCGGTCTTGATGACAGATATGCGTTTGAGGGAGAAAGCGTTGCCCGCGAGCTTTCACTTTTGCTTTGCAGTGTTATTTTTGAGCCAAATGTGACCGATGGCGCTTTTGATGAGGGCGAGGTTGAACAGGAGCGCAGACAATTGCTTGATGTAATTGACTCTGAGTTTAATGATAAACGTATTTATGCAAACGACCGGCTTATAAAAAATATGTGCGCAAATGAAGTTTTTGGATTAAATCGTTACGGTACTGCCGAAAAAATAAAGGAGGCGACAGTTCAGTCGCTATACTCAGTATGGCAGAATCTTTTAAAAAATGCAAAATTTGAAATTATGTTTATAGGAGACAGTGCTTCTGAAAAAGCTGAAGAGGTATTTAAAAATGCCTTTTCAAAAGTTCAGCGCGAGCCTTATAAGCTTTCAACTCAGGTCGTGCGCAGTGCCGAAACCGTTAAACATATTTCAGAGGAAATGGAACTTTCTCAGTCAAAATTGGTTATGGGATTCAGAACAGACATTGCCGTTCCCGACAAAGAGGTGAACGCGGCACGTCTTATGTGCGCAATTCTGGGAGGTACTGCAAATTCAAAGCTGTTTTGCAATGTGCGCGAAAAACAGAGTCTCTGTTATTACTGTGCTGCCCGCTATGATAAGCTTAAAGGTATAATGACGATTGACAGCGGCGTTGAGGGAAATAATATAAATAAGGCTGAAAAGGCAATACTTAAAGAAGTTGAAGATATGAAAAACGGAAAAATAACCGATTTTGAAATGGATTCAACAAAGCTTGCGGTTGTGAACTCATTTCGCGCAACAAATGACACTGTCAGCGGAATAGAGTCATGGTACGCGAATCAGTTGTTTGAGGGTGATTTTAAGTCTATTGAGCAGGTTTCCGCCGAAATTAATGAAGTAACAAAAGAACAAATCATCAAGGCGGCTCAAAGGCTTACTCTTGATACGGTGTATGTATTAAAAAATAAGTAAGAGGTACGTTTAAATGAATATTACTGAAATTAAATCAAAGCGTGCTGGAGACAGCTATTATAAAATAAATCATCCGTCGGGACTTACTGTTTATGTATATCCAAAAGAAGGCTACAATTCCGCATATGCAATATTCGGAACACGTTACGGCAGTATTAACACCTGTTTTTCCGTTGATAATGGAGAAACAATAACCGTTCCCGACGGTATTGCCCACTATCTTGAACACAAGCTGTTTGAAAGTGAGGACGGCGACGCTTTTGTGCGTTATGCAAAAACTGGTGCAAACGCAAATGCATATACAAGTTTTGAAAAAACCTGCTATCTTTTTTCATGTACCGATAAATTTGATGAAAGTCTTGAAATACTGCTTGATTTTGTTCAGGACCCGTATTTTACCGCACAGACCGTTGCAAAGGAACAGGGGATTATAGGGCAGGAAATTAAAATGTACGACGATTCTCCCGACTGGAGAGTAATGTTTAATATGCTTGAAGCAATGTACAAAAACCACCCTGTAAGAATTGACATTGCGGGAACTGTTGAAAGCATTGCACAAATTACTGCCGAAAAACTGTATGATATATACAATGTTTTTTATAATTTAAATAATATGGTGCTTTGTGTTTCGGGCAATGTTACGGTAGAACAGGTGCTTAAAACGGCAGATAAAATGCTGAAACCGTCTGAAAAACACAAAATTCATAACTATTTTGAAGATGAACCTTATGAAATTTGTGAACCGTATGTTGAACAGAGCTTTCCTGTTTCAATGCCTATTTTTAATTTTGGATTTAAAGAAAAGGCAGACAGTCTGCTTGATGAAAAGCAGACGGCGCAGACAGAAATTCTGCTTTCAATGATTGCGTCGCAGACAAGCACTTTGTATCGCAACCTTATGGACGCTAACCTGATTAACAGTTCTTTTTCTTATGAGCTTTTTGAGGGACCCGGATACTGTTCAGTGATTTTCGGGGGAGAATCCCGCGCGCCAAAACAGGCTGCCGAAATGATTAAACAATATATTTCAAAAATTAAAAAAGAGGGTCTTGATAAAAATGATTTTGAAACTGCAAAAAAAGCTGTTTACGGAGACATTGTTTCATCGCTTAATTCCGTAGATTCAATTGCTAATACAATTGCCGATTATCATTTTAACGGAAATGAGTTATTTTCATATATTGACGCAATAGCGGAAACAACATTTGACGATGTCTGTAAAAGGCTTAATGAAATGCTTGATGTAAATAACTGTACACTGTCTGTTGTCAAGCAGCTTGAAAATGAGGAGTAAGCAATGAATTATCATGTTGAATTTCCCGGTTTCGGGTGGGAATTTTTAATAAGTCCGGTTGCTTTTTCAATAGGAGGCTATTCAGTTTACTGGTACGGAATTATAATTGCCGCGGGGTTACTGCTTGCGGTTTTATATGCGTACAAAAGCGCACCACGTTATAAGGTAAACGGGAACAAGCTTATTAATTGTGTGCTTGTAGGAATTGTTACGGGGATAATCGGTGCCAGACTGTATTATTGCTTTTTTCAGTGGGATTATTACAGCAAAAATCCCATTGAGATCCTCTACATAAACAACGGCGGACTTGCGATTTACGGCGGAATAATAGGCTCCTTAACAGGTGGACTGGTAGTAGCCAAAATTCAGAAAATGGAAATAATGCCAGCTCTTGACATAGGTATGATAGGTTTTTTGCTCGGACAGGGAATAGGCCGATGGGGTAATTTTGCCAACCAGGAGGCTTACGGCACGCCTACAAATTTGCCTTGGAGAATGCTCAGCGAGGGCACAAACGGAGTAGCCGTTCATCCGTGCTTTTTGTATGAGTCTCTATGGTGTCTGCTCGGTTTTGTACTGCTGCATTTTTACGGAAAATATAAACAGAAATATTCGGGACAAATATTTTTTATGTATCTTGTATGGTACGGCTTTGAAAGAATGATAGTTGAAGGGCTGAGGACAGACAGCCTTTATCTTCCGTTTCAGATTTTCGGCTTCGACATAAGAGTATCGCAGGTGCTTTCGTTAGTTATTTTTATTACTGGTATTATATTTTTAATTTTAAACAGAAAAAAGGAGGATGTTTTCTATGCAGATTATAGAAGGCAAAAAGGTATCGGCTCAGGTAAAGGAACAGGTAAAAATACAGACTCAGCAGATTAAAGACGAACACGGCATTACTCCGGGACTGGCGGTCGTAATTGTAGGAGACGACCCTGCGTCTCGCGTTTATGTCAATAATAAGAAAAAGGCCTGCGAGTTTGTGGGATTTAAGTCAGAGGAGTATGCGCTTCCTGCAAAAACTACTCAGGAAGAACTCTTGAGCCTTGTAAAAACACTTAATAAAAAAGAGGATATTAACGGTATTCTTGTTCAGTTGCCTTTGCCCAAACACCTTGATGACAAGGCGGTAATAGAGGCAATAAGTCCTCTTAAAGACGTTGACGCATTTCACGCTGTAAACGTAGGAAAAATTATGCTCGGTGAATATGATTTTCTGCCTTGTACCCCTGCAGGTGTAATGGAAATGCTTCATTATTATGACATTGATGTGAGCGGTAAAAACTGTGTTGTAATAGGAAGAAGCAACATTGTAGGCAAACCGATGGCAATGCTGCTGCTTCACGAAAACGGAACTGTTACGATTTGCCATAGTAAAACAAAAAATCTTAGTCAAATTTGTGCCCGGGCCGATATTCTTGTTGCAGCCGTCGGAAAAACAAAGTTTATTACTGCTGAAATGGTAAAAGACGGAGCTGTTGTTATTGACGTAGGAATGGACAGAGATGAATACGGCAAACTATGCGGCGATGTTGATTTTGAAAATGTTAAAAATAAATGTTCCTATATAACTCCCGTGCCGGGCGGCGTAGGGCCAATGACAATAGCCACGCTTATGAAAAATACTCTTAAAGCGGCAAAAATACAGAATAATATTATATAAAAATACATAATAATAATTAAGAACTATATTTTTTTGCAGAATAATACTGCATTAAAATATAGTTCTTTTTTTATTTATATAATTTTGTTTGTTATAACTTGCATTAAAAACGGCATAATAAATAATTAATTGACCATAATTTTCCAAAATTAATAATTATTTAATATGATGAATATATTAAATAAAAAATATATAGGGAGGTGCGATTATGAAATCAATAAAAAGGATAATTAATTTTGTTAAAAAAATTATGGATAAATATGAACCTATAACAAGTAAGTGTAATTATGACAATATATTTGCGATTGCAGGACAATCTGCATTTTTTATTTTATTGTCGGCTGTTCCCCTATTAATGTTTATTGTTTCAATATTGCAGAATTTACAGATATCAGTAAATTTTGTTGAAAAAGGTTTAAGCGGAATATTTTCAGAAACCTTTGTTTCACAAATCGCGGCTTTTCTTTCCGATGCTTACGACAGCGCTATGGGAATTTCATTTATTACATTAATAATTACACTCTGGTCGGCGGCACAGGGAATACACGCAATTACTAACGGACTTAACCGTATTTATAATGCACATGAAAACAGAAATTGGTTATTTTTGCGTATTCGTGCAATGATTTACACAATAGCTTTTTTTATAATAATACTTGTTTCTCTGCTGATCATCGTACTTGGTTCTTCAATTAACGAATGGCTGTCACCGTATCTCGGTTATCTTCCAAATATAGTGGCACTTTTATATCATTTAAGATATATTATAATTTTTATTGTTCTTGTTGTTTTGTTTGCGCTTGTATATCGCAATTTTCCTAATATAAGCAAGTCACAACACCGTGAATACAGATTTAAATATCAACTGCCCGGAGCCTTTCTGTGTACGGTATCATGGTATGTTCTCTCATTCGGAATTTCAATTTATGTTGATGATTTTAACGGATTTTCAATTTACGGCGGTCTTACAAGGCTTGCCGTAATAATGATATGGCTCTATTTTTGTATGGTATGTCTTATGATATGTGCTGAAATAAATTATGTTTACCATATTAAAATTAAAAAATTTAGTTTTATAAAAATATTATCGAAATTAAGAGAATTAAATCAAAAAATTTATAAAAAACTAAAATAAATAAAAAATTTATAATATTTTGCAACCAAAATAATTTTTCATTCGTATTCCTAATAAGGGTGATTTAAAATGGGTGAAAAATTATTTGTGGGTAAATATACATTTGAGCAAATAGTTCACAAATTTTCCGACACTGTAACAGGAATTTGTGTTATGCGGTTGCAAAATATAGCAGACTCAGAGGATTGTTATCAAAATGTTTTTTATAAGCTCTATTATAAATCTCCTGAATTTGAAAGCGAAGAACATCTTAAGGCATGGATAATTCGTGTTACAATTCATGAATGTGCAAGTTATATGCGTAAAAACAGGAGACAAATACCTAACGATAAAATAAATAACGAGTACATTACATTTGATGACAGTGACAGTCATGACATTTCTTGGGCGCTTATGAAAACACCTAAAAAATACCGTGAAGTACTTTATTTGTATTATTATGAGCAGTATAAGGTAAGAGAAATTGCGGTTATACTTGATACAAAGGAAAACACAGTAAAATCTCTGCTTAAACGCGGACGTGAAATACTTAAATCGGTTTACGGAGGGGAGATGAATTAGAAAATATTAATTCAATAATAATATATATAATTTTTACCTTCGTTTTGATAATAATATAATTATCGGAACGGAGGTATTTTTATGAATAAACCAAAATTATTTAAACGTATGATTTCGTTTGTTTTAACTGTATCGCTGACTTTGACAATTTTGACAAGCTCAACGATCAACGTATTTTCACTTGAAGAACAGGACCTAACTTCAGACGGAATGAAATTAGGTTACAGTACATTAAACGGTTACACAAAACTTGTACTGAAAAATCATAATATGAAATCAACACAGAAAACAGCGGTGTATTGCGGCCTTGATATTTCTAATCCCTATACATTAGTGCTTGTCGGTTTGTTTTATCTTAACCAAAACGTCGACCTTGATAAATTAACCAAAGACAACTCTTATGCAATTGAAACAATTGCAAAGCTTAATGTCTTTTTAAACAAAATGGGCGTTAAAAATAAAAAGGCAGAGGAATTTAAAAACAACGTTTTAAGTTCATATGAAAATATATATCAAAGCTTTGATACAATAGGAATTTATATTTTTGAAGCGGAAAATCAAGAATCGCTTGAACTTATGAACAATGAATATGTCGATTTTGTACTTGTAGGGGGAGAGGTTCCCAAAAGTCTTAAAGATATGAACTTTGACGGTAAAACTGATAAAAAAGACGCTTTATTAATTCAAAAATATCTTTCAAAAGAGCTTCAGTTTACCGATAAAGACGAAAATGCTTACGCTTTGTATGCGTCTGATATAAATGCCGACAGAAGCATTGACATTGTTGACGTTACCGACCTGCAATTGCAAAATATTAAGTAAACTTTCAGTCAAATCACTCGCCTGAATTGCTAAAAAGTGATGCAGATTAAAATAAATAGATCTGCATCACTTTTTCTATAAGATTATAAAATTAAATGCCAAATAAACATTATTAATTATATTTATAATTCATCAGGCGTCATTTACCTGAATTATTTTGAATATTACTGTTTTAGTAATAACAGAACTTTTATTATAAAATTAGTAAATTGAAAGTTATGTGAAACATTTAAAAATCGGGTTGACTTATAAATTATTTATAATATAATTAAAACAGTTTAATATTAAACTGTTTTATATCGAATAGTTTTATTTAAAAGATTTTTTTATTTTTGTTAGAAATGAGTTGATGGCGATGGAATTAAAAACAACTGATTTGATAGGACATGAAATAAAAGCGATTAATCAGGTAATACAGCGCAAAATATTTTCATCCGTAGCGAATGCAGGAATTGATAAAATTACCGTTATGCATGGCTGGATAATGGAATATCTTTATAAAAACAGAAAAAGAGATGTTTATCAAAAAGATATTGAAAGTGAGTTTGCAATTTCAAGGTCAACAGTTACAAATATAGTAAAACTTATGGAGAAAAAGGGATATATTAAACGTGCGTCGGTAGAAAGCGACGCACGACTAAAGAAAATTATCTTGACCGATAAAGGAATCGAAACCTACAAATTAATAAGACAGACGATTATTGATGATGAAAACCGTTTTAACAGTTTGCTTACCGATGAAGAACGAAATACGTTTTTTGATTTGATCAGAAAGCTGAGAAGCGGAATTGAAAATAGTTAATTACATATCGAAAGGAGTAATATAATGATTAAAACTTTGGGCAGACATATAAAAGGTTTTGTCAGGGATTCTGTTTTAACACCGTCATTTATGGTACTTGAGGTGCTGATGGAAACGCTTATCCCTCTGCTTATGGCTTCTATGATTGACAAGGGTATTTCAAAGGGCAACTTAAAGCATATATTTATTACAGGCGGAATAATGACAATATGCGCAGTAATAGCATTGCTGGCGGGCATAATGGGCGGCAAATACGGCGCAAGAGCGTCGGCAGGATTTGCCCGCAATCTGCGGCAGGCAATGTTTGAAAACATACAAACATTTTCTTTTGCAAACATTGACAGATTTTCAACTGCGGGTCTTGTTACCCGTATGACAACGGATATTACTAATCTTCAAAACGCGTATCAAATGATTTTGAGAATGTTTACACGCGCGCCGGTAAATCTTATTTGCGCAATGATAATGACCTTTGTAATCAACGCAAAACTTGCAAGCGTTTATCTTGTGGCAATTGTCTTGCTCGGAATCGTGCTTGGAATACTTTTAAAAGCAACATACAAATACTTTAATCAGGTGTTTGAAAAGTATGATGAACTCAATGCAAGCGTTCAGGAAAATGTATCTTCAATTCGTGTTGTAAAGGCATTTGTACGCGAGGACCATGAGGTAAAAAAATTCAATAAAGCTGCTGACAATGTTTACAGATTATTTGTAAAAGCAGAAAACGCAATGGTTTCGGTATCGCCTATTATGATGTTGACGGTCTACGGTTCAATTATTGCAATAAGCTGGTTTGGCGCAAATATGATAGTAGGAGGAGAACTTACGACAGGTGAACTCACAAGTATGCTTACATATTGTATGAATATACTTATGAGCCTTTTAATGGTAGCAATGGTATTTGTAATGATTACAATGAGTCTTGCAAGCGCAAGGCGTGTTTCTGATGTTTTGGAAGAAAAATCCGACCTTACAAACCCTGAAAATCCGGATTATGAAGTTAAGGATGGCAGCATAGATTTTGAAAATGTTTCTTTCAGCTACAATAAAAAAGGTGAAAAACCTGTTTTAAAGGACATAAACCTGTCAATTAAATCCGGCGAAACAATAGGCATAATTGGAGGTACGGGCAGTTCAAAGACCAGCCTTGTAAATCTTATAGGCCGTATTTATGATGTTACGCAGGGCAAGGTAAAGGTAGGGGGCAAGGATGTTCGTTCATACGATATTGAAACCCTGCGCAACGAAGTGTCTGTTGTATTGCAGAACAATGTACTGTTCAGCGGTTCAATTCTCGACAACCTGAGATGGGGTGATGAAAACGCCAGCGAGGAAGAATGTATAAATGCCTGCAAGCTTGCCTGCGCAGATGATTTTATTCAGACATTTCCAAATAAATACAACACGCACATTGAACAGGGCGGTACAAATGTATCGGGAGGCCAGAAACAAAGAATTTGTATTGCAAGAGCGTTGCTTAAAAAACCTAAAATTTTAATTCTTGATGATTCTACAAGCGCAGTTGATACTGCTACTGACGCTAAGATACGCAGAGCCTTTAAAGAAGAAATTCCAAATACTACAAAAATAATAATTTCACAGCGTGTTTCAAGCGTTGAGAATGCAGACAGAATCATTGTAATGGATGACGGTCAGATAAGAGATGTAGGACCGCATGATGAGCTTATTAAGACAAGTGCGATTTATAGAGAAATATATGAAGCTCAAACAAACGGCAGCGGAGATTTTGACGAGAAAGGAGAGATGTAATTATGAGCAGACCGATTGGCGGACGCAATAAAAAAATAATGGGCCCCAAACCTAAAGTTAAAAAGCCCGGCAAGGTTTTAAAGCGGCTGATGGGCATAATTTTTAAGAAATATAAGTTTCAGTTAATAATAGTTTTTGTCTGCATAATCATAAGCGTTCTTTCAAATGTTCAGGGAACATTGTTTATACAAAGATTAATTGATGATTACATTACGCCTCTGCTTGGAGTTGGTAATCCCGATTTTCTGCCGTTGGCAATGGCAATATTAAGAGTTGCGGCATTTTATGTTACAGGTGCGGTTGCAACATATACTTATTCAAGAATAATGGTATATGTAACTCAGGGCACAATGCGTGATATTCGTTGTCAAATTTTTTCGCATATGGAGAGTCTGCCGATTAAATATTTTGATACTAATACTCACGGAGACATTATGAGCGTATATACAAATGATGTAGACACACTGCGCCAAATGATAAGTCAAAGTATGCCTCAGATGTTTTCGGGTGTAATTACAATTGTTTCGGTGCTTGTCAGTATGATAAGTCTGAGTGTTCCTCTTACGGCAATTACTCTTATAATGGTAGGGGTAATGCTTTTTGCGGCAAAAAAACTTGTTTCAAAAAGCGGTAAGTATTTTCTTGCACAGCAAATGGACCTCGGCGCCGAAAACGGATATATAGAAGAAATGATGAACGGTCAAAAGGTAGTAAAGGTATTTAACCGTGAAAAACAAAGCATTGAAGAATTTAAAAAACTTAACGATAAGCTTTTTGACAGCTCATATAATGCAAATAAGTTTGCAAATATTCTTATGCCGATAAATGTTCAAATAGGAAACATCAGCTATGTACTCTGTGCAATTGCCGGAAGCTTGCTTGCTATAAACGGCTTTGCAGGATTTACCCTTGGCAGACTTGTCAGCTTTCTTTCGTTCAATAAAAGCTTCAGCCAACCCATCAGCCAGGTAAGTCAGCAGGTAAACAGCATTGTTATGGCGCTTGCCGGCGCGGAACGCGTATTTAAACTTTTGGATGAAAAGCCCGAATCTGACGAAGGTTATGTTACGCTTGTAAATGCCAGAAAGGAAAACAGCACGCTTGTTCAAACAGATGAGCGTACAGGATGCTGGGCATGGAAGCACGTTCATAAAGAATCAGGAACAGTTGATTACAAAGAGTTGCAGGGTGCGCTTGTTATGGACGACGTTGACTTCGGTTATACTGATGATAAAATCGTGCTGCACAATATTGATTTGTATGCCAATCCGGGACAGAAAATCGCGTTTGTAGGTTCCACGGGTGCAGGCAAAACTACAATAACAAACCTAATAAATCGCTTTTATGACATTCAGGACGGTAAGATACGTTATGACGGAATAAATATAAACAAAATAAAAAAATCCGATTTAAGACGTTCTCTCGGTATTGTTTTACAGGAAACGCATCTGTTCACCGATACCGTAATGGAGAACATTCGTTTTGGCAGACTTAATGCAACTGATGAAGAAGTTATTGCTGCTGCAAAACTTGCAAATGCAGACAGCTTTATCCGCAAATTGCCTGACGGATACAACACAGTTCTTAAAGGTGACGGAGGCAACCTAAGTCAGGGTCAGCGGCAAATGCTTGCAATTGCGCGTGCTGCGGTTGCCGACCCGCCTGCCCTTATTCTTGACGAGGCAACAAGCTCTATTGATACTCGTACAGAAAAAATCGTACAGGACGGAATGGATAAGCTTATGCAGGGAAGAACAACATTTGTTATTGCCCATCGCTTATCAACCGTAAAGAACGCAGACTGCATTATGGTGCTTGAAAACGGCAGAATAATTGAACGCGGAACACATGAGCAGCTGATTGAGCAAAAGGGCAGATATTATCAGCTTTATACGGGAAAAACTGCTTAGACATTATATATTTAACGGGGGCTGTCTTAAATTTGCTTGAGTTATGACGCCGGTATTTAAGACGGCCTCTTGTAATTGGGATAAATTATATATTTTATATTCTTTTATACTTGCAAAAATTTTTATATAATGTAGAATATTACATAAAGTGTTTGTTTATGAAAAACTGTTAAATATTTATAGGTAATATAATAATGAATAAAAACATCCGAAATTTAAGAAAATTGATAAGCCGCAGGGCATTTATTTTTGCGCTTGCAATTTTATG
Source organism: uncultured Clostridia bacterium (assembly GCA_947623205.1). Taxonomy (GTDB): domain Bacteria; phylum Bacillota; class Clostridia; order Oscillospirales; family Acutalibacteraceae; genus Ruminococcoides. The sequence goes on from CANQGM010000002.1 coordinate 117,262, forward strand.
CTGTTTTATACTTTCTGCCTGTTCGTATTTTCAGAATAGTCAGTTTGATACAAACGGTATGCATAACGATAACCTTATTGTGCATTATCTGGATGTGGGGCAGGGTGATTCAATTTTTATTGAGCTTCCCAATTATCAGACAATGCTTATCGACGCCGGTGTAAAAGGACTTGGAGAGGGCATAAAAAGCTATATTAATGATCTCGGCTATTCAAAAATAGATTATGTAATTGCAACTCATCCTCATGCAGACCACATAGGCTCAATGCAATATATTGTTGAAAATATGGATATAGGGCAGATATATATGCCGGATGTAACGACTGCGACCAAGACATTTGAAAAACTGCTTATAGCAATTTCTGAAAAATCAATGAAAATCAAATCGGCCGAAAGCGGAATGAGCATTGTCAATGAAAATAATCTTAGTATCGACGTTCTGGGACCTGTAAATATAGATGAAGATAATCTTAATAACTGCTCGGTAGTTATAAAAATAATTTACAAAGACAACAGCTTTTTATTTATAGGCGATGCCGAAAAAGATGAACTGTCTTCCTTAAACGGCGATTTGTCCGCAAACGTGCTTAAAGTAGGGCATCACGGAAGTAATACTTCAACCACAAAAAAATTTATTGAACAGGTTGATCCTCAAATAGCAGTAATTTCGGTCGGCAAGCATAACGAATACGATCATCCTAATAAGAAAACAATAAAACTTTTAAATAACTTTGACATAGAAATCCACAGAACAGATGAAGAAGGAACAATAATAATTTCGTCGGACGGTTACAATATAACAACCAAAACAGGCGGACAATCAATTGCAGGTGATGAATAAATGAAGAGGTTTACAATTGACAGAATAGAGGGAGCAAAAGTAATTCTTGAGTGTGAAAATGAAGATTTCGTTTCACTTGATGCGGAGGCACTTCCAAAAGGAATAAAAGAGGGAGATGTTCTTATGTTTGAAAACGGCAGTTACTTTCTTGATGAATTTGAAACGCAAAAACGCAAAGAAAAAATTAAAAATTTAATGAAATCACTTTTGGAGTAAATAAATATATTTACATACAATGATGATTTTGCAGGAATATTAAAAAAATGTATTGACAACTAATATAGGTTATGATATAATATCACTCGTTGAGTTGAGAAATCAAAAAAATCATATTAGTTATGCGAGTGTGCTGGAATAGGCAGACAGGCACGTTTGAGGGGCGTGTGTTTCACGACGTACGGGTTCAAGTCCCGTCACTCGCACCAAAGGAGCATTTCGATCGAAGTGCTCCTTTAATTTTCCTTTATTCATCTCTCGGCGCAAATCAAACGATTTAATCCTAAATTTAAATACGAAACCGTATCGCTGACTTGCGATACGGTTTTTTATCGCCTAATTTTCCTTATCGAGCCACAATAATGCCTGAAACATCCGAGACGGATACCGAAATTCCATGTAATTAAGTACGAAAAATGCTTATAATATCTAATGTAAAGGTCTATATGTATCTTCATGATTTTTTATATTATGTATGTAAGAATTATATAATGGAGTCATATGATATGATAAAATTAAATGTACTCAAATTGCTTGAAGAACAGGGACGAACGAAATACTGGCTCTGGAAACAACTAAACATGAGCTATCAGAATTTCAATAAGATGGTAAATAACGAAACAAAATCAATTCGTTATGATAATATCGAGTCAATCTGTTTTCTACTGAACTGCACTCCGGACGGGCTTTTTGAGATTGATTTTTCCAAAAAAGAGGAATAAGAGCAAAATCCGCTTTGATTTTTTGTCGAAGCGGATTTTTTTCTTGACAAATAGACTATTACATTATATAATGTAAACATCATACAATAAAGTGAACTGCTGGACAAAAAATTTTTATAACAATCTGGTGGTAGGGAAAGGAAAAACATGGACGCTATTATTGTGCTGATCGGATTATTTATCGGCATTGCCATCTTTCTGTTTGTCATGGAGAAAATTACAGCGATTGTTTATAGCTGTTCGAGTGTTGCATTTACCTTTTTCATATGTTGGGGAATTGGTATTGTGCTTGCATGGATAGCATGGAGAATCGCTATAATAATCGGAATTATTGCGCTGATAGGATTTTTGATTTCCAAACTGAAAGGGCATAAAAAATCCGACAATCAGAATGATGACGAAAACGCTGAAAATTCAGAAGCAAATTCAAGTCAAAATCAAAATGATGGAGGAGAATAAAATGTCAAACTTGAATGAAAACCTTGATAAGGTAAAAGCAACAGCAGAAAATGTAACGCAAAAGTTAAAAGACAGCGAGGCTGTGGACAAAATAAAAAACACCGCCTCGGAAGTCACGCAAAAATTTAAAGAAAACGAAAAAGTCGCAGAAGCAATTGATAAGATCAATGAAAACGAATATGTTTCAAAAATCAAAAAGAGTAAGTATTCCAAGTACATAAAAATCGGATCGATTATTTTAGCCGTAATTTTAGTTTTTAATATTGTAGGAGCGGTGTTCGGAGATAAAAAGGCGTCCAAAGCAGGGAAGGCTATAGTCAGCGAATACACGACCGATTATAAAGATGATAGCTATACAAACGTAAAAGTAAAGACAAAAGCCATAGGCAAGAATAAGTCGGCTCATTTGTATTGCTTTGATGTTACGGTAACGGCAAAGTATTATAATGACAAGGTAAAAGATACATATTTTGTTATCGCATATTCAGACGGATCGGAAGCTTATGCAGTAAGGGAAATCGAGTATAACGAATCGAATAAAAGCGAGAAAAAGGATTATGCAATTTCCGTATTGTCAAAAGGATAAAAATATTAAGAACTGACATTCGCCCATCGTCTTAAACCGGATGATGGGCGTTTTTTAAGACAATTTCAAACAAGCCCGAATCTCGCACCAATCAAAAAGGGAGACAGATTTATTAAGAAGCTGTCTCCCTTTTTTTTTGCAAATTTTAATTATCATTTTGTTTTTTCTTTTTAATTACCTTTAAACGGCTAAATTCCTCTCTGTCTTTTTCATCAAGAGCGTCCGATATAAACTTTACAGTTTCCTCAAAACGCGGAATCATAATATTTTTAAGTGCATTAGCACGCTTTTGAGTTTTTTTAATTGCGTTTGCCAGTCTGTAAACACTGTTTTCTATCTCGGCAAGCTCGGTTGTCATATATTTAACTTCCGTAAATTTTGAGTAAACTTTGTCAATTGCTGAGTTTGTAGACTGCAAACCGTAATGCAAAAAGTCGTGTTCTTGATGCTTTTTAATAGTAAGAATAGGAATTTCAACGCCCATTACACTTCTTGAGTCAAGACTCAGGCTGTCATCATAGGGTATTGAATTTGAAATTTCCTCGCAAAAACCGTTTGTAACATTGGCTGTCTGTAAAGCAATGTACGCTTCTTCGTAAGCGTCATCAATTTTCTGCTGAATTGCATTTGCGTGGTCAATAAGCGTCATCATCTCTCTTATTAAAATGTTGCGCTTTTTATCCAGCAGTTCATATCCGTTTTTAGCAAGTGAAAGCGATTTTTTAGTATTCATTAAGTTGCCCTTTGTCGGCACTGTCTGTACAGCCATTTACGCTCCTACTCCTTTCATAACGGATTACATTTCTTTATAATATTTATCAAGTATAGCATCATCAACACGGTCGAGCTCAGAGCGGGGGAGAACAGACAACAGTTCCCAGCCAAGGTCAAGACTTTGTTCAATGCTTCTGTTTTCGTTAAATCCCTGATTTACAAATTTTGCTTCAAACAGCTTGCCAAATTCAATATATTTCTTGTCTATCGGCGAAAGTTCTTCTTCGCCGATAACCGAGGCAAGCGAACGTGCGTCAATAACTTTTGCATATGAGGCAAATAACTGGTTAGCAAGCGGCTGATGATCTGCTCTTGTAAATCCTTCGCCTATGCCGTCTTTCATAAGACGTGAAAGTGAGGGCAGAACGCTTACGGGAGGATAAAGTCCCTGACCCTGTAAGCCACGGTCGAGAACGATCTGTCCCTCCGTTATGTAGCCTGTAAGGTCGGGAATAGGATGTGTAATATCATCGTTTGGCATTGTAAGAATAGGAATTTGGGTAACAGATCCCGAATGTCCTTTGATCATTCCTGCACGTTCATAAAGAGATGCAAGGTCGGAATACAGATAGCCGGGATATCCTTTACGTCCGGGGATTTCACCTTTTGACGAAGAAAATTCACGCAGGGCCTCGGCGTAAGATGTCATATCCGTCATAATTACAAGAATGTGCATATCAAGCTCAAATGCAAGATATTCTGCAATTGTAAGCGCGCAGCGAGGTGTAAGAGTTCTTTCAATAATAGGGTCATTTGAAAGATTAAGAAGCATTACAACACGCGACAAAACGCCGCTTTCTTCAAAGCTGTTTCTAAAATATTCGGCAACATCTTTCTGAACGCCCATAGCGGCAAAAACAACACCGAAATTTGTACTGTCGGCGCCGCTGATTTTTGCCTGACGAACGATTTGAACGGCAAGGTCGTTGTGCTTCATACCCGAGCCTGAAAAAATAGGCAGCTTTTGACCTCTTATAAGCGTCATAAGAGTATCAATTGTAGAAATACCCGTATTAATATAGTTGTTTGGATAAATACGCGACACGGGGTTAATGGGAGTTCCGTTTATATTTGAACGCTTAACAGGGAAAATATCGCCGAGTCCGTCAATCGGTTTGCCCGAACCGTTAAGCACACGGCCTATTATTTCGGGTGAAAGCGGCATTTCCATTGGGTGTCCGGTAAGTCTTGTTTTAGTATTTTTAAGGCTTATTCTTCTTGTACCCTCAAAAACCTGAATGACAATTTTGTCACCCTCGATTTGCACAACACGCCCCTGACGCATTGTGCCGTTGTCAAGATGAATATCAACAATTTCTTCGTTGGAAACGCCCTTAATGCCATCCATTACTATAAGAGAGCCGTTAATTTCTTTAACTCCTACATAATCTATAATCATTATTGCGTTCCCTCCTTATAAAAATGCAGCAAGTTTTTCATCAATTTCTTTAATGTAATCGTCAAACATTTCAGGTTTATTATTTGGAATGTCATATTTCATTTTAGTAAGTTTATCAAAAAGTCCAAGCTGCAATACTTTAGAAAGCGGAATTTCTTTTGCAACAATTTCTTTTGATTTTGAATGTAAATGCAGAATGGTTTTCATCATCAATTTTTGTTTTTCAAGAGGTACAAAAGTATCTTCAGCGTGAAAAGCATTTTGCTGTAAAAAACCTACTCTTATTACCTTTGCCGTTTCAATTACAAGTTTTTGATCGTCCGGCAGGACATCCGAACCTATAAGCTTAACAATCTCCATAAGAGAGTTTTCTTCCTGAAGCAGAGCGCTGATTTTGTTTCTGTATTCAATAAAGTCTTCTCCGCACTTCTCTCTGAACCAGGAGTCAAGGTCGTTAAAATAATCGCTGTAACTCTCGATCCAGTTAATTGCGGGATAATGCCTTGCATAAGCAAGCGACTTGTCAAGCGCCCAGAAACAGCGCGTAAATCTTTTTGTGTTTTGAGTTACGGGTTCAGAAAAGTCAGAACCTTGCGGAGAAACAGCGCCTATAAGCGTTACGGAGCCTTCACCGCCGCTTAACACCTCGGCACGGCCGCTTCGCTCATAAAATTCGGCAAGACGAGAGGGAAGATATGCTGGAAAGCCTTCCTCTGCGGGCATTTCTTCAAGTCTGCCTGAAATTTCACGAAGAGCCTCCGCCCAGCGTGATGTTGAGTCTGCCATAAGTGCTACGTGGTAACCCATATCTCTATAATATTCACCTAAAGTTATGCCAGTGTAAATTGACGCTTCACGGGCAGCAACAGGCATATTTGACGTATTTGCAATCAAAACAGTTCGGTCGGTCATAGGGCGCTGCGACTTAGGGTCGATAAGCTCAGAAAATTCTTCAAGAACTTGGCTCATTTCGTTGCCTCGTTCGCCGCAGCCGACATAAATAATAATGTCTGCGTCGCACCACTTTGCCAACTGATGCTGCGTCATTGTTTTGCCGGTGCCAAAACCGCCGGGAATAGCAGCTGTGCCGCCTTTTGCAATGGGGAAAAGCGTGTCAATTATACGCTGACCTGTAATAAGCGGAACAGAAGAAGTCAGACGTTCTTTTACCGGACGGGACGTCCGGATAGGCCATTTTTGGCAAAGAGTAAGATTATGTTCAACGCCGTTGTCATCTTTTATAACAGCAACGGTATCAAAAATTTTGTATTCGCCATCGGGCATAACCTTTGTTACAACTCCTGAAATATCAGGGTGTACCATAAGCTTGTGTTCAATAAGGGGAGTTTCGGGAAGCGTTGCATAAATTTGACCTCCCTCAAGTTTGTCTCCTACATTGACTTTCACGGTAACGCTCCAAAGCTTTTGGTCGTCAAGGGAAGAGACCGCGGAGCCTCTGTTAATAAATGAGCCCGACTGTTCCTCAATGGCTTTAAGAGGACGTTCAATACCGTCGAATATATTGTCAATAATTCCCGGTCCTAAAAGTACGTTCATCGGAGCGCCGGTTCCGGTAACGGGATCTCCCGGTTTAAGGCCTGTTGTCTCTTCATAAACCTGAATTGTGGTCAAGTCGTCTGTAATTCCTATAACCTCGCCGACAAGCCTCTGCTTTCCGACATGAACCATTTCCATCATTTCAAAGCAGTCGGCCTTTTTTACAGTTACAACAGGTCCGTTTATTCCGTATATAACATTGTTGTTTTCCATTTATATTACCATCTCTTTCGGTTGAAATTAACAGTTAATTAAAGTACGCTTAGACCGGAATTTTCAATGAACCATTCTCTTTGTGCATATAGCTTGCTGTCAAGCGTTTCATCTGCAACAATGCCCAAAGCCTCGCAATAGCCTTTTATTCCTCCGATTTTTATTGAATTAGCGGCAATAACTTCGGCTTTGCCGCTAAAAGCTGCGCTGATTTTATCTGCATTTTCCAAATCCTTTTCATTCACATAAAGAACGCAATCGTTACTGCCAAAAAGCCCTGCGATATCTTTTGCACTTTTAATCAGTTTGTCAGTATATTGCGGTGTATTTGTATAGTCAATAAGTTTTTCCTCAGCCTTTTTAAACACATTTTCAGTCATTTTTGACCTTTCAAGGAAGAGCTCTTTCTGGCTGTCCTGCATCATTTTTGCAAGCCGGCTTGTTTCTTCGCTTCTTTTTTTCTCAAGCCTTTCATTAATGTACTTTTCGCTGTCAAATCTTCCTTTTTTTTCAGCCGCATTTATCTTTTCCTCTTTTAACTGCTCAACCTCTTTATGCATGGCGTTTCTTTGCTCGTCTGCATATTTGTGTATGGCCTGTAAAAAATTATCGGTTTTTGCGGATTTTTCCATATAAATAACCTCTCAGCTTTCGCGATTTAAAAGTAAGTAATAATCAAAGCTTTACACCAATGGCTTCTTGAACATATTTAGTAATGCTGTCTTTTGTTCTTCCGTTGCCGTGACGGTCGGGAATTTCAACAATGAGCGGCTGCTTTCGGTTAAGCTTTAGTTCATAGATCAAATCGGGGCAAAGAGATACAAGGTGTTCCGTCATAAGAATTACAGCTATGTCTTCTCTGTTCATAGCTTTTTTAAGCTGGATGCGCACTTCGTCCTCTTTGTGAACGACAACACCCTCAATACCTGCAAAACGCATTCCCATTTTTGTATCTACGTTATCACTTATCAGAAAAAATTTCATTCTTAATCAAATCCTTTTAACTATCTGTAAGAATTATCTTGCAAAGATAAGAAGGATAGAAACCAGCATACCGTAAATAGCAATACCTTCACCGAGAACAACGAAGATAATAGCCTTACCGAATGCTTTCGGGTCTTCGCTTGTTGCTCCGATAGCCGCGGGAGCAGCGTTGCCAACGGCAATACCGCCGCCTATACATGAAAGGCCGGTTGCAAGGGCGGCGCCGATGTAAGCCATACCGTCGGCAGCAGTTGACGCTGCGGCGGCTGCGTCGCCTGTTGCAGCGCTTGCTGCAATTGGACATATCATACAAAAAGCAAATACTGCCGCAAATGAACAAATCTGCATTAAAACAGTTTTCTTTCTGTCTTTTCCACGTTCAAATGCCTTAATTGCTATAATGGCTGAAGCCATAAGGAATAAAACGGGGATAGCCAACATAATTAAATCGAATACTAACATAAAAAAACCTCCATAAATTTAATCAATTTTTAATCTAACCGGTTCATAAGGTCTGCCCTCACCGGAGTAGAATCTGTTAAACATTTCATAATACTCAAGACGAAGTACCTGAATTGATACAAGCAAGGCTTCAAGAACCATAACAAATACATTACCTAAAACAACAACAGGCCAGTAGGCGATTGAACCGGCCGTTTCGGCAAGTACAAACACTACCATCATCATGCCTGCATGAACAAGTACAAATGCGCCTACTCTTAAGAAACTGACTGTATTTGTTATATATTCAAGCAGAAATTCTATTGACTCAATAAGATGCTCCATAATGTATCCGCCCCAGCTTTCAGGCTGCCAGTCAGGTTCACCGCTTATAAGTTTAGACAGCGGTTCAGAGAAGAAAATAAGCAGATACGGCAAAACAATCAGTCCAAGAATATAGGGGAGAGAGAATACACTTAAACCGAGCAAAAGCTGTCCTGCAACTCCGAAAATAATGGCAGAGTAAAAAACAATGCCCGCAACACCGCTTGAGCCAAACAGGGCTTTGCCGATGTTATTCTGCTTTAACGAACTGTAAACATTCAGTCCCATAGCAGACAAAACAAGTAAAATACCTATTACGACGGCGGAAAGCAAAATCATAATAATGGAATTTGATGTCATAATTTCTATCGGCTTTTCATCAAGTCCTAACAAAGCCTTGTATATCGGGTCAAGCAGATGTTCAAAACCGAACACGCTTCCAAAAACAAGTCCGAAAACTGTTGATGAAATTCCGCAAGGAAACAGTATCTTACCGATTTTCATCTTTTTAAGCTTCCACATTAGAACTCCGATAATTGAAAGGCAAATGCCCTGCCCGACATCGGCGAACATAATGCCGAAAAGAATAATGTAGGTGATCGCCACAAACAGCGACGGATCAATTTCATTATACTTTGGCATACCGTACATTTCAGTGTAAAATTCAAACGGCTTTGCAAGAAAACAGTTTTTTAATTTTACGGGCGGGGATTTTTTAATTTCTTTTTTCGCGTCCGTAAAATCCAAGTTTACACTGCTTATTTTTTTAAGACTGTGTTTAAGCGGTTTTGCAAATTCTGTAGGGACCCATCCTGTTATTATAAAACTTTGGTTATATTGCAGTGCCTTTGTCCGTATTGAAGCATACAGATAAAGTTCCTCAAGTTTTGACAAATATCTTATAATTCTGTCTGAATAGGTATTAAGATAGTTATCAATACGTTTATTGGTCTCATTAAGCTTTTGTTCAAGCGTGGGAATAAGTTGCTTTAGTTTCTCCAGGTGTTTTTGAGGTGTATCGTTAACGCCGATAACATCACATTTTTCAAAATACAATCCGGAAAAAATTCTGTCTATTTCTTCGCTTTTTTCGATAGGAGCAAAATAAACTCCCCAGTAATGGGACCTGTCTTCGGTGAATATCGTAAAGTCGATGTACGGATTATTTTTGTAAGCAGAAAGTTTATTGTAGCTTTCTTTGGGAAGTCTGCCGAAACGTGAATTAATGTATTTTAAGTTAAGAACCTTTTGAATTTCAACATCAAGTCCTACAAAATGACTTGTATCGTTAAAATTCTGCTTTGCCTCAAACAACTGCTCGGCAATAAAATCTCTGTCTTCTACAAGAATTGCAATTTCCTCAGAAATTTTATTTGAAAAAATTTCCATTTCTTTAAAGCTTGGATTGAAATCGTTTACGTCAACAATAGGAAATTTACGTTTTGTCAGACCGATTGCAGCTTTAAGATTTGTAAGAGGTTCGGCATAGATATTTTTATTTTGCAAATGCGTGAAATTTTTTGTGTCACTGTAAAAATTTGAAACATCGTCGGGATGAAAAACCCCTGATTCGCCCAAGACTGAAATTACATTATCAATATCTTTCATAAGTCCGATAACGTTAACGGCCTGCATTGTTGATACAGCCAAATAAAATCACCTCTTTGTTAGAGTCACGCTCCGTCAGAAAATGAGCATAGACTGTATTTTTTTGCTTTCTAATTTATATCTTGTTCCCTCAATCAAACAGATAACATTCATAAGCTCCGTTTCGGCAATAAACATAAATGAAATCAACACAACAGAAGGGTTATTTGAAAAATACATATTTTTCTTTGCCAGTCTGTATTTTACCCTTGGGCTGATGTCGCTTGCATAAACATAACCAATTTTATCAATAAGCCCTCCGTTGTGAGTGGTCTGCATTATTGAAAAAACCTCGGCAGAGGACTCGGCGTTGCACATCATATCAATTGTTTTGGGACTGATATTACAAAAAGAAATAAACAAATTTTTTTTAATTACATCAGGCGGAAGGCTGAAATATTTTTTCAGACGCAATATTCGTGAAAAAATATTATAGTCATTAATTGTGTAAAATAAATCCAAAAGCTCCTGCTTTTCGCTGCCTCTGGTGTTTTTATTGATCAACTCCGACATATTTTTAAAAACATACTCATAAAGTCTGTTTTCAATTTCCGATATGGGCAAACGCCCTTTTTCGTCAGGAGAGTATTTGCTTAATATTTCATAATACGAAGAATTGGAAAGCACATCCAGCAACTCGGAATAGCTTTTTGCATTGGCAAGTCTGTTAATGTCGATCTTCGTATGCTTTGAAAAATATGCAGGGAACTGATAAATAAATTTTTCGGTTGAGTTTGAGTTAAGAAGAATAAGAAATCTTACAATCTGTTCAACTTCAATTGTTTCAATTACATATTGAGAAAAACCGGAGCTTATGCTTGAATCGTATCTGCATAATGAATCAAATTCATAGAAAAGCTCCTGCCTAAGCAGAGATTCAAGCCTGCCTCTGTGTATGTCATGCTCGTTTATGTCACGAAGTGCAAATGAATAGTGGGTATAAGATTTTAAGTATGACATAACCTCTGCAACGCTCTGGCAGGCCAAAAGACTTGTGTAATCTTTTTCGGTAAGTATTTTGCCAAACTTTGCCCTCGCTTTTGTCAGAACCGCAAAAGAAGTAGTTGACATTTTCGGACATCTCCTAAAAAGTAGTTAGATAATTACGCCAAAGTACGTTTTACAATCTGTTCAGTCCATTTGTCGCAGTTAAGTTTGTAATCGGACTGTAATTTTATCAAAACCGACTTGTGTTTGTTTTGTATTTCTTCCCATTGCAGCTTTGCTTTTTTTTCTTCCTCAATATCGTTGTGCTCTGCGGTGATTTTGGCCTGCGTCATATATCGTTCGTATATTTCTTTTGATTCTTTTTCGATTTTTTTGCTTAATTCTTCTTTTTCAATCAGAGTTTCTTCTTCCATAGCCTTAGCTTCTTTGTCGGCATCAACAATTTTTTTAATCATATTTTCCACAAAAACACCTCCGCAAAAATAAATTAATTTTTAAGTGCCTGAAGCGGCGCTGGGATCCTTCCTCCACGGCTGATAAAAGCTTCGGGCGAGCCCTTTCTTACACGCATTACCGGGCCTCTTCCTAAAAGCCCGCCAAAGTTCAGCTCATCGCCGGCCTTTTTGCCGATGGCGGGAATTAAACGCACAGCGGTAGTTTTGGAGTTTACCATACCGATTGCCGCCTCGTCGGCAATAATTGCCGAAATGACGTCGGCTGTGATGTCCCCCGGTACAACTATCATATCAAGACCTACCGAGCATACGGCGGTCATTGATTCAAGCTTTGTTATATCAAGATAACCGTTTTCAGCGGCGCTTATCATGCCTGCGTCCTCCGACACCGGAATAAATGCGCCGCTAAGTCCTCCAACATGAGAAGATGCCATTACACCGCCTTTTTTAACTGCGTCATTAAGCAGAGCAAGAGCCGCAGTTGTGCCGTGACATCCGCACGCTTCAAGTCCCATTTCCTCAAGAATATGCGCAACGCTGTCGCCGACAGCAGGTGTAGGCGCAAGTGAAAGGTCAACAATACCAAAGGGAACACAGAGCCTTTTGCTTGCTTCTTTTGCAACAAGCTGACCCATTCGTGTGATTTTAAAGGCAGTTTTCTTAACCATATCGGCAATTTCAGTTATGTCTTTTCCTGCTCCGTCCTTTGCAAGAGCCGCTCTTACTACGCCGGGACCAGAAACACCGACATTAATGACGGTGTCAGCCTCACCGACACCGTGGAAAGCGCCTGCCATAAACGGATTATCCTCGGGAGCATTGCAGAACACAACAAGCTTTGCCGCTCCTATGCAGTTTTTGTCCGAGGTGGCTTCGGCGGTCTGTTTTATTATTTTGCCCATCATTTTAACCGCATCCATATTAAGTCCGGCCTTTGTTGAACCTATATTTACTGACGAGCATACAAAGTCGGTTTCCGCAAGAGCCTCGGGAATGCTTTCTATAAGCGCGTAGTCTCCGCTTGAAAAACCCTTTTGCACAAGCGCGGAATAACCTCCAACAAAGTTTACGCCGAGCTGTTTTGCCGCTTTGTCAAGTGCATAGGCAAATTTGACTACTTTTTTGCTCTGGCAGGGTGCTGCGACCATACCGATAGGAGTAACCGAAATTCTTTTGTTGATAATGGGAATGCCGTACTCTTTTTCTATGTCTTCGCCTGTTTTAACAAGATCCTTTGCCGAGCGGCAGATTTTGTCGTAAACTTTGGCGCAGGCCCTGTCAATATCCTCATCTATGCAGTCAAGAAGTGAAATACCCATTGTAATTGTTCTTACATCGAGGTTTTCATTATCTATCATATTTATTGTTTCAAGAATATCTTTTGTTTCCAACATTTTTTTAATCCTTTCAGTGCGAATATTTTTAAAGTACAATATTCACATCATATCTTATGCATACTGTTAAAAATATCTTCATGCATTATATGAATCTTAGTTCCTGTCTTATCGCCGACTTCATTTAAGTTCTCTTTAAGCTTATCAAAGCCGACAATTGATTTTTCAATGTCAACAAGCATAATCATTGCAAACATATCCTGAAGAACGCTTTGTGTAACCTCAATTATGTTTACATCATACTTAGCGCAGGTTTCGGAAACTTTTGCAAGAATTCCTATAGTGTCCTTGCCTATTACAGTAATTATAGCTTTCATAAGTTGCCTCCGATTTTGCAGGATTTAGTCTGCAATCTTGCAAAATATAAAAAAATTTAATTTATTTGTCATATATTATATAATTAATTTTCGATAAAGTAAAGCTAAATCTTGCATAAATTTATTTGTTATGCTATTATTTTTTTGGGAGGTATAGCGTTTATGAAAATATGTGATATGCACACACATTCCAATAACTCTTTTGACGCATTAAATTCGGTTGATGAAATGTGCCAAAGCGCAATAAACAAGGGATTATATGCAATTTCAATAACCGACCATTGTGAAGCGCCAATGATTAAAGAGGGGAAATTATGTAGGTTTGGATATTTTGACGAGTTGATTCCAAAGTCGAATATGGAAACAATGCGTGCAAAAGAAAAATATTCGTCTGAAATCAAGGTTTTATGCGGTATAGAACTCGGTGAGCCTATGCACGATGAAAAATGCACCCAAAAAGCGCTTTCTTACGGAGAATATGATTTTATTCTTGCCTCGGTACACAATCTTAGGGGTATGGAGGATTTTTATTATATTGATTTTTCCGCGGTTGATATAAAAAAAATTTTGAATTTATATTTTGATGAACTTGCGGAAACCGCAAATTTTAATAACTTTGACAGTCTTGCACATTTGACATATCCGCTGCGTTATATTAAGGAAAAAACAGGAGTGATTCCTGATTTGACGGAGTATCAGAATAAAATTGATTTAATATATAATACTCTAATAAAGAACAATAAGGCGCTTGAAATAAATGTATCGGGACTTTATAAAGGTCTTGGAACTACTTTACCTGATGAAACGCAGATAAAACGCTTTAGAGAGCTTGGCGGAAAATACATTACTCTTGGCAGTGATTCTCACAGCAGCGAGTATGTGGGAAAGGATATTGACCAGGGAATAGAGCTTGCAAAAAAATGCGGATTTACACATTATACTATCTATGAAAAACGCAGACCAATTCTGATTGAAATATAAAAAAGAGGTTTTCTCCAGTTTTTGAGAAAGCCTCCTTGCTTTTTATAAAGTTTTTGCAATATTTTTAATGTATTCTTTGAGCTGCTTGCCTGTTTCGGGGTGAGTAAGACCAACCTCGATCTGCGCTTGCAAAATGCCGAATTTATTTCCCATATCATACCGTCTGCCCTCAAACTCAACAGCGGTCATACCTTTTGAAACGGCAATTTCACGCATTGCGTCGGTTAATTGGATCTCACCGCCCGCACCGGGCTTTGTTCTTTCAAGAATTTCAAAAATTTCGGCAGGAAGAACGCAACGGTCAAGAATTGAATATAGTGAAAGCACTTCTTCGGGTGTTTGCGGCTTTTCTTTCATATCAGTGCAGGCAAACACATTGTCGTGTATATTTTTAACTTTAAGTGAACCGTATTTGTGAATATCCTTTTCGTCAACCTTTTTAACTCCTACTACACCTTCTCCAAATTCTCCGTAACAGTCAATAAGCTGCTTTATGGCCGGAGTTTTGCTGATTATTACACCGTCGCCGTATAAAACGGCGAAAGGCTCGTTCCCGACAAATGACTTTGCCTTGAGAACCGCGTGCCCCAAACCTTTCATTTCTTTTTGTCTTATAAAAGAAATGTTTGCAAGTTCAGAAAGATTTTTCACAATATTTAATAATTCTGTTTTTCCGTTTTTTTCAAGCAATGCCTCAAGCTCCGGAGATTTATCAAAATGGTCCTCCAAAAGCCCCTTGCCCCTGTTTGTAATAATTAAAATATCAGTAATTCCGGCGTCAACGGCCTCTTCAACAATATACTGAATAGTAGGCTTGTCAACGATCGGAAACATTTCTTTGGGCATATTTTTAGTGGCCGGCAAAACCCTTGTGCCGAATCCTGCCGCCGGAATTACAGCTTTGGTAATCTTCATTACTTTCCTCCATATAACTTTTTAAATGAACAGCGGAATATATATAATTGCTATATAAGCGGCCGCAATGCATATTGCAAGCGGAAGATTTACCCCTCCTTTTTTTTCAAGTTGTTCATTTATATTTGAGCCTTCATAATTGTTTTTTATAAAATTTATCTTCTTTATACAGTGTTTATAATATGAACGGTTTGCAATAAATCCGCATATAATCATTGTAAATCCTTTTAATGCGGAAAAAACAATCGGAAGATAAAGCAGAACAATGTCCTGAACCGAGAAACCGTTTAAAACAGAAGACATATTATATATATTGTAATTGCCTTGAATATTTAAAATTTCGTTTGCCAGGGACTGATACTGCGGCGTAAGACGAACCAATGTTTCACATACGGTAAATCCTATTACAAGAATTGAAAACAGAATACCCAGACCTATCATTTTTCGGTATAAAAAATATATTCCCGAAAAAAGAAAGGCAGAAAAATTATAACGTGATTTATTAAAATGTTTTATGTTTCCAAAAACTCTTAAATAATATTGCGTGTTTTTACCGACAAATTTAGACATTTCTCCTGCGGTGACATTTTCACCTATGGGTTCATCGTTTTTAAACCCTGCCATCGGGTCAAAAGATATATTAATTTGTTGTACGTTTGGCGGAAATGGCATTCCGTACGGAGGCATTTTGCCGTTATTATTCTGAGTTTGATTTTGCTGACCCGGGTCTGATACCGTGTTTTTATCCTGAATATTCAGAGGATATCCGCATTTATTGCAATAAAATATTTCTTTAGGATTTTCAGCTTTACAGCTGGGGCAAATTATGGTTTCACAATCTTCAGAGGTGTCGTTATCAACTTTGTTCTGACTGCTTACATTGTCAAAAGAGAAGTTCTGTGAGTGTCTGTCTTCATAATAACAATGACCTTCGCTTTCATAACATTCTCTGTGATGCGGCGTACCGCATTCGGGACAAACAACAATGTCATCGCCGGTTGTAAACTGATTGTCGCAAACAGGGCATTTATAGTTTGTAAATTCCATTTTTCCCCTCCGCTTTTCTATTTCAAAATATTATAACAAAATAATCCAATAATTGCAACAATAATATTTTGTTCAAAATTCAGTTTACAATAAAGTATAAATTTGTTATAATAATAAATCGTGAATACTTTTATATGAAAGGTATATGTTTTATGATACAGTTTGAAGAATTGCTGTTAAAACTTCAGTCAATCAAACCAGAAATCGACGATTTGGCAGATGCTCTCGGAATGAACGCAATGCTTTCTGAAATTCAGCAGCTTGAGTTAAAAGCAACGGAGCCCGGATTTTGGGACGATGTTGAAAAGTCTCAAAAGGTGCTGCAGCGTACCGGAACTCTTAAAGGCAAGGTTGAAGCCTATGAAAATCTTACGGCAAAATATGAAGATACCCTTGCTTTAATTGAACTTGCCGATGAGGAAGAGGATATTTCTCTGCTTGAAGAGGCTGAAAGCGAAGTTGCCGCTGTTATTGAAAACCTTGAAAAGCAGCGTTTGCAGACTTTGCTTACGGGCGAATACGACAAAAATAACGCAATTCTTACATTTCATGCCGGTTCGGGCGGAACAGAGGCGCAGGATTGGGCGGAAATGCTGTACAGAATGTACACCCGTTGGGCTGAGGCTCACCAATTTAAAGTAAAAGAGGTTGACTACCTTGACGGCGACGAGGCAGGGCTTAAAAGCGCCGTTCTTCTTGTTGAGGGTGAAAATGCCTACGGCTATTTAAAAAGTGAGGCCGGTGTTCACCGCCTTGTTCGCGTGTCGCCGTTTGACTCGGCAGGACGCCGCCATACAAGCTTTTCATCTTTAGAGGTTATGCCCGAAATGGACGATAATATACAGGTAAACATAGCTCCCGAAGACATAAAAATGGATGTTTACCGTGCAAGCGGAGCAGGAGGTCAGAAAGTAAACAAAACGTCATCCGCCGTTCGTCTTACTCATATTCCTACCGGAATTGTTGTTGCAAGTCAGGTTGAGAGAAGTCAGTATCAGAACCGTGACGTTGCCATGAAAATGCTTATTTCAAAACTTGTTGAAATCAAAGAGAGAGAACATCTTGAAAAAATTGAAGATATTAAAGGCGTTCAAAAAGAAATTACATGGGGGTCGCAAATACGCAGCTATGTATTTATGCCTTACACAATGGTAAAGGACCACAGAACAGGCTTTGAAACAGGTAATATTCAGGCCGTAATGGACGGAGAAATCGACGGTTTTATCAATGCATATCTAAAGTGCGAAAGCCTTGGTACTCTTCAAAAATAACTTAAAAATACTGTAAAAATGAATTTTTTCCATTGATTAAATAAAGGGTGGTTAAAGTGAAATATTTTGTAATGCTTTGTGACGGAATGGCGGATGAGCCTGTTGAACAGCTTGGAAATGTTACTCCCATGCAAAAGGCTGAAAAACCTTGTATGGATTATCTTGCATCAAAAGGCGAGGTTGGAATGGTCAAAACCGTTGCAGAGGGCTTAAAGCCGGGCAGCGACGTGGCTAATCTTTCCGTTTTGGGATATGAACCCGCCGTATATTACAGCGGACGTTCTCCGCTTGAAGCCGCAAGTATCGGAATTTCTTTAAAAGATACCGATGTCACGCTCAGGTGTAACCTTGTTACTCTTTCGGATGAACCGAATTATGAAGATAAAAAAATGGTGGATTATTGCGCAGGCGACATCTCAACGGCAGAGGCTAAGATTTTAATTGATTATATTCAGGAAAAACTCGGGGACGAAACATTCAGATTTTATTCAGGAGTTTCATACCGCCATTGTCTTGTGTGGAACAGCGGAAACCCACATCCCGGTGTGCTTACGCCTCCTCACGATATTTCAAACCGTGTAATTACCGAGTATGTTCCAAAGGGAAAAGACACGGAAAAGCTTTATGAACTTATGAAAAAAAGCTATGATTTGCTAAAAGATCACCCCGTAAACAAAGACAGAATCGCACGCGGAAAACGCCCTGCAAACTCTATTTGGCTTTGGGGCGAGGGAACAAAACCGCAGCTTGACAGCTTTTACGGAAAATTCGGCAAAAAGGGCAGCATGATCTCGGCAGTCGACCTTTTAAAGGGCATAGCAATTTGTGCAGGAATGAACAGCGTTGACGTTGAGGGCGCAACAGGATACATTGACACTGATTTTGACGGCAAATGCAGAGCCGCCGTCAATGAATTTAAAAACGGCGCTGATTTTGTTTATGTTCACGTTGAAGCTCCTGACGAATGCGGTCACCGCGGCGAAACTGAAAATAAAGTTAAGTCAATAGAGCTTATTGATAAGCATATTCTAAAACCTGTTGTAGAGTTTCTTAAATCTTATGATGACTTTGCCGTACTTGTTTGTCCCGACCACCCGACTCCGCTTTCTATTCGTACGCACAGTGCAAAAGCTGTTCCGTATCTCATATATGACAGTAAAAATGAAACTGACAGCGGTGTAAAATGCTTTTGTGAAAAAGAGGCTGAAACAACAGGCAATTATATTGCTAAAGGATTTACAATGATGGATCATTTTCTTTCTAAATAAATTCAGTCTACATATTTCCTTAAAAAAATTACATCCTTACATTTATAATTAACTTATCATTAAATGTAAGGATGTTTTATTATGTCTGTGTGGTTGATTATTTTTTTGGCTGTATTTATTATAACATTAATAATCGTAATTATTTCAATGTTAATTAAATTGCTTTCAAGCGCATTGTTTTCAAAGTTAAAGACAATCAGACCAAAAATAATAGTTTATCGTCCCGCAAAAGAACACAAAAAAGAAAATTGATGTTATATTTTTTCAAGAGCCTCTTCAAGCGCATTTGCAAGCTGGTCGGGACACGAGGTTCCTCTGCCTCTGCAATCAATGCCTTTAAGACGTCTTATTGCTTCCTGGGCGTCCATTCCCTTTACAAGCATACAAATACCCGTAGTATTACCTGCGCATCCTCCGATAAATTCGCAGTTTAAAATCTTACCGTTCTCATCAAGCTCAACATTTATCTGCCTTGAACAAACTCCCAAAGGGAAAAATGTATGTGTCATATTTTCCGTTCCTTTCGATGTATTGAATATATGTTATCATATAATTTAAAAAAAATATACAAATTTCTTATTTTATATTTTAAAAATACAAAAGTGTGTTATAATCAAAATATTAAGAAATGGGATGTAGATCAAATGGCGGTTAAAATAAATCTTGGAGCGTGGGATTCTGTTTTTGCGGTTCCTTCTCAGGTGGTTGATGAGGGCTTGAAATTTTCGGACGGAGTAAAGCTTAAAGTTCTTCTTTTTGTCCTCAGAAATGCAGGCAGTAATTTTACGGACAAGGATATATCGGAGGCAACCGGTGTTAATATTACCGATATTCCCGAGGCGCTCGATTATTGGGTGAGTATGGGAATACTTCAAAAAAGCAGCGGTGAATATTCACCTGCCCAAATTACAGATAATTCTGTTGAAGAAATAAAACCGATTAATAATATTAAAGAAAAAAACGCTGAAATTTCAGATTCGGCGAATAAAACTGATAATAAAGACGAAAATTCTAAGCCTAAATTCACGGTAAGCCGCCCTCAAAAGCCCGACTATGTTTTTACATCGCAAAGACTTGCTGTTGACGAAGAACTGCAAATGCTTGTTAACGAGGCTCAGGTCGCACTCGGAAAAACATTGTCAAATTCCGATATTTCAACCCTGCTTATGCTTAAAGATACCTGCGGAGTACCTCTTGATGTTATTTTAATGCTCATTCAGTATTGTATAAGCATTGACAAAGGAAATATGAGAACCGTTGAGAAAATAGGAATACAGTGGGCGGATGAGGGAATTAATTCTGTTGAAGATGCTGACAATAAAATAAGGCAGATAAAGCAGACGAGTAAATATTTTTCTGTTATTTCATCTGCATTCGGATTAAAAAATGCAGGTTCACCGACTAAAAAGCAGCTTGAATACGGCAATAAATGGGTTGGTGAGTGGAAGTTTTCTCCGGAGCTTCTGCGCGAGGCATACGAAAGATGCGTAGACACAAAAGGAGAAACAAATTTCAGATACATAGACGGAATCTTAAAACGCTGGAATGCAAACAACATTCGCAGCGAGGAGGATTTGCAAAAGTTTGAAAATTCTGCGGCAAAAAATAAGTTTAAGCAAAAATCGTCATACAATATTGACGAGCTTGAAAAAATAGATACACTTGATAATTTTTAAATAAGGGAGTAAAAAATGGGATACAGCAGCAGTGTATATAAAACGGCGGCAGATAGGCTTTTTGAACGCAGACTAAAGGCAGAACGCGACGCCGACAGACGCCGTAAGGCGATTTATTCCGAAATACCTCGCGTAAAAGAACTTGAAAAGGAGATTTCCGCCTGCGGTATAAAGGCGGCGAGGGCGGTAATAAAGGGAAACAACGTACAACCCGAAATTGAAAAGCTGCGTGATAAAAATCTTGTTATGCAAAAAGAGCTGAAAGATTTGCTTGCATCAAACGGATATTCGGAAAATGTTTTTGAACCGCACTATATATGCAAAAAGTGCGGCGATACAGGATATTACGATGAAAACGGCAAAACACTTGTATGTTCGTGCCTTAAAAATATGCTTGTTGCCTGTGCCTGCGAGGAGCTTAACCGCACCGCGCCTTTGGCTCTTTCAACCTTTGATTCCTTCAGTCTTGATTATTATGATAAGAGGGAAGACCCCGATTTAGGAACTTCTCCTTACATTCAGATGAGCAAAATCCTTGCTTACTGCCGTAATTATGCTGAAAAATTCAGAAAAAATTCCGAAAGTCTGTTAATGAAAGGCGCAACCGGTCTCGGAAAAACCCATTTGTCGCTTGCAATTGCAAACGAAGTAATAAAAAAAGGCTTTGGCGTCATATATGCGTCTGCACCATCGCTTATGACCCGGCTTGAAAAAAGTTACTTTTCAAAATCCGATGATGACTCTGCTCTTAATATGCTTATAGAATCTGATTTATTAATTATTGATGACCTTGGAACGGAATTTCACGGACAGTTTTCGGTTTCTCTGCTTTACAATATTTTTAATTCACGAATGTTATTAAACAAACCGATTATAATAAATACAAACCTTACAATGCGCGAACTTGAAAAAATATATACCGAAAGATTTGTGTCCCGAATAAACGGAAATGCCCGAAAACTTGATTTTCTCGGCGATGATATACGAATAAGGCGAAAATAGAAAATAATTGAAAAAAATTTAAAAATCTATTGACAAGTTAACTGTTATAATCTATAATTATTTCTGTTGCACATTCGGTAGCAATTAGATTTTGTGGAATAGTGTAACGGTAGCACGACAGACTCTGACTCTGTTTGTTGGGGTTCGAATCCCTATTCCACAGCCACATAATAGCCCCGAATTTTCGGGGCTGTTTTAAATTCGAGGTGTAGCGCAGTTTGGTAGCGCACATCGTTCGGGACGATGGGGTCGCAAGTTCGAATCTTGTCACCTCGACCACAATTTAAACGCCGGATTCCGTCAGGGGGACGGCGTTTTATTTTTTAATATGTACGGAGGTATTTTGTGAAAAAGGTAATTTCTTTTGCAACAATTATTTTTATGTGCATTTCAATGCTTACAGGCTGCGGCGCATCTGACGTTAAACTTGAGGAAGTAATGGAAAAAATCAATTCTGATTTCAGTCTTTCTCTTACACAGCTTGAAAGCGCCGATGAATTAAAAACTTATTACAGCATTTCTCCTGATGACGTAAAGCAGTTTGCTGCTGAAATTGATTCAAACAACAATGCCCCTGTTGAAATTGTAATGATCGAAGCTGTTGATTCAACAGCGGCAGATAACATAGAACAGGCTCTCACAACACGATATAATTCAATTTACAGCCAGTATTCTTCTTACAGTACTGACCGGCTTGATGTTGTAAGAAACAGCAAGGTTACAAAAGACGGCAATTTTGTAAGTATGATCGTTGCGGAAAAATCATCGGAAATGCTTGAAGTTTATTATCAGTATGTAAAATAATATTGGCTTCTTGACAGTTAAATTAACGCGCACACCGCACGTTTGTTTCATAATTTTTAAGGCAGGAAGTACAATGACACAGTCCGAAATTCAAAAAGACTTTTTTCATATGAACCCAATGCAGCAACAGGCTGTTTTTACGACCGAAGGGCCTTTGCTTATTCTTGCAGGCGCAGGCTCGGGTAAAACCACGGTTCTTGTAAACAGAATTGCATACATTTTAAAATGTGGACTTTGCAAACCTTGGAATATACTTGCAATTACCTTTACCAATAAGGCGGCAGGTGAACTTAAAGAGCGTATCTGTAATGCCGTCCCTGAGGGCGGCGCAGATATTTGGGCGGCAACATTTCATTCGACCTGTGCAAGAATACTTCGCAGGTACGGCGACAGAATCGGTTATACATCGCATTTCACAGTTTATGGAACAGATGACCAGAAAAAACTAATTAAAGATATTTTAAAGCAGCTTCATATAGATGAAAAAATATTGCCCGCAAAGGTAATACTTTCTGAGATTTCAAAGGCCAAAGACAAAATGCAAAAGCCGTCCGAAATGCTTAAAGAAGCCGAATACGACAGCCGAAAAGCGTCGATTGCCAAGGCTTATGAAATTTATCAGACGCGTTTGAAAACAGCCGACGCAATGGATTTTGACGATATGCTTTGCAATACGGTTCTGCTCTTTGAAAAATATCCCGAAATTCTTGAGTATTATCAGAATCAGTTTAAATACATAATGGTTGACGAGTACCAGGATACAAATAAAATTCAGTATAAATTTGTAAGTATGCTTGCAGAAAAATACGGTAATATATGTGTTGTGGGCGACGACGACCAGAGTATCTATAAATTCCGCGGAGCAACAATAGAAAACATTCTTTCTTTTGAAAACACCTTTAAGGGTGCAAAAATTATCAGACTTGAGCAAAATTACCGCAGCACTAAAAATATTCTTAATGCGGCAAACGGTGTTATTGCCAATAATAAAATGCGCAAGGGCAAAACTTTGTGGACAGAAAATTCAAAGGGAGATAAAATAGAAGTTCATACCTCATCATCTGAACGCGAAGAGGCTGCATTTATTGCTCAAACTATCCTTAACGGAGTCGAAAAGGGAAGAAAATTCTCTGATTTTGCAGTGCTTTACAGAATGAATGCTCAGTCAAACGCTGTTGAGCAGGCAATGTCACGCAGCGGGATTCCTCACCGTGTTATAGGGGGACACCGTTTTTATGACCGTGAAGAGATCCGCGATATGGTAGCATATTTACAGGTAATAAATAATCCTCACGATGATGTTCGCCTGAGCCGCATTATAAATGTACCTAAGAGGTCAATAGGCGCTGCTACCGTTCAGTATGCCGCTGATATTGCTTCGGGTATCGGCGAAAGCATTTATACTGTGATTAAAAACGCAGAAAGTTATCCTCAGCTTTCGCGCGCCGCCTCAAAATTAAAATCATTTGTTCAGCTTATTGACGGACTTATTGACGCTGAACAGAGCGGAGATTATTCTTTATCAGAATTATATAACCTTGTTATAGAGCATACAAATTATAAGGATTATTTAACTAACGAAAAAGAAAACAGCGAAGTTAGAATTGAAAATATTGAGGAACTCTCTTCAAATATTATTAAATTTGAAGAGGATTACGGCGAAGAAGCAGATTTATCGTCGTTCCTTGAAGAAATTTCTCTGCAAACTGATATTGACAATTACGACGCCGATGCCGACTCTTGTGTAATGATGACCTTGCACAGTGCAAAAGGTCTTGAATTTCCCGTAGTATTTATTGCCGGAATGGAGGACGGAATTTTTCCGTCAATGTCGTCTGTTTTAAATCCGGACGAGCTTTACGAAGAGCGCCGTCTTGCATATGTGGGAATTACAAGAGCTAAGGAAAAGCTTTATTTAACAAAGACCAACTCAAGAATGCTTTTCGGATACACAACACATAATAAAGCATCACGTTTTATTAATGAAATACCGGATGAGCTGATTGATTTTACCGGAGGCGGCAGCCTTTATAACAATTTTACTTCTCAATCCGATTCTTCAGGTCTATTTTCATCTGACAGAATTTCGATAGGTGAAGCAAATAAATCTCCATATTCAAAAAAATTATTCGGCGGTTTCACAAAACCTGCCGTTCAGAGCGGAACTGTATATAATGTCGGCGATGTTGTTCTGCATAAAGTTTTTGGAAAAGGTATGGTAATGAAAGCTGAGAAAATGGGCAGCGATACCATGCTTGAAATTGCTTTTGATAAGGCAGGAACAAAAACACTAATGGCTAATTTCAGTAAAATGCAGAAAATTTAAGGGTGATTTTTATGGTTGATCGTTTTAAAACTATGGTTTGCCTTATTTTATCTTTTACTATGATCATCTCCCTTGCGGGATGTGTTAAAGAATCAGATAATGATAATATACAAACAACCGCTGTACAGACCACTCAAGAGGAAACTGTACAGACTTCATTAGCTACAGCTGACACGGCGGCACCGGAAACTAAAAAAATTACTTTAAATTACAATAGAATAAAGCAGAATTCAGATAAAATTAAAAAGGATTTTGACAACCTTATTACAAGAAAAAGATTTAAAGGCGTTGTATATACAAAAATCGGCAATGACTTTGAATATATAGGCTCAAACGGATTTTCAAATCAGGATTCTCATAAAAAAAATTCTTTAAATACAAACTACTATGCAGGTCCGGTAACACAACAACTTACTGCGGCGGCAATTATGCTGCTTCAGGAGGACGAAAAGCTGACTACCTCGGACAAACTTGAAAAATATTATCCCGACTATAAATACGGTGATAAAATAACTATAAAGAATCTTCTTACTATGACGGCAGGACTTCCGGATTGTTATTATAAAGGCACAAGTACAGAAAAGGGAAGCGTGTACCGATTAAGCGAGCTGCCTTATGATGTTTTTGAAGAAGCTGACGCGGACGATAACCGCAGGTCTGTATTAAATTGGATTTTGTCACAGGATACTGTGTTTAAACCGGGCGAAAAGTTTGCTTATTCAAACAGTTCGTATTATGTTCTTGGCGATATAATAGAAAAAGTCAGCGGTATGTCATATGAAACTTATGTAACTGAAAACATTCTTGACCCCCTCGGAATGACCTCAAGCGGATTTAAAGCAACAGATTCTCTCGCAACGGGTTATCAGGATATATATGAAAATAACTGGATACTTTATCCCGGGGTCGCTTATTCTGCGTCAGGATTAATTACAAATGTTCCCGATATAATTAAATGGGTCGGAGCTGTTACCGGCGATGATTTTCTGACTGAAAAATCACGCAATGAAATGTTTGCTTCATTAAATTCAAACTATTCATACGGAGTTTTTGCGGACGATAAAAATTATCAAGCAGGCGGTTCTTTCTACCGCTTTAGTTCATTTTTGTATTATAACGCAGATATGTCAAATGTATTTATAGCATTTTCAAACTATACTCAGTCAGACCCAAAAGAAATCTATAATGAATATTCAAATATTTTAAAACCATTTTACGGTTGATTATCACAAAATATAAAAACCTCCATAAAATGTATTGTTACAGTGCCGCTAAATACAGCCTGTTAATACTTTTACGGAGGTTATTTTTATGCCAGATGTACCTTTCGATTCAGGTCAAAATCAAAGTCAGTCTGACACGCTGTCAAATGCCAATAGTGAAACAGTATGCATAGATGCAAATCGCATTTATGACAGCTGTGGGGCAAAAGACTGTCTGAGTGACTTGACGCTTTTGTTTACCGAAGAAAATCAAAATTTGGTAAACAGCGCTTGTTCAGTACGTATTTGTAATGCAACCGTAATTACTGCTACTGTTGATGTTGAACCTGTTGCATTCCACAGAGGATTTTATGCAATTGATATGGTATTTTACTTTGATGTAAGCTGTGAAATTTATACATCAACAGGTACCATTCCCACAACAGTAAACGGTCTTGCGGTATATGGAAAACGTGTTGTTCTTTACGGAAGCGAAGGCTGTACAAAAACTTTTACAAGTGACAGCGAAACAGTTTGTGAAGAATTAAATAATTCCTGTAATTCATGCACATACCAGAGTAATCTGCCCAGAGCAAGTGTACAAATTTCAAATCCAATGGCTCTTTCTGCAAAGCTGAATGAACACGGACGCTGCCGCCAAATACCGTGCGGTAACATTCCGCAGTGCGTTGCTGCACATTTCGGAGGAGAACTTGTACAGCCGGGTCCAAGGTGGATTTCCGCAACAATAGGTATTTTCACAATTACTCAGCTTGAACGCAGCGTACAGCTTATGATACCGTCATATGACTTCTGCGTTCCGCGCAAAGAATGTGCTGCAAGAACAGACGACCCTTGCGAAGTTTTCAGTAAAATTGAATTTCCTACTGATTCTTTTTTCCCCCCTACTGTTGGAGAGTGCGACAGAGAAAGCACGCCGTTTGAATGTTCTTGTCAGGAATGAGAAAAATAATATAAGAAAAGCGAGGCTGTATATTTAGTCTCGCTTTTTTTATTCTTAATTCGTAATAATGTCGTTTTATCTTACTTATTAAAATTCCATTCGTAAATTTTATTTTTATTAACAACATACGCTTCTTTTGCTAAATTTGCAAGAGGGGCGTCACTTATACTGTCAGAGTAAAATTTTTCTATTTGTACATTTCCTAAACATTCATTTAATCTTCTTACTTTTTCTTCTCCGTGACAGTTAATGCCGGAATATTTACCGGTTTTGCTGTTTACCTTTGAGGCAATAACATATTTAATGCCAAGTTCTTTGCAAATCGGTTTAATCAAAAATTCGGGTGAGGCCGAAATTATAATGTCGTCATCCCTATGTTGGTTTAAGTAAAAACCTTTGATTTTTGTTTTATTGACACTCCAAAAATCGAAAACATCTTTTTCTGTATTGCAAAAATTAAGAAATCGGTACATTTTTTCTTTAAACTGTGTTTTAGTACCGATTTTAAATATGTAGAATTTTATAAATGAAAACAAAAGAGAGGGGAAAAGAGCAATAATTTTTTTGTGCCTTTTCAAACAAAAAAAATAAAAGTCGGCTGTTGAATCACCGTCATATATTGTGTTGTCAAAGTCATATATGTTCATAAAAATTTCAAGTCTTTCTCACAAAACTGTTAGGTTTATTTTTTATTATAATATTAATTACAGTTTTTTTCAAGAAAAACAGAATTTTCAACTTATTTTAATTCTTTCATTGCGTTTTTTAATAAATTATTGTATAGTATAGAATAAGATTTTTTATAATAAGGGAGTAAACCGGTGTTTGGTTATTTGCAGGTTCAGAAAAGCGAGCTTTTGGTGCGTGAATTTGAAGCGTACAAAGCAGTGTACTGCGGCTTGTGCAAACAAATGGGAAAAGACTACTCGTTTTTAACCCGTTTCAGTTTAAGCTATGACTGCGCCTACTATGCAATGCTGTTAATGTCCTTTCACCGTTCTTGCAGCGGATTTATAGACAGACGCTGTACTTTTAATCCTCTTAAAAAATGCAGGTTTGCTCTCACCGAATCTGACAGCTATGGCAAAGCGGCAGCGTTTTCTGTTATTTCGGCTTATTTTAAGCTGAAGGATGATATATCGGACAGCAGGCTTTTTAAGCGTATAATGTACAGAATGATTTTGCCGTTTTTTTCACACTGGCGCAAAAAGGCGGCAAAAAAATATGCCGATATTGATAACCTTATTTCACAAATGATGGACTTGCAGTATGAGGCGGAACATAATTTGGAGTGCTCGGTTGACAGGGCGGCACATCCAACGGCCTTTTTGCTTGGAAACATATTTTCGCTTGAAGCAAAAGATGAAACAGACAGGCGTGTGCTTTATGAGTTTGGCTATCAACTCGGCAGGTGGATATATCTTATAGATGCGGCAGATGATGTAGTTCAGGATAAAAAGAGCGGAAATTATAATCCTTTTATTGACAGCAACGGAAAAATTGCAAAAGTTGATTATATTGCGGCAGTTTTAAATCAATCGTTGGCGCGCGCCTATGACGCATATAACCTTATAGACTTAACTGATTTTAAGGGTATTTTGGATAATATGATTTTAAAAGGTTTTCCGACTGTTCAAAATAAAATAACCGATAAACTTTACACGGAGGTAAAAAATGAATAATCCTTATGAGGTACTGGGTGTATCTGAAACGGCGTCCGATGAAGAAATTAAAGATGCGTACCGCAGGCTTGCAAAAAAATATCATCCGGACAATTACACAGACAGTCCTCTTTCTGATATTGCAGAGCAGAAGATGAAAGAAATAAATGAGGCATATGACCAAATAAACCAAATTCGCCAAAAGGGCAGGGGAACCGGTTCTGCTGGCAGCGGTAATTATTCCGGAAACGGCTCAAGCTCTCAGTTTTACAGCGTAAGAATTTATATTCAGCGAAATATGATAGACCAGGCCGAGCAAATTCTTGATTCTGCTCCGCAGGGAAACAGAACTGCCGAATGGTTTTACCTGAAGGGAATGTGCGCTTACCGCAGAGGATGGTCGGAACAAGCGTTCAGTTACTTTACTACGGCATGCAATATGAACCCCGGTAACGGAGAGTATCGCGCGGCATTGAACAATATGCAGAATCAGCGGGCGTACAACTACGGAGGCTATAATCAGACAAATGTCGGAAATCAATCAGATTGTACTTGCTGCGACATATGCACCACTATTATGTGTGCGGATTGTTTGTGTGACTGTTGCAGAATGGGATGCTGAAAATGAAAAATAACGGTATAAATAATTCAACTTTAAGAGTAGCATTGTGCGGTATAATTGCGGCGCTCTGTCTTGTTCTTATGATTATGACAGGATTGATACCTATAGGAACTTATGCATTTCCGTGCTTTGCTGGTATTTTTATTTCTGCCATTGTAATTGAATACGGATGTAAATGGGCGTGGGGAGTTTATGTTGTAGCCTCAGTTCTGTCTTTGTTTCTTGCCGCAGACAAAGAAGCTGTAATTTATTTTATTATGCTTTTCGGATATTATCCTATATTAAAGGGTGTTATTGAGAACAAGGTAAAAAAAAGACTTTTTCAGTATATGCTCAAATTTATAATTTTTAATGCGGCTGCCGTTGCGTCATTTTTTGCAGGTACATTTTTGCTGTCAATTCCGGCAGAGGAATATACCTTATTCGGCATATATGTTCCATGGATATTTTTAATAATTGGAAACCTGTTCTTTTTGCTGTATGATTTTGCCGTATCTGTTTTTATAGCTCAGTATATACAGCGCATTAGAGGAAAAATTTTCAAAAAAAATAAGTAGTCCTTTTGCTTGCGATAACAGGTAAAATGTGTTACAATTAAATACATATTATTGTAATTGGTAAACTAATGGAATTTTTTAATAAAAAATAAAAACAGGTGATTTTATGAAACAAAAAGCCTTTACAAAAACTATATGTATTATTTTGGCAATAGCTTTTGTTGCGTCGGCAGTTTTTGTAGTTGCATCATCTTTTTCTTTTAATGCAGCTGTTATATCCGGCAATAAGACAAATTCAATATCCGCAAAACCTTCATCAGGTTCACATGGCTATGTAAATGGTGATTATGTTAATTTTCGCTCCGGTGCAGGCACAAATTATTCCGTCATAACAACTATGAGAAAAAACACTAAATTTATTTTTGTAGACGGAAAACTGTATAATAACGACTGGTACAAAATTAAACTTGACTCTAATTTACAAACAGGTTACATAAATAAAGACTACGCTTCTGTATCAGATACGTCATCAAATACCAATACTACATATGTTAAACTCAACAAATCATCGTTAAATCTTGGTGTTGGCGAAAACTACACTCTTACAAAGTCTGTTTCTCCGTCAAATTCAAAAACAGATTATAAATGGAGCAGCAGCAACACAAAGGCTGCAACCGTGAACAGCAATGGTTATATATCTGCAAAGAAAACCGGCACATCAAACATTACGGTTAAAATTTCCAACGGCAAGACGGCAACCTGTAAGGTAACGGTAAAATCCGCGCCTAAAAGCGTAAAGGTGAGTAGCTCAAGCCTGAAACTCGGCAAGGGAGAAACATTTATAATTTCTGAAAGCACGAACAGCGGCTCTTATGCAAACAGCTTTAGCTGGAGCAGCAGCAATAAATCTGTTGCCACCGTTGAAAAAACCACGTCAAACAAGGCAAAAATCACCGCAAAAGCTGAGGGTACGGCTAAAATCACCATAAAAACTTACAACGGCAAAACAGCAGTCTGTAATGTAACGGTAAAATCCGCGCCTAAAAGCGTAAAGGTGAGCAATTCAAGCCTTACGCTTGACGTAAATAAAACCTTTGTAATTTCTGAAAGCACAAACAGCGGCTCTTATGCAAACAGCTTTAGCTGGAGCAGCAGCAACACATCTGTTGCCACCGTTGAAAAAACCACGTCAAACAAGGCAAAAATTACGGCAATAGGTGAAGGCACTGCGACAATTACCATAAAAACTTACAACGGCAAAACGGCAACCTGTAAAGTGACGGTAAAATCTCCGCCGTCAAGCATAAAACTCTCTGATACAAGTGAAACTCTTTATAAGGGCAACTACTATACTGTTACCGCAACAGCGTCCGGCTCTGTAAAATGGAGCAGCTCAAACAATTCGGTAGCCACTGTTTCTAACGGTGTAATTTACGCAAAATCCAACGGTACCGCTGAAATTAAGGCAACGTGCGGTTCTTCATCTGCAATCTGTGAAATTACCGTAAAGTCAGGCTCGGACGTTGATATTTCAAACACAAAAGTATCCATAAGAAAAACCAAGTCAATTCTTCTTACCTCGTCAACAGGCGGAGTTAAATGGAATTCTTCAAATACTTCGATTGCAACTGTTAATAACGGTATTGTCTACGCAAAAAATTCAGGTACCGCAGTAATAACCGCATACACTTCAAGCGGTGCGGCAACCTGTCTGCTGACTGTCGGAACCAGGGACAACATTCGGTTTACTTACGCGTCGCCGAACTCTGCGCCGCTTAATTCTGCGGTTGATTTTAAGGCGATTACGGACACCGACAGAGTTGCAGTGCGTTTTGTAGTTACAAACGGTTCACAATCCTATACGGTTAATGCCGCCAAAAAAGAGAAAGACGGCAATACATATGTTTGGACAGGCACACAAAAGCTGTCAAAATCAGGCAAGTGGACTGTAAAAGCCTATGCAAAGTACAAAACTTCTAACGAATTTCTGACAACACCCGGAAACGGTGAGGGGGAAGTATTTGTTACTTCTTCAACCGATAAAACAACTCCGGTATGCGCCGAACGCAGAGCAAGCGATGAGGTTATAAACCTTATCGCAAACTACGAGGGATTTTTATCTTCCGTTACGGCCGACAGCATTACTTCTGACCCCACGTTGGGATACGGTAAGGTTGTAACATCAGGAGAACAATTTTATAATAATCTTACAAAAAATGAGGCGTATGCTTATCTTTGTCAAACTGTAAATAAAGGCGGCTACACTACAAGGACAAATAAATATCTTTTGGATAATGATATAAAGTTCAATCAGCGCCAGTTCGATTCGCTTGTTTGTTTTACCTACAATGTCGGAGCAGGTGTAATTTATAACGATTCAGAACTTCAGGCTGTTCTGCTTAATACAGGCAATAACTCAAGCATAAAAAAAGGTGCCGCAGGTTATGTTAATGCAAGTGATGTAAATCTTAGGAAAGGCTCCGGTACAAACTATGACGTTATAACTTGTATGCCTAAAAATACAAAATTTACATTTGTTGACGGTAAAGTATATAATTCCGATTGGTATAAAATAAAACTGTCAAACGGTACAACAGGATACATTTTCAAGTCTTACGCTTCTGTTTCAAGCGGTTCAAACGGTTCAAGAAATCTTAATAATGTTGATAAACAGCAGTATCTCAACGCATTTTTGCAGTATCATCATGCCGCGGGTTCATGTTATTGGGGACTTATGTACAGAAGAATAGATGAGGCAGAAGTATTTTTCTACGGCGACTATGAACGAAACGGCGAATATAATAACCATAATTTTAAATTTACTTGTCAGTCGTATAGTAATTTCAGTATAGCCTGATAAGGCTAAATTGCGCAAGAAAGGTTAAATTATGAAGAAAATAGGTTTTATCGGCGCAGGCAATATGGCTACTGCAATTATAAAAGGTTTATTATCACAAAATAACGGCAATCCTGAACTTGTCAATGTGTTTGATTTAAGCGTTGAAAAGTGTGATATTATTAAAAAAATGGGTGTTAATGTCTGCAAAACCGGCGTTGATGTTATGAAGAACAGCGACATAATAGTTCTTGCGGTAAAACCGCAGAACTATTCAGAGGTTTTGGAGGAACTAAAAAATGACGTGACCCCCGACAAAACATTTGTTTCAATTGCCGCGGGTATCTCAATTGAATTTGTAAGAAACAGTCTTAACTGCAATTGTCCTGTCGTTCGTGTTATGCCAAACACACCGCTATTGTTAAAAAAAGGAGCTACTGCGCTCTGTCCCTCCGATAATATAAGCGATGAGGACAAACAGATAGTATATGATATGTTTGCAGGCAGCGGTATATGTGAATATATATCGGAAGAACATATGAACGAAGTCATAGCAGTTAACGGCAGCAGCCCTGCGTATATTTATCTGTTTGCAAAGGCAATGGCCGAATATGCCGAGAATCACGGCATTGAGTATAACAAGGCTATGAATTTAATTTGCGCCGCTCTTGAGGGTTCAGCCGCTATGCTGCGAGAAAGCGGCGACAGTGCCGACATACTTATTGAAAAGGTAAGTTCAAAAGGCGGCACTACAATAGCCGCTCTTGAAAAACTCAGAGAGCACGGATTTTATAAAGCTGTTCAGGATGCAATGGACGCCTGCACAAAAAGAGCAGAGGAACTTGGCAAATAGAGTTTCATAAACTAAAAACATTCCGCATACGTTTTAAAGGGACAACCTGAAAACGAAAGGAATGTTTTTTATGAAAGGTGTAGTATTTTCGTTAAAGAAATCTGATTTTGCCAGAAGAAATCGCAGAAAAATAACAGTTTCCGATCTGCGTTATTTTTTTAAGCGGTACGGAGTAATGGTTATGTGCGTTACGCTTCTTTTTGCCGGACTGATATTTGGTTCTGCCTATGCGCAAAATTCCACTTCATCTCTGCTTGATTCGCTTGATTTTTTATTTACCACAAACCTTGATGTGCGTCTGTCACAAAATGCCGCAGAAACATTCTGCGCGTGCTTTGCTTCAGATTTTATATTTCTTTTTGTTGTATTTTTGCTCGGTCTTGCTCCTTGGGGAATACCGATGCTTTTATTTGTATTGTTTTTTAAAGGCTTTGGTACGGGACTCACGGCGGGGTATCTTTATATGGCTCACTCTTTAAAAGGAGTTGGATTTTACCTGATTGTTTTGCTTCCGGGAACGTTTTTGTTCTGTATGGCGCTTTCACTGTTTTCGACATCGGCTTTTTATATATCAAAGCGAATGTTTTTTTATACAATAGGCCGTAATGTTCCTGCGCAGCCCCTTCGTAAAGGAGTTATAAATTTTTGCTCGCGTTCAATGTCGTCGCTTATTATGACATTTTTTTCCGCCCTGCTTGATGTTGTTTTATGGACATTGTTTGCCGGAGTATTTAATTTTTAGTCATCGGAGGTTTATAATGGCATCTGAGAAAAATATATTTGCTCTGTCTGACTTTTTTTCATCTTTATTTCATAATTTTCCGAAACTACTGTTTACAAATGTATTGTTTGCGGTTCCTTTCGCCGTATTTTTCGGAATTTTTTGGTTTATAAATACAGCCTCGTCAATAAACTCAAACTTTATTTTATTTCTTACGGCAATTCCGCTGTTTCCGTTTTATGCGGGAGTTACACAGGTAACTTCGCATATGGCAAGAGGAGAAAAAGATGTTAAAGTTTTTCAGACCTTTATTAACGGAGTCAAAGAGAATTTTCTCAGATTTTTATTATACGGGTTTATTTTTTATGCCGCAATTTTTTTCAGTTATTATTCAATTATAATGTACTCCGGATTTGGAAGATATAACAATGCGTTTTATGTTTTACTTGTTTTGTGCGTTATAATTTCGGTTTTTTTTCTGTTTGTATTTTACTATGTACCGCCTATGTCAGTTACCTTTGACCTTTCTGTCAAAAACATATTAAAAAACAGCGCGTTAATGACCTTTGGCGAGATAAAAAGTAATTTTATTGCAACATTCGGCTTATTTGTTTTGTTTCTTGTTTGTGCCACGGTACTGTTTTGCTGTAAATACGCTGCTGCAATAATAATTGCTACCGTTGTTCTTGCGCTTTTCTTTGTTCCGTCGCTTATGTCATTTATAATTAATTCGTCAATATATAAAGCGATGTATTCTATGATTACGGGCAAGGATGAGAAAAGCACTGAAATTGATAAAAAAATAAAGAACCGAAAAAAAGGTCAGTTTTATGATAATTTTGAAGATAAAAAAAACAGCGTTGCGGAAAGCTTTGCCGGCTTAAAGGTTGACGAATCAAAAGACGGCGATGAATACATTTTTTATAACGGAAGAATGATAAAGCGCAGCGTATTGATAAAGCTTAAAAAAGAGTCAGAAGAAAAAAAGGAGAATGAATAATATGAACGGTAAATACAGTGATAAAAAATCAAAGACAGTTGTAATAATAATTTGTGCGGCCGTCATTGCCGCAATTGCTGTTTTATGTGTGTTTTTGTTTATTAATTTGAACAGTTCATCAAATACACAGCCGACAGAACAAACTCTTCAAACCGCGCAGTCAACAGATTCACAGACACAGCCTGATATGGGGCAGACATCTGAAACAACTTTGCCGCCGGACGACTCGTCTGCCGAGACTAAGGAAACGCAGAAGGTCGTTGTTCCTACAAATAATAACATTTCTGATAAAGTTTATTACTTTAGCAAAACATTTTCACCCTATAAGGCAATTGATTCGGAAACGGGAGATCCCTGCCCTCTAAAAGAAGTTTTCGGCAGTTCATATGCCGGAGGCAGTATCAGTTTTAATAATGACGGTACTTTTTCCGACACACTGAGTATTTCATCCGTTAATTCCGGGGCATATGCCGTTCAGGGAGATACAATAAAGGCCACTTATACTAATGATAAAAATGTATCTGTGAACATAGTGCAATGGAATGGTGATGTTCCTGCGGAAATCAGCATTAATTATGGCGGATATGATGTTTATTTCAACTGATAAATTGAGGATTTTATGAGCAAGTCAAAAAAGAGATCTATAAATACACAACAAAAACCTAAGAAAAAATCAATTAAGAAAAGAACTGCCATTACACTGACGGTTGCAGCAGTTTTTGCGACTGCGGCTGTTGTATTGCTTATTTTTCGCTCTGTTACGCAGTCGGCAAAGCTGTCTCAATTTACCGACGCTTCGTGGGTGTGTACGTCGGCATATAATGCAAGCGGCGACGAGGTAGAGCTTAGCGAAATTTATAACACCAACTATTCGTCGTACAAGGGTTCTTTAAACTTTAGAGACGACGGCACGTTTTCACTCTGGCTCTCACCGGGTTCGCCGGATGACGGTACCCATGTAGGAAATTACAAAATTGAGAGCGACGCTGAAATTAAAGTTACTTTCAGCGGAGGATATGAGTGCTCTTTTGATGTGAACCGAAAAAACGGTGAAATCACCTCAATAGTTGTGCCGTATAACGATAATTATGAAGTGTATTTTACAAGAAAATAAAAGCAGTTTCCCTGACCTGTAAAAGGTCAGGGCTTTTCTTTTGCATCAACAAACCACCTGTTTTCCTCAAGAAACAAAAAGCGCTCTCTGCCCATAATTATACAGGTGTAGCGTATTCCTGCGCCGCCGGCTTTAAGCGACGCGGCATATCTTATATCGGTAATTCTGTCAATCTGGTATCTTTTGCCGTTATCCCAGCAAATGTATTCGGGCAGTAAATTTCCGTCACAGTCAAAAGTGGCGTTTACTTTTACATACTGTTTCATTTTAATAACCTCTTTTATAAATATCCTATGGGATGAATTGTATGGTCGTCTTTAGGATTAAACGCAGATAAACCGCTGTCACCGAGCAGAACTGCGGGACGTATGATATAGTTTCCAAATCGTTTTTTAAGCCTGTCAATCGTTTTGTCAAGCTGAATGTTCCGCAACATTTTTTCTTCGTTGTTCAAAAGACTCATTTGACGCGGAACATCGTCGTGTACAAAATCCGTTACACTTACTCCAATACTTCTCAGGGGACGCTGCATTTTATAATTTT
This sequence comes from uncultured Clostridia bacterium, assembly GCA_947623205.1. GTDB lineage: Bacteria > Bacillota > Clostridia > Oscillospirales > Acutalibacteraceae > Ruminococcoides. The sequence continues at coordinate 153,842 of CANQGM010000002.1, forward strand.
TTACAAAAAGATTTATTGCGGCGTTGGTTATCTCCTTTGTAACATTGGTAAAATCGTCAAGCGTACATTGTCTTATAAATGAGCAAAGCTCATTGTCACGCACGCTGATCCCCACGGTATGAGCCATAAACCCCTGTTCTCGCATTCTGCGGCATACGCTGTCACACAAAACGTACATCACCATTTTTACGTCCTCATATGTTTTCATATCACGGGGAGTTGTTGTTGAATTTCCTATTGATTTAACTTCGCTGTTTTCATTCATATGAGAAACTGGAGATGAGTCATACCCGTTTGCAAAGCCGTAAATCAGTTCGCCCCACTTGCCGAGCTGCGCACGCAAAAGTTCAACAGAAGAGTTTGCAATATCGCCTATGGTGTAAATGCCTATATTATGCAGTTTTTTCTTTGTTGCTTTGCCTACATACAGAAGATCCTCCGCTGGAGCGTTCCATATTATTTTTTTATAATTATCCCTTGTAATATTTGTTATCGCATCGGGCTTTTTATAGTCGCTCCCGAACTTGGCAAATATTTTATTAAAGCTTACTCCTATGCTTACCGTAATGCCAAGCTCTTCTTTAACGCGCCTGTTTATCTCAAATGCAATTTCTGTTCCGCTTTTATCTGTGTTCTGCGTAACGTCAAGCCATGCCTCGTCAAGCCCGAACGGTTCAATCATATCGGTATAGTCGCTGTAAATTCTCCTTGCCATTTTTGAGAACCTCTTGTAAAGCTCAAAGTGGGGAGGAACGGTAATAACTTCGGGACACTTCTGTTTTGCCTGCCATATGGCTTCTCCTGTTTTAATGCCGTATTTTTTTGCAATTTCATTTTTTGCAAGAATAATTCCATGCCTGTTTTCAGCATTGCCGCTGACCGCAACGGGTTTGTTGCGTATTTTGGGGTTATACAGACACTCCACGCTTGCGTAAAAACCGTTACAGTCGCTGTGCAAAATCACCCTGTCTTTTTTATATTTGTTTTTATCAACAGCACTATTAATGTTCATAAAATCATCTCGAACAAATGTTTTATTTAATTATAGAACAGATGTTCTAATTTGTCAATACACAATATTTACTAAAATTTCGTTGTTAATTTTCGTTTGGGAAAGGCTCATTTTAACTGTATATTGATTACATCTGTGTAATTCCCATTTACAAAAACAATATGTTGTGTTAAAATTTTAAATGTTTAATTATGTAAAAAAATATTGGGAGATCAATTATGGAGACTTATAAAAAAGAATTTATTGAATTTATGGTTGACTGTCAGGTGCTCAAATTCGGTGATTTTATAACAAAAAGCGGAAGAAAAACTCCTTTTTTTATAAATACGGGATTTTACAGAACCGGAGCGCAGCTAAGGAGGCTGGGTCAGTATTATGCGTCTGCAATAGCAGAAAAATTCGGCCTCGATTTTGACGTTCTTTTCGGACCCGCTTACAAGGGGATCCCGCTGTCTGTCGCCGCATCAATAGCAATCAACGAAAAGTACGGAAAAGACATACGTTACTGCTCAAACCGCAAAGAGGTAAAGGATCATGGCGACAAGGGGATTCTTCTTGGAAGTCCTATAACAGACAAAGACCGCATTGTAATTATTGAGGATGTTACAACCGCAGGCACTTCAATTGAAGAAACATTGCCTATAATAAAAGCGCAGGGAGACGTATGTCCAATTGGTTTGGTCGTATCGGTTGACCGTATGGAGAGAGGCAAAGGCGAAAAGAGCGCGCTTTCGGAAATTGAAGAGAAGTACGGACTGAAAACAACTGCGATAGTTACAATGGCAGAGGTAGTTGAACATCTTTACAACAAAGAGTACAACGGAAAAGTAATAATTGACGACAATATAAAATCGGCAATTGATTCTTATTATGAGCAATACGGAGTAAAATAGCAGGAATTGATCTTTGTAAAAAGAGGGTTATTTAATGGCTTCATCAACAGGAAATGAACATTCGGGACACCGGCAGCGTATGAGAAAAAAGTTCATAGAAAACGGCTTTGATGTTTTTGAACCACATGAAGCACTTGAAATGTGTCTTTTCTATGCGATCCCGAGAAAAGATACAAATCCTCTTGCGCACAAGCTGCTTGACAGATATATTACAATAGGCGGAGTTTGCGACGCTCCTATTGATGAGCTTATGAATGAATTCGGTTTGTCGGAGTCGGCAGCCGCATATATTAAAATGCTGCCGGAAATCGCAAGGCTGTATAAAGAATCAAAAATGTCGGATGATAACATTATCAATTATGAGAACTTGGGAGAGATGTTCCAAACAAAATTTATAGGAAGAACAAGCGAGGCAGTTGCGCTTTTGCTTGGAGACGCAAAGGGCAAAATGATTTATTTTAATATAATTTCAAAAGGCTCTATCAATTCTTCCGATATGCCGGTACGAAAAATAGTTGACCTTGCACTGCGCCACAATGCAAAAACCGCTTTTATTGCGCACAATCATCCCAGCGGAACCGCTCTTCCGTCACACAGTGACCTTGTTACCACAAAAACAGTGCGTGAAACTCTTTTTGGCGTTGGAGTTGAGCTTGTAGACCATTTTATAGTAACTGACGATGACTATGTGTCTTTAAGAGAAAGCGGAATGGCAGGCAACATTTTCTTTTATGATGAATAAACAGCAGTATGTTCGGCGTTCTGTTTTTGTCTGAATCAAAGGTCGAAAAACAAATATAAATTTAGTGATGTGTTATGGAATTTAAAATTCATTCAAAATACAAGCCCACAGGGGATCAGCCTCAGACTATTGAAAGGCTTACAGAAAGCATTAACTCAGGCAACAGGGAACAGACGTTATTGGGTGTTACAGGGTCTGGCAAAACCTTTACAATGGCTAATGTAATTGAACGTGTACAGCGCCCTACTCTTGTGCTTGCGCACAACAAAACTCTTGCGGCGCAGCTTTGCAGCGAGTTTAAGGAGTTTTTTCCCGAAAACGCGGTGGAATATTTTGTAAGCTATTATGATTACTATCAGCCCGAGGCATATGTTGCACAGACTGACACATATATTGAGAAGGACAGCGCAATTAATGATGAAATAGACAAGCTTCGTCACAGCGCGACCCTTGCACTGTCGGAACGCCGCGATGTAATTATTGTGGCGTCCGTTTCCTGCATATACAGCTTAGGCGACCCTATTGATTACCGCAATATGGTCATTTCTCTGCGACCGGGAATGGAGAAAACACGGGATGAACTTGTTAAAAAACTTGTTGAACTGCAATACGAACGCAATGACGTCAATTTTATTCGCAATAAATTCAGAGTAAGGGGAGATGTAGTTGAGATTTTCCCTGCGGCTTCAAACGACTCAATTATACGGGTTGAATTTTTCGGAGATGAAATTGACAGGATCTCGGAGATAAATCCACTTACAGGCGAACTTAAAGCATTATTAAAGCACGCTGCGATTTATCCGGCCTCTCACTATATTGTGTCAAAAGAAAAAATGCAGGTCGCAATTGAGCAAATTGAAAAAGAGCTTCAGGAACGTCTTGAATTTTTCAGAGAAAACGGCAAATTGCTTGAAGCACAGCGAATTGAACAGCGAACTCACTACGATATTGAAATGCTTCAGGAGATCGGATTTTGTACCGGAATTGAAAACTATTCAAGAATTTTATCGGGCAGGGTGCCGGGTTCGTCACCGTTTACGCTGCTTGATTATTTTCCTAAGGATTTTCTTCTGTTTGTTGACGAATCACACGTTACGCTTCCTCAGGTCAGGGGAATGTATGCGGGCGACCATGCAAGAAAGAAAAGCCTTGTTGATTACGGTTTCAGACTTCCCTCGGCATATGATAACCGCCCTCTGAATTTTGATGAATTTTACGACCGAATTAATCAGGTCGTATTTGTCAGCGCAACACCGGGCGACCTTGAACTTTCAAAAAGCAAGGTGGTTGCGGAGCAGATTATAAGACCTACGGGACTTCTTGACCCTGAAATTTCCGTTCGCCCCACCGAAGGTCAGCTTGACGACCTTGTGTCCGAAATTAATATAAGGGCGGCTAAAAAGCAGCGCACATTGGTCACGACTCTTACAAAAAAGATGGCGGAGGATTTAACTGCCTATCTTGAAACAATGGGCATAAGAGTGCGTTATATGCATCACGATATAGATACAGTTGAGCGAATGGAAATAGTGCGGGACTTACGTCTTGGTGAGTTTGACGTGCTTGTGGGAATTAACCTTCTCAGAGAAGGTCTTGACATACCCGAGGTTTCTCTGGTTGTAGTGCTTGACGCTGACAAAGAGGGATTTTTGCGAAGCACCCGCTCACTTATTCAAATTACCGGACGTGCGGCACGCAACAGCGAGGGTATGGTAATTATGTACGCCGACAGCGTAACCGAATCAATGCGCACGGCAATAACCGAAACTGAACGCCGCCGTGAAATTCAAAGAAAATACAACAAGGAACACGGCATAACGCCAAAGACCATAGTTAAAAAAGTCAGCGATGTGCTTGAAATTTCAACTCACACCGACAGTGAGTTTAAAAATACAAAAAAGCTTTCAAAAGCACAGAGACAGCAGTTGATAGAAAGCCTTACAAAAGAGATGAAAGCTGCCGCCAGACTGCTTGAATTTGAACACGCTGCCTATTTGCGAGATAAAATTAAAAAACTGCGCGGCGAAAAATAATAAAGGAAGATGTAAATGCCAAGAAAGAAAATTAACGAATATGACAATACCAGCATAACAACTCTTAAAGGCGCCGACCGGGTCCGCAAAAGACCCGCGGTAATATTCGGTTCTGACGGAATTGAAGGATGTCAGCATTCGGTATTTGAAATTCTTTCAAACTCCATTGACGAAGCGAGAGAGGGTTACGGCAAAAAGATTTCGGTGACGCGTTTTTCTGACGGTTCAATTGAAGTTGAAGATTTTGGCAGAGGGATCCCGGTCGATTACAATGAAAATGAAAAAATGTTCAACTGGGAGCTTGTTTTCTGCGAGATGTACGCAGGCGGAAAATACAATAATAATGAGGGAGAAAGCTATGAATTTTCTCTTGGTATGAACGGACTCGGACTTTGCTCTACGCAGTACAGTTCAGAGTATATGGACGTTGACATACGCAGGGACGGCTTTCGTTACACTCTGCATTTTGAAAAAGGCAAAAATATAGGCGGACTTAAAAAAGAACCTTACAGTAAAAATGATACCGGAACAAAAATACATTGGAAACCCGACCTTGAGGTTTTTACCGACATAGATGTTCAGCCTGAATATTTTCTTGATATTATGAAACGTCAGGCAATTGTAAACGCAGGCGTTGAGTTTAAATTCAAAAATCAAAACGGAAAATCATTTGATATCACAACATACAATTATGCAAACGGAATCGTTGACCATGTTGCGGAGGTAATAGGTGAAAACGGGCTTACGGCGGTTCAGCACTGGACTGCTGAAAGCAGAACCCGAGACCGTGAAGACAAACCCGAGTACAAATGTAAAATGGACATTGCCGTTGCATTTTCAAATAAAGTCAGCTTAACAGAGTATTATCATAATTCAAGCTGGCTTGAACACGGCGGCGCTCCCGACAAGGCGGTTCGCAACGCTTTTGTATATCAAATAGACAATTACTTAAAACAGAACAACAAATATAATAAAACCGAGAGTAAAATAAAATATGAAGATGTTGAAGACAGTCTTGTGTGTGTTATTTCGTCGTTTTCAAGCGTTTCATCATATGAAAATCAAACTAAAAAGGCTGTTACAAATAAAGGTATTCAGGATTCAATGACTGCGTTTCTGCGCAAAAGTCTTGAAGTTTATTTTATTGAAAATCCGCTTGAGGCAGAAAAAATTGCAGAACAGGTGCTTATTAATAAGCGCAGCCGTGAAAATGCCGAAAAGACACGCCTCAACATAAAAAAGAAGCTTTCGGGCAGTCTCGATATAACAAACAGGGTCGCAAAGTTTGTGGACTGCAGAAGTAAAGACGTTTTAAAACGCGAATTGTTCATAGTAGAGGGCGATTCTGCTCTCGGCGCGTGTAAACAGGCAAGAAACCCGGATTTTCAGGCTATTATGCCAATCAGGGGCAAAATACTTAACTGTTTGAAAGCCGATTACGATAAAATATTCAAAAGCGAAATAATAACAGACCTTCTCAAGGTTCTCGGCTGCGGAGTTGAGGTAAAGTCAAAGGCAAACAAAAATCTCTCGGTCTTTGATATGGATGCGCTGCGCTGGAACAAGGTTATTCTTTGTACAGACGCCGATGTAGACGGATTTCAAATCAGAACTCTGCTGCTTACAATGCTTTACAGACTTACGCCTACATTGATTGAAGCGGGAAAAGTGTTCATTGCTGAATCTCCGCTATATGAAATTACATCAAAAAACGATGTTTACTTTGCATATGATGAGGCCGAAAAGGACAAATTTATAAGTCAAATAGGAAACGAAAAGTTTACTGTTCAGCGAAGCAAGGGTCTTGGCGAAAACGAACCCGATATGATGAATCTCACAACAATGAATCCCGACACCCGACGTCTTATTAAAGTAATGCCGGACGACGCGGCACAAACGGCTAATATATTTGATATTCTGCTGGGAGATAATTTGCAGGGAAGAAAAGATTATATTGTTGAACACGGTAACGAGTACATTGATAACCTTGATGTAAGCTGATTGGAGAGGAAGAGTAATGGCTTCAAAAAAGAAAAGCACAAATAAAACCGCCGTACCTAAAACTCACGGTGTGATAAACGGTGCCGGCGAAGTGGTTGAACAGCCGATAGTTTCCACCATTCGTGAAAACTATATGCCGTATGCTATGAGCGTAATTATGTCAAGAGCAATTCCTGAGATCGACGGTTTTAAACCGTCGCACAGGAAGCTTCTTTATACAATGTACAAAATGGGGCTTTTGACAGGCGGCAGAACAAAATCGGCAAATATCGTGGGAGCAACAATGAAGTTAAATCCTCACGGTGACTCGGCTATTTATGACACTATGGTGCGTTTGTCAAGGGGATATGAGGCGCTTTTGCACCCATATGTTGACTCAAAGGGCAACTTCGGTAAGTTTTACAGCCGCGATATGGCGTGGGCGGCATCAAGATATACAGAGGCAAAGCTTGACCCGATTTGTAACGAGATTTTCCGTGACATTGACAAGGATACGGTTGATTTTGTTGATAACTATGATAATACAATGAAGGAACCTTCGCTTCTTCCAACGGCGTTTCCTTCGGTTTTAGTAAATGCAAACACGGGTATTGCCGTTGGAATGGCGTCAAATATATGCTCATTTAATTTAAAAGAAATTTGTGAAACTACCGCAGCTTTAATACGCGACCCTGACCATGACATACTTTCAACTTTGCCTGCTCCGGATTTTATCGGCGGCTGTCAGATTATTTATGACGAAAAGGCAATTAAGCAGGTTTACGGTACCGGCAGAGGAAGTATAAAACTTCGGGCTAAGTATGAGTACGACAAGTCGGAAAACTGCATTGACATTCTGTCAATTCCAAGCACTACAACGTGCGAGATAATTATTGAAAAGGTAATTGACCTTGTAAAACAGGGAAAAATCAAAGAAATTTCTGATATACGCGATGAAACGGGTATAGACGGACTGAAAATTACAATAGATTTAAAACGCGGCGCGGACCCCGAAAAACTTATGGCCAAGCTGTACCGTTTTACAACACTTGAGGATTCATACGCTTGTAATTTTAATGTACTTATTGCAGGAATACCGAAAGTTTTGGGCGTAAAAGAACTGCTTGAAGAATGGATAGCTTTCAGAATTGAGTGCGTAAGACGCAGAACATATTATGATAAAAATAAAAAGTCCGACAGGCTTCACCTTTTAAAAGGACTTGAAAAAATTCTTCTTGATATAGATAAGGCAGTTAAAATAGTCCGTGAAACAGATGAAGAGGTCGAAGTAGTTCCAAACCTTATGATCGGCTTTGGAATCGACAAAATACAGGCCGAGTATGTTGCCGAAATAAAACTACGCCACCTGAACAGAGAGTATATTCTTAAAAGGACTAAAGACATAGAAGACCTTGAAAAAGAAATTGCAGAGCTTGACGAAATATTAAAAAGCAAGTCAAGAATCAAGACGATTATAGTAAAAGAATTAAAAGAAATATCTGAAAAATACGGTAAACCCCGCAAAAGTATAATAATTTACGGCTACATTGCTAAATATGAAGATGATACAGAGGAAATTCCCGATTACCCGGTTACGCTTTTCTTTACAAAGGAAGGATATTTCAAAAAAATTACTCCTCAGTCGCTAAGAATGAGCGGAGCACACAAGCTGAAGGACGGCGACGAAATAATTCAGGAGGTTGAGTTTTCAAACAATTGCGACTTGCTTTTCTTTACTGACAAATGCAGGGTTTATAAAGCAAAGGCCTCTGATTTTGCAGATACAAAAACAAGTGTTCTCGGCGATTATGTTCCCGCAAAGCTGTCAATGGATGAGGGTGAAAACGCCATTAAAATGATAGCTACAAAAGATTACAAGGGTATTATTTTGTTTGCTTTTGAAAACGGAAAGGTTGCAAAAATACCACTTGATTTATATATGACAAAAACCAACCGAAAAAAACTTACCGGAGCATATTCCGATAAATCACCTGTTGCAGGAATTTTATTCCTACATGAAGATAAAGAATTTTTACTTAAATCATCTTCCGGCAGAATGCTTCTTACTCACTCCGGCGCGCTCACACTTAAATCAACGCGTTCCACGCAGGGAGTTGCGGTAATGAAACTTAAAAAAGGTCACAGATTATTTGAAATAAGCGAGTACACCGAAGGTACGTTTGCAAAACCGCAGCGTTACAGAACCCGTACTTTGCCTGCATTAGGCGCATTGCCGTCAAATGAAGATGCCGCGGATAAGCAGCTTTCGTTAATTTAAAATTAAAAATTTAAAAATATTTGCAAAATTACTTGAAAAATATAGATTCGTATGTTAATATAAATTAGTTATCAGAATATTTGATTAAATTATCTGTTTTATGAAAGGATGATATAAATGAGTGTTTGGGGAATTATTCTCGGAATAATACTTTGCGTTATATCAATTGCAATTATAGTTGTTATTATTCTTCAGCAGGGCAATCAGCAGGGTCTCGGTGTGGTAACCGGTGCGGCTGATTCATATTTCTCAAAAAATAAAGCGCGTTCCATCGACGCTTTTCTTTCTCGCTGGACAAAGGCTTTTGCGGCAATTTTTGTAATTTTTGTACTTGCTCTTAACGTGCTTGCGCATTTTGACATTCTGTAAAGAATATTTGTACAAATATAAGCATAATTATAGACCGTCAGATGTTTCTGACGGTCTATTTTAATTTGGAGTTGTTGAAAATGCCTTGGTGGGGAATATGTCTTATAATTTTTTCTGTAATTATTATTTTTGCAATTATTCATTATATCGGCAAAAATAAACATCCGTTCAGACGTGCGTGCATATCAATTGCGTGCGGAGGACTGACTTTATTAGCCGTAAATTTAAGCGGGGCATTCACGGGGGTTTATCTGCCGGTTAGCTTGTTGTCGATTTTAGTTTCTCTTATCGGCGGCATACCGGGCGTTACACTTATGCTCGGACTCAATTTGTTTTTTTAAAAATATTATACTGTCCGATTTTCGGATAAGCCTCAAAGAATACTGTACAGCTCTTCAAGCGCTTCGCCTACATTGTCTTTGTCTTTGGTAAGCAATGCAAGCATAACTTTATAAATAATTGACGGACTTTCATAAAAGTTATTTTTTATCATAATTGCCTGTTCCACACTCGGGGCATAGAGCGTAAAGCTGAAAAGCTCATAATTACCGCCCGATATTTTGCATATAACATTATATCCGTTTTCAATTTTTTCGATTTCTGCGGAATTTTCACGTTCAATCTTTTTTTGACTGAGAAGTTTGGTCGCACAGGCGTACGCTTTTTCTTTTACGGTATATGCAAGGGTTGTATTAAGCTGACGAGCTATCATTTTTCCGTTTTCAGTAAGGATATATGTTTTTTCTTTTTCGTTACTGCCTGATTCCTGTAAGTTATTATTATTTATAAGATCATCAAAAGCCGCACTCGTTTCAAAATAATTTGCAAGTCCCTGTTTTTGAACAGCCTGAATAACTAAATTCTTGCTTAAACCCTCATTAACCGAATTAAAAAGATAGCAAATCAATATTTTAATTTCGTTTTTACTTCGTATTCCGCCGGGAACAATACCCTCATCAAATGTGTCAAAAGCCATTTAATCACCCGTTTATCAATATTCTTATAAATTATAGCACATAATAAATTAAATGTGTATATCATTTTATAAAATAAATTGACTATTAAATTCGGTTATGATAAAATTATCATAAAGGAGGGGTTTAATAATGGAACAATATATGCCTTTTATTTGGATAGGTTTTGCAGTGTTAATGGCCGTATGCGAAGCATTTACAACTCAGCTTGTCTCAATATGGTTTGTGCTTGGAGCTGTATTTGCGGCTGTAACAACCATTTTTACACCGTCAATTCCCATTCAGTCGGCTGTATTTCTGTTTGTCTCGCTGATAACACTCATTGTAACAAGACCTCTTGTAAAAAAATTCAAGAAAAAGCACGGTAACGTAAGCACTAATGCGGACAGGCTGATAGGCAAAACCGGAATTTTACTCTCAGACCTTAATGATAATGAAGCAATAGGTCAAGTAAAAGTGGGAAGTGAAATTTGGAGCGCAAAATCTGAAAATACACCTTTAAGCAAAAGCACAAAAGTAATGATACTCTCAATTGAGGGCGTAAAACTTATTGTAAAGCCAATTGATCAATAATTTTGGAGGGAATTAAAAATGAATGCATTAAGCGGTATTATAGGATTTGCAATAATTGCTGTTATAATTTTAATAGTAATTCTTGTAATAATAAGCAATGTAAAAATAGTTCCGCAGGCTCACGCATATGTAATTGAACGTCTCGGAGCTTACTTTGCAACATGGGACACGGGACTTCATTTAAAAATACCTTTTATTGATAAAGTCTCAAAAAAGGTTTCACTCAAAGAACAGGTTGTCGATTTTCCGCCTCAGCCTGTAATTACACGAGACAATGTTACAATGCAGATTGATACCGTAGTATATTTTGAAATTACCGACCCTAAGCTTTACTGCTACGGCGTTGAACGTCCGTTAAGTGCAATTGAAAATCTTACGGCTACAACGCTTCGTAATATAATCGGCGACCTTGAGCTTGATAATACGCTGACTTCGCGCGATACGATAAACGACAAAATCAGAATAATTCTTGACGAAGCAACGGATGCGTGGGGAATCAAGGTTATTCGTGTTGAACTTAAAAATATTCTTCCGCCGCGTGAAATTCAGGACGCAATGGAAAAGCAGATGAAAGCTGAACGCGAACGCCGTGCCAGAATTCTTGACGCCGAAGGTGAAAAACGTAGTCAGATCCTTGTTGCGGAAGGTATGAAAGAATCTGCAATTCTTAAAGCTGACGCCGTAAAAGAACAAAAAATCAGAGAAGCGCAGGGTGAGGCCGAGGCTATTCTGACAGTTCAAAAGGCTAATGCCGACGCTCTAAAAATGCTTAATGAAGCGGCTCCTACTGATAAAATTATTCAGCTTAAATCTCTTGAAGCATTTGGAAAAGCAGCCGACGGCAAAGCAACAAAAATTATAATTCCTTCAGAAATACAAGGTCTTGCAGGAAACATTGCCGCAATAAAAGAGATATGGCAGGACACTGACCAAAAAGAATAAAAATTATAATTTTATCAATAAAGGCGCGGTAAACTTTGCCGCGTCTTTTTGCAGTAATTAATTTTTGAAAGTAAGGAAATGGAAAATGCTTTTAAATATTCTTTGGTATTTTGTCATATTTTCTTTTTGCGGTTGGTTTGCCAATGGATTACGCACAATGTTTGTTGATAAAAGGTTTTATAATAAAGGTTTTTTGACATCGCCTTTTTGTCCGTCGTACGGTTTTTGCTCAGTAATATGTTACATTGTTATGAATCCGTTTTCCGGCAATAAAATTATTTTATTTTTAGGTTCAGCTATTTTGCTGTCGGCACTTGTTGTATTGATCGGTTTTACAACTAAAAAGGTTTTAGGCTTTAATCCATGGGATTTTACCGATTCTTTTTTAAACATCGGAATCTACATAACCCTGCCGTATGCGCTTTTTCTGGGAGTGCTCGGTACAATACTCGTTGGCTTAATAATTCCCATTTTAAATACTGTGCTTGAAATTGTTCCGTTTAAAGTAAGCCTTATAATCGTACTGTCTGTTTTTGCTCTTATTCTTATTGACTATGTTTTTTCTATTGTTACTGTCATTAAGCTTAAACATAAAATCAAACAATTTAACGGTATATCCGATTTAATAGGCAACGACATTCCAAAAGAAAAGGTAAATGAACTTGAACAAAACTACAACAAGCTGTTTAAAGAAAATATTTTGCGCAGACGGCTTACATCTGCATTTCCCGATTTAACAAGCACGTTTTATGTTAAACAGATTGCCGCAAAAATATCGGAAATAAAAGCCGATAATATGAAAGAATACACTCAGGTGTATGAAAGCAAAGATGAAAAACCGTTTGCGTTCGGACTTTGTTTTACAAAATTATTTTATTTATTTTTCATAGGTTCGTTGCTCGGCACAATTTTTGAAACTGTATGGACAATCATAACCGAAGGTCATTTTGAAATCAGAGTAGGCATGGTTTACGGACCATTTATTCCTGTTTACGGCGGCGGCGCGTGTTTTCTTTCGCTGGTTTTGTACAAGCTATATAAGCTCAGCGATACTTTTATATTTGTTATCAGCGCATTTGTCGGCGCAGGTTTTGAGTATTTCTGTTCTTGGATTCAGGAAACCCTGCTTGGAACCGTTTCGTGGGATTACAGCGACACGCCGTTTAATTTTAACGGCAGAACAAACCTGATGTTTGCGCTTATTTGGGGATTTTTAGGTCTTGTTTGGGTACGTTATCTTTACCCATGGATTGCAAAACTTATTGAGAAAATTCCTAAAAAGACAGGGGCAATTATAACTACGTTCCTTATTGTATTTATGATGTTTAACGCAATTATGTCCTGTTCTTCAATATACCGATGGCAGCAGCGTGATTTGGGAGTTTCAGCTTCAAACAGCTTTGAAAAATATCTTGACGTGCATTTTAATGATGAACATATGAATTTTCTGTTTCCGCATATGCAAAACGCAGATGAAACAGGCGTTTCATAATATGTTGTAATTCTGACCGAACAGCATTGTATGTTCGGTCTTTTTATTAAATGCGATTTTTAAAATTAATTGTCGGTTGCTATTGAAATTTATATGGATTTTTAATATAATAATAAAGAAGTTGAATATATAATTAAAAGGAGCAGGTTATGAAGAAGGTAGCTATCATAATGGGTTCTGACAGTGATTTTCCCGTAGTGTCGAAGGCTGTCAAAAAGCTTAAAGAATTTGACGTACCGTTTGAGGTTCATATTATGAGCGCTCACAGAACACCCGACGAGGCAATAAGGTTCTCTTCAAATGCAAAGAAAAACGGTTTTGGAGTAATTATTGCCGCGGCAGGAATGGCAGCTCATCTTGCGGGAGTTTTGGCGGCAAAAACAACATTGCCTGTTATAGGGATCCCCTGTAAGTCCGCACAGCTTGACGGTATGGACGCACTGCTTGCAACGGTTATGATGCCAACAGGCATTCCGGTGGCTACAGTTGCGGTTGACGGCGCGGCTAACGCTGCTATTCTTGCGGTTGAAATACTTGCTCTTTCAGATGATACACTTGCTCAAAGGCTTGAAGATATGAAAACAGATATGGAAAAGGGAGTTGCAGAAAAAGACAAGGCAATTCAGCTTAAGGTGGAAGAACTTTGATTAATAGTTTTATAGATATTGACTCAAAACTTGATAAGATAAATGATGAATGCGGCGTATTTGGACTGTATAAAAAAGATGAGGAACTTAACAGCGTATCAATAACTCACGCTGCGCTTTTCGGTCTTCAGCACAGGGGACAGGTGAGTGCCGGAATTACGGTTAATGTAAACGGTGAATTAACTACCGTAAAAGAGCTTGGTATGGTGACCGAGGTGTTTACTCCTAAGATTTTATCTAATATTCCAAACGGAAACATCACTATCGGTCATGTAAGATATACATCAAGCGAAAGTCTTGACCGCGCGTCAAATCAGCCGCTTGTAATGCGTTATATTCAAGGTTCTATCGCAATTGCTGCAAACGGTTCAATTACAAACTTTGCAGATATTAGAAAGGAACTTGAGCACGGAGGAGCTATTTTTCAGTCAAATTCGAATGCTGAAATAATGTCTTATGTAATTGCAAGCGAAAGATGCACAACTCAAAATCTTGAAGATGCGGTTTTATCCGCAATGGATAAGCTTGACGGTGCATATTCAGCGGTGATATGCGCTCCGACGCGCTTAATAGGGTTTCGTGACAAGTACGGTTTTCGTCCGCTTTGCATAGGCAAAATCAAAAACAGCTATGTAATTACGTCTGAAAGCTGCGTAATAGACAGCATAGGCGGAGAGTTTATTCGGGATGTTGAACCCGGAGAAATGGTTGTAATCAATGAGGACGGTTTCCGCAGTTATAAAGCAAAAGTAACCGCGGATAAAACCTCACTTTGTTTGTTTGAATATGTTTATGTAGCTCGTCCCGACAGTATTATTGACGGTGTAAGTGTTCATAATGCCAGATTTAAAGCCGGAGAGCTTCTTTATGAAGAGTTTCCTATCGACGCCGATATAGTTTGCGGCGTTCCCGATTCCGGATTGATTGCCGCGGAGGGTTATTCAAAAGCCTCGGGCATTCCGTTTGGAATGGGCTTTGTAAAGAATAAATACATAGGCAGAACAGTCGGGACCGGAAAAGATAAAAAGAAGAGATTGCTTAAGACCCGTATAACCGCACTGAAAGCTAATGTAAAGGGAAAACGTGTTATAATAATAGACGACTCAATTGTAAGAGGTGAGACGTCACAGCATATTGTAAATTTAATGCGCCTTGCAGGCGCAAAAGAAGTGCATATGCTTATAAGCTCGCCGCCTTTTATATGTCCTTGTTACTTCGGAATTGATATACACGATAAGGAAAATCTTATTGCTAACAAAATGACAATTGAAGAGATACGCCAATTTATCGGAGCGGATTCGCTTGGTTATCTCAGTATTGACAACATCCACAAAATAGCGGCTAATGCAAAAATCAATTTTTGCGACAGTTGTTTCAGCGGTCATTATAATGCGAAAATTCCTAAAACGTTGTTTGTAGATAAATATGCCAAAAAAATAAAAAGACAGTAACGGAGTGATCAAATGAACAGTTTTTCAGAAAGCTACAAGGCTGCGGGCGTTGACGTAACCGCAGGTTACAAAGCGGTTGAACTTATGAAAGAGCACGTTGCCCGCACAAAAATTGACGGCGTTGTTTCGGGTATCGGCGGATTTGGCGGACTTTTTGCACCAAATTTCAAAGGCATGGAGGAACCTGTTCTTGTCAGCGGCACGGACGGCGTGGGCACAAAGCTTAAACTCGCATTTCTTCTTGATAAGCACGACACCATAGGAATAGACGCTGTTGCAATGTGTGTAAACGACGTTGTTTGCTGCGGAGCCGAGCCGTTGTTTTTTCTCGATTATATTGCTGTCGGAAAGAACTTTCCGGAAAAAGTTGCGCAGATTGTTTCGGGCATTGCAGAGGGTTGCGTTCAGTCAGGCTGTGCTCTTGTTGGCGGTGAAACCGCCGAAATGCCCGGATTTTATCCTATGAACGAATATGACGTTGCCGGATTTTGCGTAGGTATGGCAGATAAGCCGAAAATGATCGACGGTTCAAAGCTTAAATCGGGAGATGTGTTGATAGGACTTCGTTCGTCAGGCGTTCATTCAAACGGTTTTTCACTTGTAAGAAAAGTTTTTGGCATAGATGAAAATACAATTAATAACACTTATCCCGAACTTGACAAACCGCTTGGAGAAACGCTCCTTACTCCTACAAAAATTTATGTAAAACCGATTCTTGCTCTTATTAATGAAGTTGAGGTCAAGGCAGTTTCTCACATTACGGGCGGCGGCTTTTACGAGAATATTCCGCGTATGCTCAAAAGCGGTCTGAGTGCAAAAATAAGCAGATACACCGTTCCCGTTCTTCCTATTTTTAAACTTATTCAGAGAATAGGCGGCATATCCGAGCATGATATGTTCAACACTTTTAATATGGGCGTAGGTATGGTTGCTGCCGTTGCAAAAGAGAACGCTCAAAAAGCTGTTGATGTACTCAAAGCGAATGGTGAAGATGCGGTAATTCTCGGCGAGGTTATTGAGGGTAATGACGGAGTTGTAATTGAATAATGAAAAACATAGCAGTTCTTGTATCGGGCGGAGGAACAAATTTGCAGGCTCTTATTGATGCCGAAAAAAGAGGAGAAATCAAAAACGGAAAAATCAATTGCGTTATTTCTTCAAATCCCGACGCCTATGCTTTAAAACGCGCACAGAATAACAGTATTCATACAGAGGTTATCAGACGTAAGGACTACGCTCGGTTTGATGATTACGACAAGGCTCTTACCGAGCTTTTGCAAAGCAGAAATGCCGACCTTGTAGTTTTGGCAGGATTTATGACTATACTTGGCTCAAGGGTCATAAGCACGTTTAAAAACAAAATTATTAATATACATCCTTCACTTATACCGTCATTTTGCGGAGAGGGATTTTACGGACTTCGTGTTCACGAAGCGGCGCTTGCTAAGGGCGTTAAGGTTACGGGCGCAACTGCTCACTTTGTAAATGAGGTTTGCGACGGAGGTCCAATAATTATTCAGAAAGCAGTTGAAATCAAAAACGGCGACACTCCCCAAGTGCTTCAAAAGCGTGTAATGGAGCAGGCTGAGTGGAATATACTACCCAAAGCCGTTTCACTGTTTTGTGATGATAAAATAATTATAAAAAACAATATAACCGAAATTATTGATTAATCGGAGGTAAAAAATGAAACCGGTTTCGCTTGAAAAAGAAATTGCATCAACCTCATATCCCGGCAGAGGTATTGTATTAGGCAAAAGTACAGACGGTACAAAAGCCGTGATTGCATACTTTATTATGGGAAGAAGTGAAAACAGCAGAAACAGAATTTTTGTTGAAACAGACGACGGTATTAAAACTCAGGCATTTGACCCTTCAAAGCTTGTTGACCCTTCTCTCATCATTTATTCACCTGTCCGTCAGCTTGGCAACAAAACAATTGTAACAAACGGCGACCAGACCGATACTGTTTATGAGCTTATGAATCAGCAGCAGACTTTTGAGCAGTCGCTTCGTACGCGTGAATTTGAGCCGGATGCCCCTAACTACACTCCGAGAATATCAGGCATTGTTAAATGCAGCGACGGCAAAATGAATTATGCAATGTCAATAATCAAAAGTGCCGACGGCAACCCCGAGTGCTGTGAAAGATATACCTTTTCTTACTCGTCGCCTATTGCGGGACTCGGCAGATTTATTCATACATATATGGGCGACGGAAATCCTTTGCCGAGCTTTGAGGGCGAACCGACCCTTGTTGAAATAGGCAATGATGATATTGATACTTTTGCAGAAAAAATTTGGAATGCTCTTGACGATGACAATAAGGTTTCATTATTTGTTCGTTACATCGACATTGCGGAAAACAAGGCTACTTCAAGAATAATTAATAAAAACAAATAATTTTTGTTGATACCGTATTAATGACGGCGTGCATTATTTGTACGGTATTTACTTGATGAAAGGATGTCAATAAATGAATGAACTGTCTTTAAAATATGGCTGCAACCCTAATCAGAAGCCATCAAGAATTTTTATGCAGGGCGGAAAAGACCTGCCGGTCGAAGTGTTGAACGGAAAGCCGGGTTACATAAACTTTCTTGACGCTTTTAACTCATGGCAGCTTGTAAAAGAACTTAAAGAAGCTGTCGGACTTCCTGCTGCAGCTTCTTTTAAACATGTAAGTCCGGCAGGTGCGGCAGTTGCAACAGAGCTTTCGAATACGCTTAAGAAAATCTATTTTGTCGATGATTTAGAGCTTTCTCCGATTGCATCGGCCTACGCAATGGCAAGAGGTGCAGACAGAATGTCATCTTACGGTGACTGGGTGGCGATTTCCGACACCTGCGATGTTCAGACAGCGCTTCTTTTGAAAAGAGAAGTTTCAGACGGCATTATAGCGCCCGATTATACCCCTGAGGCGCTTGAAGTTTTGAAATCAAAGAGAAAAGGAACATACAATATTGTAAAGATTGACCCAAATTATGTTCCTGCTCCCGTTGAAAATAAAGATGTGTTCGGAATTACTTTTGAACAGGGCAGAAATGAGCTTAAAATTGATGATGCAATGCTTATGCAGAACATAGTTACAAAAAATAAAAATCTTACCGATGACGCAAAGCGCGACCTGCTTATTGCACTTATCACTCTGAAATACACTCAGTCAAATTCTGTATGTTATGCAAAGGGCGGTCAGGCAATAGGCGTGGGAGCCGGTCAGCAGTCAAGAATACACTGCACCCGTCTTGCAGGCAATAAAGCCGACATCT
This sequence comes from uncultured Clostridia bacterium, assembly GCA_947623205.1. Lineage (GTDB taxonomy): Bacteria > Bacillota > Clostridia > Oscillospirales > Acutalibacteraceae > Ruminococcoides. Next base: position 172,497 of record CANQGM010000002.1, read on the forward strand.
GGTATTTAAGGCAGCATCCCAAGGTTATGAATCTTGATTTTGTTGATAATATTAGACGTCCCGACAGAGACAATACAATTGATGTTTACATTTCTGACGACTGTGAAGATGTACTTGCCGAAGGCATTTGGCAGCAGTTCTTCAAAACAAAGCCCGAACCTCTTACAAAACAAGAGAAAAAAGAATGGCTTTCTACTTTAAGCGGCGTATCTCTCGGCTCAGATGCATTCTTCCCGTTTGGCGATAATATAGAACGCGCAAGACGTTCAGGCGTGCAGTATGTTGCTCAGCCCGGGGGTTCGATTCGTGACGATAATGTAATTGATACCTGTAACAAGTACAATATGACTATGTCGTTTACCGGCATCAGATTGTTCCACCACTGATAAGAGGTGTTGATATGAAAATTTTAATGATAGGTTCGGGCGGACGTGAACATGCCCTTATCAAAAAGCTTCTTGAAAGTCCAAAATGCACAAAGCTTTATTGCGCGCCGGGCAACGGCGGAATTTCAAGAGACGCCGAGGTTGTAAACATAGGCGTTATGGACAAAGAAAATATGGTTAAATTTGCAAAAGACAATGAAATTGACCTTGCTTTTGTTGCTCCGGACGACCCGCTTGCAGACGGTATGGTTGACGCTTTTCAAAATGCAGGTATCCGTGCTTTCGGTCCTAATGCGAACGCCGCAATCATTGAGGCGTCTAAAGTGTTTTCTAAAAACCTTATGAAAAAATATAACATTCCCACTGCAAAGTATGAAGTATTTGACAATGCAAAAAAAGCAATTGAATATGTCAAAATCCACAACACAACTCCTGTTGTTGTAAAGGCCGACGGTCTTGCATTGGGAAAAGGCGTAATAATTGCACAAACCGTTGATGAGGCTGTGAATGCCATTAAATCAATTATGGAAGACAAAAAGTTCGGCGCCTCAGGCAATAACATTGTTATAGAGGAGTTCCTAACCGGACCCGAGGTTTCTGTTCTTACATTTACGGACGGAAAGTGTGTTAAACCTATGGTCAGTTCAAAAGACCATAAGCGTGCTTTCGACAATGACGAGGGTCTTAATACCGGCGGAATGGGTACTGTCAGTCCTAATCCGTATTATACCGATGAAATTGCAGATGTTTGTATGGAAACCATCTTTAAACCTACTATAAATGCAATGAACAGAGAGGGAAGACCCTTTAAAGGCTGTTTGTATTTTGGTCTTATGCTCACGCCAAACGGACCTAAGGTAATTGAGTACAATGCACGCTTTGGCGACCCCGAGGCACAGGTGGTGCTTCCAAGACTTAAAACCGACCTTGTTGATATATGCGAGGCTGTAATTGACGAAAGACTCAGCGACATTGATATTGAATGGTATGACGGTGCGGCGGCTTGTGTGGTAATGGCAAGCGGCGGTTATCCCGTATCTTATAAAAAGGGCATTGAAATCTTCGGCCTTGATGATAACGGACAGGTCGAAAATTCAATTGTTTACCATGCAGGAACAAAGTATGAAGACGGAAAGTTTTACACAAGCGGCGGTCGCGTGCTTGGCGTAACGGCAAAGGCGCCTACACTTGATGAGGCGCTCTCAGCAGCGTATTCTGCCGTTGATAAAATCAGGTTTGACGGTGCGCATTTCAGGCATGATATCGGCAAAACAAAATAGATGAATATAAAGATACAGAGCAGGGTTTACATAAACCCTGCTCTGTGTCTTTACAAAATAATATAATTTAAATTTTAAATTATATTATTATCATAACAGAAATAAAGTGGTCATTCCGTAATCTGAGTAACGGTATATCCTGCCTCGGCAACGGCATTGATTATTTCTTCATTTGATACATTGCCTTTTATTTCTGCAATTCCAGTTTCAAGGTTTACCTCTGCGTTAACACCTTCAATAGAATTTAATGCCTTTGAAACGTGTGCTTTGCAATGTTCGCACATCATACCGTCTATCAATACTTTTTTCAATTTAATAACTTCCTTTCTGTTTTCAGGCACAATTGTTTCAAAAATTTTTGCGCCTGTATTTTTATTAGAATATTTAGATGGTTTATTTTTAAAGCCTTTAAGTCTTAAGGCATTTAAAACAACGCAAATTGAACTTAGGCTCATTGCAATTGTGCCATACATGGGGTCAAGCTTTAAACCAAATGAAGGATAAAATACACCCGCCGCAAACGGAATAAATATAACATTGTATATAAAAGCCCAGAACAGGTTTTCTTTAATATTTTTAATTGTAGCCCTGCTGAGTTTAACTGTTGTTACAACGTCATTTAAGTCGTCTCTCATTAACACTGCGTCAGCCGCTTCAATAGCAATGTCTGTTCCTGTTCCTATTGCAATGCCGATGTCTGCGCTCGCAAGGGCAGGGGAGTCGTTGATTCCGTCGCCTACCATGGCAACCTTGCCGTCGCTCTTATATTTTGACACTATTTCCTCTTTGTCCTGCGGCAATACTTTTGCATAGGCGGTTCTGATACCCGATTTTTCCTGAACCGCGCGTGCCGAAAATTCATTATCGCCAGTTAGCATAACAGTATTTATGCCCATATTTTCAAGCTCGTTTATAGCTGCATTTGCATTAGTTTTAATTTCATCTGCAACGGCAATAATACCCAAAACATTATTTTCATCAGCAAAAATAAGCGGAGTTTTACCGGCTTTAGCAAAATTTTCAGACAATTTATCTGATTTGCCGATATTATTTGTAACACTTTTTATATAATCAATATTTCCCGAGAAATATTGACGGTTTTCAATAACTGCGCTTACACCGCTGCCGATTTTATTTTCAAAATTTTCAGCATTAAGAGTCTTTATATTGGGGAAATTATCGCAAACTGCTTTTGCCAGAGGGTGTTCGCTCATCTTTTCAAGTGAAACAGCTATCTTTATAAATTCGTTTTCGTTAATATCACAAGTTATTTTAACATCAGTTACTTTTGGACGTCCATAGGTAATTGTACCTGTTTTATCAAAAACAATAGTTTTAAGTTTTCCGGCAGTTTCAAGAGTTTCAGCCGATTTAATCAGTATTCCGTTCTGAGCGGCCTTTCCGGTTCCGACCATAATAGCCGTAGGTGTAGCAAGACCAAGCGCACAGGGACACGAAATTACAAGAACTGCAATAGAAAAAGATATTGCAGAGCCGGCTTCAAAACCTGCCAGACACCAGACAACAAGTGTTATAAGAGCTATTGTTACAACACCGGGAACAAAGTATTTTGCAACCTTATCTGCAAGGCGGGCAATAGGCGCTTTTGTTGCGGAGGCGTCTTCAACAAGCGTAATAATTTTTGAAAGTACGGTATCGCTGCCTACCTGCTTTGCACAAAATTTAATATATCCAGATTTAATTATTGTTCCGCCGGTAACTTCATCACCTGTTGTTTTGTCGGCAGGAATACTTTCGCCTGTAATTGCCGATTCATCAACAGAGCAGAATCCTTCGGTTATTATTCCGTCACATGGAATACTCATACCGTTTTTTACAATAATAATGTCGCCAACGCTAACTTTTTCAACGGATACTTCAGTTTCTTTGCCGTCTTTTTCAATTAAAGCCGTTTTAGGCGCAAGCTCAACTAACTTTGTTATAGCGTCGGAGGTTCTGCTTTTGCTTTTGCTTTCAAGATATTTTCCTATCGTAATAAAAGTGAGTATCATTCCGGCGGCTTCAAAATAAAAGTGCGGGGAGGAGTGCATTAAAGAGTGATTTACTGTTTGATAGGTGAGAGCATAAAGTTCGTACAGGCTGTAACCGATTGAAACGCTTGCGCCCATTGCTATTAGTGTATCCATATTTGGGCTAAGACCGATTACGGCTTTAAAACCGTTTATAAAATAGCTTTTATTAATTATTACAATGGGAATAAGGAGCAATAATTCTGAAAGACCTTGTGCAATAGGGTTTGAGCCGAATATATCTGTAACCATACTGCCCATAGAAATAATCATAAGCAAAACAAGAAAAACAATTGAAGCTATTAAACGCCTTTTTATGTTGACTTCATCGCTTTTTAATTTTTTATCTTCAGTTTTCTGTTCACCTTTTACTTTGGCAGAATATCCCGCATTTTCAACAGAGCTTATAATTTCATTAACAGTAGTAATACTATCATCAAAGGTCACTTTCATTGAATTGGTAAGCAAATTAACATTTACGCTTTTAACACCGTTTGTGCTGCTTACTGCCTTTTCAACGTGACTGCTGCAATTTGAACAGGTCATTCCAAAAACATCAAAAATTTCATTTTTCAAATAATTCACCACACTTTTAATTGTTTCCCTAATTAACAATAATACATATGAATAATTGTTCATATGTATTATATCATCACGAATATATAATGTCAATATATATTATAATTAAAAATAAAATAAGAGCTGTCCCATAAGGAACAGCTCTCGCAATTGCTAAATCAGCTGGCACTTTTAATTTGTAATCTAAGCTTGTCTGAAATCATTGCTATAAACTCACTGTTTGTCGGCTTGCCTCTGTCGTTGTGAATTGTATATCCAAAGTAAGAATTAAGCACATCAATATCTCCTCTGTCCCAGGCAACCTCAATTGCATGACGAATTGCACGTTCAACACGAGAAGAAGTGGTCTCATACTTTTTGGCAACAGACGGATAAAGTTGTTTTGTAACAGCGTTTATGATTTCCGGTCTTTCAACAGCCATAATAATAGAATCCCTGAGATAATGATAACCCTTGATGTGAGCCGGTACTCCAATTTCATGCAAAATATCGGTTACTTTAAGCTCAATGCCAAACGTGTCGAACATAATAGGATTATTAAGAACATTATCTCTTCCTTTTCTCACCATATTAATAATATTCTCGCACATTTCAGTCATATTATAAGGCTTTAAAACAAAATATGACGCACCCGATGACATTATTTCTCGCTCAAGTACGGGACTGTGAAAAGATGAAAAAACTATAAACAACGGTGATTTAATATTTTGTCTTTTAATGCTGCGCATTACACCTATTGCATCAAGTCTTGTCATAAAAGAGTCCATTAAAACGACATCCGGCTGTTCGTGTTTGATTCGGTCGCATAGTTCGTTTCCGTCTTTTGAGCAAAATGCAGCAGAAATATTAAAGTTTTGTAATATTTTAATATTTTCCTGAGAAAACTCAACTGCATCTTCTGTGATAATAAGTTTAATTCTGTTCTCCATTGAAAGTTTCCCCCAGTAATTTTATTTGGATGTGATAATATTACCACAAATTGGTAAAGTTGGCAATAGTTTCCAAAAATTTTTTTTTAAAAAAGAGGAAAATTTTTTAACAAAAAAACTTAAAAATCAATTTTCAACAATATATAGTATTAAATCTGATAATTCAACGCCATATTTTGAGCAAATATTCCATATCCTTCATTTGGAGAATTTACAAAAACATGAGTTACAGCACCGACAAGTTTTCCATTCTGAATAATAGGACTGCCGCTCATTCCTTGTACGATACCTCCGCATTTCCGCAACAAATCATCATCTGTAATTGTTATTACAAAATTTTCATTAGATTTAAGAGAATTGTTGCAAATTTTGCTGATTTTAATATCATAACAGTCTACTTTATCGTTGTTTAATGTCGTGTATATTTGAGCTTTTCCGGTTCTGACTTCATTGCTTGCAGCAATTTTCACTTTTTTCTTATATTGCCATAAATTATCTTTTATTGTTCCGTAGATACCAATATCAGTATTTTTTGTCAAAGAACCTATAACCTTATCTGTAAAATAGCCGTTAAGACTTCCCACGTTTCCTGATGTGCTTTTTGTAATGCCGCTGATGTTTGCTTTTACGGTTTCGCCTGATGCAAGCGGAAGCAGTAAAGATGTGTCGCTGTCGCAAATTCCGTGTCCCAATGCAGCAAAATATGATTTTTCGCTGTCGTAATAGGTTACTGTGCCAATACCTGCACAGCTGTCACGTACCCATGCTCCTATAAGGTAAACACCTGTGGTGTTTTTTACCGGAGTAATTTTCTTTTCGCATTTATTTCCGTTTCGTTCAATTGTCAGTTTAACGGTATTGCCGTTACAATTTTGAGTTATTTTCTGCAAATCCTCATTGCAGGTAATTTTTTCCCCGTTTGCTTCTTTAATAATATCGTTTACTTTTAATCCGCCGTCTTTGGCAGGACATTTATACATTTGTCCGTCATAATAGCTTTCAAGTTGAATTACAATAACTCCGTTTGTATAAAACTTAACACCGAAGGATTCGCCTCCGACATAAACACTTCTGTCAGTTTCCTGCGCATTTGCCGCAAATGGACTTGCGCTGAATATAATTACTGCTGAAATGGCAACTGATAATAATTTTTTAAATTTTTTCAAAAAATCACCTTCTTTCCGTTGCCTTTAATATCTTTTGCATTTATAATGTAAGTAAAATCGTGTTTTAAATTATTAAAAATAAACTTGGCATTAGAAAAAAGAATCTTTTGATAAAATCGTTTTCTTTTCAAATAATTTTCTTAGAATTAATTTTTTACTTTTTTTGAGGTTAATATGGCTGAAAACAACACAAAACTTTCCGGGTTGTCTGAAAGCGAAGTTGCGCAAAGGATAAACGAAGGAAAGGTAAATATATCTGCAAATTTAAAAACAAAATCAATAAAACAAATTTTTTATGAAAATATATGCACTTTGTTTAATGCAATTAATGTGGTTTTATTTATTGCGCTTTTGATTGTCGGCTCATACAAAAATATGCTTTTTATGGGCGTAGTGCTTGCGAATATCGTTATTGGAATTACACAGGAGATCCGCTCAAAAATCAGCGTAGATAAACTGACAATTTTATCCGAAAAAAAAGTTGAGATACTTCGAAGCGGAAAAATAATTGAAATAAGCAAAGAAGATATTGTGCTCGACGATATTATTGTTTTATCGCGCGGAAGTCAAATACCTGCCGATTGCGTAGTTTGCGAAGGCGAGTGCAAGGTCAACGAAAGTCTGCTTACAGGCGAGTCTGATTTAATTTTGAAAAAAACAAATGACGAAATGCTGTCGGGCAGTTTTGTTGCTTCGGGTAAATGTTTTGCAAAGGTAACAAAAGTGGGAGCGGAGTGTTATGCGGCTAAAATTAATAATGAAGCCAAATACATTAAAAAGGTTAATTCGCATATTTTAAAATCATTCAATTTTATTATAAAGCTTTGCACCTTAATAATTTTTCCGGTAGGAATATGCTTTTTTGTTCGCCAGTTCGGAATACAGGGCGGTGACATACATAGTACGGTTGTAAGTACGGTTGCGGCTCTTATAGGTATGATTCCCAAAGGAATGATTTTGCTCACAAGTTCTGTTCTTGCAGTTTCTGTTATCAGACTTTCCAAAAGAAAAGTGCTTGTGCAGGATATGTACTGCATTGAAACTCTTGCAAGGGTGGACGTACTGTGTCTTGATAAAACCGGCACGCTGACCACAGATAAAATGAGCGTAACAGACGTAATAACATTTAACTGCGATATTAATGAGGTTAATACGGCGCTTTCGTCAATTGCAAACGCTTCGGATGAAATTAATGCGACTTTGTTTGCAATAAAAGATTATGCTGATAATATAGAACCTGTTCAATGCAAAAGGTTTGTTCCGTTTTCGTCCGAAACAAAATGGTCGGGCGGAATGTTTGCAAACGGAAAAACGTATGTGATGGGTGCTGCCGAATTTATTTTTCAAAATAAAGAAAAATATAAACAAGTTTTTGAAAAAATTGAAAACATCAGCCAAACAGTCCGCGTTATTGCATTGGCGTGTACTCAAAACTCGTTTAGCGGCTGTAATTTGCCTAAAGATCTTACCCCTATGGCATTAGTACTTATAAAAGATAATTTGCGCGATAATGTAAATGAAACCATTAACTATTTTAAAAGTCAGGGTGTAACTCTTAAGGTAATATCGGGAGACAGCGTTAATACTGTTAAAAATATCGCCGCCGATGCAGGTATTGAAGGGGCTGAAAAAGCCGTTGATATGACAACAGTAACCACCGACGAGCAGCTTAAAGAGGTTTGTGAAAGCTGCAATGTGTTTGGAAGAGTTACGCCTGAACAAAAGAAAAAGCTTGTGCTTGCCTTAAAAGAACACGGACACTCCGTTGCAATGACGGGCGACGGGGTAAATGATGTTCTTGCGCTGAGAGAAGCGGACTGCTCTGTCGCAATGGCTTCCGGCAGCGACGCCGCGCGAAATGTATCGCAGCTTGTGCTTGTAAACAATGACTTTGCTTCAATGCCCGACGTTGTGGCAGAGGGCAGACGCACAATAAATAATCTTGAAAGAAGCTCGGCACTTTATATTGTAAAAACAATTTACTCAATAATTCTTTCAATATTTTTTATATTCTTTCATATGGAATATCCTTTTGAACCGATTCAGCTTACCCTAATAGGGTCGTTCACAGTTGCTCTGCCGTCTTTTGTTCTTGCGCTTCAGCCCAACAAAAACAGAATTACAGGTAATTTTACCGTAAACATAATTGCCAGAGCCTTGCCGTCGGGACTATGCACAGTAATTAACATAATAGCAATTGCATTAATAAGCAGATTCTTTTCATTGTTAAACGGTGAGTTTTCAACAATATCGGTATATCTTACCGCCTTATCTTGTTTGCTTCTTGTATTGCGCCTGTCATCGCCTATAAATGCAATGCGCGGAACAATGCTTGTGTTTTGCAGTGTGTGTTTAGTAATAAACTGCATATTCTTCAGCGGCTTTTTCTCGCTTACTTTTTTATCATTTAAAGGTTGGATCGTATTCCTTACATTTTCTGCGGTAACGGTTATATTATTTAATTTGTTTTATAATATAGCACAGCATTTTATAGATAAATTTATAACAAGTACAAAATAATGGTGAATAAATTGAAAATTAAATTGCCTGAAAAAGTAAAAAATATAATTGAACATTTAAATAATAACGGATTTGAGGCGTTTGCCGTAGGCGGCTGCGTGCGAGATACCCTGCTTGGGCTTCATCCACACGACTGGGACATATGCACAAACGCAAAGCCGGTGCAGATTAAAAACTGCTTTGCTGACTGCAAAACCTTTGACGCGGGAATACAGCATGGCACGGTGTCGGTTGTTGTTGACGGAGAAGTATTTGAAATTACCACATACAGAATCGACGGAGAGTACAACGACAACAGACATCCTGATAATGTAACATTTACCGACGATATTGAAAAAGACCTTGCCCGACGCGATTTTACAATAAACGCAATGGCATATAACGATAAAATCGGACTTATTGACCCGTTTAACGGTCAGCATGATATAAAAAACAGGACAGTAAGATGTGTAGGTGATCCCGACAGGCGTTTTAAAGAGGATTCGCTCCGCATATTGCGCGCGCTTCGCTTTGCCTCAACATATAATTTATCAATTGATAAAAATACGGAAAATTCTCTTCTTTACAATTCAAATCTGCTTTCCAACATAACTGCGGAACGAATTTCATCGGAGCTTAACCGTATTGTCTGCGGTAAAAATGCGGAAAAAATACTCAATAAATTCGGTGAGGTGTTTGCAGTATTTATTCCCGAAATCAAACCGATGTTTAATTACGAGCAGCATAACAAGCACCACGACAAAGAATTGTGGCGGCATACAACTTCTGCAATTGACGCAATTGAGGCAGCGCCGCTTTTGAGAATTACAATGCTGTTTCACGACCTTGGCAAGCCTGCGACATGCAGGCGTGATTCTGACGGCACCTGCCATTTTAAAGGACATCAGAATATAAGCGCGGAAATGACTGATAAAATACTGCACAGATTAAAATACCCAAACGATTTTATTAATGACTGCATTACGTTAATAAAATATCACGATGTAAGGTTTTCAGGCAATAAACGCAGATTAAAGCACGTTATGAGCGCAATCGGCGAAGAAAATGTACTTCAGCTTTTAAAGGTTCAGCGCGCCGATATTATGGCGCAGTCAATGTATATGCGTAAAGAAAAAATCCACAACCTTGACCTTACCTGCAAAGTACTTGATGAAGTAATTGCCGAAAAGGAATGTTTTACATTAAAACAGCTTGCAGTAAACGGAAACGACCTTATTAATATTGGAATTGGCGAGGGGCGGGAGATAGGCAGAATTTTAAAATTGCTTCTCAACCTTGTAATAGACGAAAAAATCGACAACGAAAAAACAGTGTTGCTTAATAAGGCGGCAGAATTGCACAGTAATAATTATTATTAAACTTAAATTCTTGCAGCGCCAGTTTTTGCGGCGGCGGCTTTAACCGCTTTTGCCACGGCTTTGCCTATTCTTTTATCAAAGGCTTCAGGCAGAATATAATCCGCCGAGAGTCTGCAATCTTCAACAAGCGAAGAAATTGCATAAGCTGCGGCAAGCTTCATTTCTTCGTTAATTTCTTTTGCGCGGCAGTCGAGCGCGCCTCTGAAAATTCCCGGGAAAGCAAGAACATTATTAATTTGGTTCGGAAAATCACTTCTGCCTGTTCCAACAACAGCCGCGCCCGCTTTTTTGGCAAGCTCGGGCATAATTTCGGGAGTGGGATTAGCCATTGGGAACACTACCGCTCCGTCAGCCATAGACTTAATCATTTCTTCGCTGACGATTCCGGGTGCAGAGACGCCTATAAATACATCCGCGCCTTTCATAGCGTCAGCAAGAGTACCGCTCCTGTTTTCAAGATTTGTATATTTGCACATTTCTTTTTGAGCATCGTTTGCGGCAGTTTCATAGCTGACAATACCCGCGCGGTCGCAGTATGTAAGGTTTTTTACACCGTATCTCAGCAAAAGTTTTCCTATTGCAATGCCTGCAGAGCCTGCGCCGTTTATTACAAATTTGCAGTTATCTGCACATTTGTCAACTACCTTTAAGGCGTTTATGACCGCGGCAAGAACAACAACCGCCGTTCCGTGCTGGTCGTCGTGAAATACGGGAATGTCACAGAGCTTTTTGAGCTTTTCTTCAATTTCAAAACAGCGCGGGGCGGCAATATCCTCAAGGTTTATTCCGCCGAAAGAACCGCTTATAAGATAAACCGTCCGCACAAATTCGTTTGTGTCCTTGCTTTTAATGCACAAAGGGAATGCGTCAACGTCGGCAAATTCTTTAAACAGTGCGCATTTGCCCTCCATAACGGGCATACCGGCTTCGGGTCCTATGTCGCCGAGACCTAAAACTGCCGTACCGTCTGTTACTACTGCAACAAGGTTGTTTCGCCTTGTAAGCTCAAACGATTTGTTATAATCCTTGTTTATTTCAAGACAAGGCTCGGCAACACCGGGGGTGTAGGCGAGAGACAGATCGTTTGACGAGTTGATTTTAACGCGCGATACAACTTCGATTTTTCCGTTCCATTCATAATGCTTTTGCAGAGAATTTTCCTTTATGCCCATAAAATACTCCTTTTTCTACCTTTTTTTATTATATAACAAAAAAATTTGTAAATCAAGACATTTTTTTTATTTTATTTGACTTTTTTAATTTTTTGATTTAATATACTACTTGCGAGTGTATTGAACAGCCGCGGGCAAGATCCGAAAGGATTTGTACGAGGAAAGTCCGGGCTTCACAGAGCAATAATAACGGCTAACGGCCGCCGGAGGCGACTCCAGGGATAGTGCAACAGAAAATGACCGCCAAATAATTTTTTGGCAAGGATGGAAAGGTGAGGTAAGAGCTCACCGGAGGTTGGGGAACCAATCTGCCGTGCAAACCCTATTTGAAGCAACACCGTGGTAGGACATTATGCGCTTGCTCGGCGCGTCCTTAGGAGGTGGCATTGAGCAGTTCCGGCAACGGACTGCCAAGATAAATGGCTGTTCACGACAGAACCCGGCTTACAGATACAGTCGTAAAAACCCCCGTAACTTTTAGTTACGAGGGTTTATTTTTTGCTAATTTTTTCTGATATTAATTTACGAATAAAACTATTAACTTTAAATTGATTTTTCTTACAATAATCTTTTAATTGTTCCGCTTCGTCAATGGGCAAATCAAGCGGAATCCTTTTATAATGTATTTTATTATATTCAACTTTCTTTTGCTTTTTATTGTTTGTATTTTGCATAAGATTTGCTCCAAATATTAAATCAGTCACTATGTTTTTTTACAAACTCTTTAATTAATTTTTTTATCATTGTTGCAATAGGGGTGTTTTTCTTTTTGCAAATTTTTTCAAACTCTGCATAATCAGCATTTTGCATACTGACAGTGACCTTTTTTGTATGAGTATCGGCATATTTTTTATTAGCTCTATATCGTGATTCTTTACGCTTTTGCTCTTTTTCCTCTTTAATTTTTTCTAATATTTCTTTTTCGCTTTCCATATTATTATACTCCCCAAACAGTCTTATATTATTAATAATGATAAAAATAATGAAATACAGTATTACATATTTGTGCATATTTTAAAGCGTATAATTCTTTAAAATAATTATAATTACAATACTGTATGGTATAATCATATATATAAAAGATAAAAGAATAAATTTTATTTATCTTTATCTTATTATTATAACTTTTCTGTTGTAAACTGTCAAACAAAATAATTTTAAAAGAAGATGATCCATATGCGAACACAACTAAACATTTTCAAAAGAAAAGACAGTCGTTCAAATAAACGTATTACAGTTGATTTTCGTACAGTTTGTTATGAATGGCTTAAAAACATAAAAAACTCGGTCAGGCAGTCCACTTATGCAACATACCTGTATATAATTGAAAATTATTTAAATTTGTATTTTGGTAGTTTTTATCTTTATGAATTAGATAAAAACTGTTTTGATATTATTATAAAAAATAATCCGCAGCTTTCTCAAAAATCTTTAAAAGATTTTTTTACTGTTTTTAAATCTATAATTAGATTTGCAAATGAAAATTATAATGC
>CANQGM010000003.1 GCA_947623205.1 uncultured Clostridia bacterium
GAGGTGTAACCTTATCACAGATGATGACGAGCCATATATAGACGATTTCTACTCACACACCTCTTGCGAGGTGTAACTTATAATCTCCGCTATGATAAATAACTTTGTTGTATTTCTACTCACACACCTCTTGCGAGGTGTAACAGATGAATCTACCAACAATATAGAAATAGTAATTATTTCTACTCACACACCTCTTGCGAGGTGTAACTGGTTTACAGCAAGCAAAAAACGCTTGGAACAGATTTCTACTCACACACCTCTTGCGAGGTGTAACCCTCAACAATGGTAAATCCGATAGTTGATTGGGATTTCTACTCACACACCTCTTGCGAGGTGTAACTTGGAAAAAACTAACGAATCCAAATTATCTCGATTTCTACTCACACACCTCTTGCGAGGTGTAACCCGCAAATGCGAAAATATGCAATACAGGTCAGACATTTCTACTCACACACCTCTTGCGAGGTGTAACCCGCTTGGTATATCCTTTGCTATATCCTCAATAAATTTCTACTCACACACCTCTTGCGAGGTGTAACCAAATTCGGAGAATATGCAAATCCGTCATTTGAATTTCTACTCACACACCTCTTGCGAGGTGTAACTTTCCGTCTTTATCAACGTATCTTCTGCCCTCTATTTCTACTCACACACCTCTTGCGAGGTGTAACAGGACTGCACTTAAACACCTAAAATCGACAAACGATTTCTACTCACACACCTCTTGCGAGGTGTAACTTTACTGACGGCTGCAAGGCAGCAGGTACAGCAATTTCTACTCACACACCTCTTGCGAGGTGTAACGCAGTCCTGCGAATGAGTAATGATAAGTACCGCATTTCTACTCACACACCTCTTGCGAGGTGTAACCAGTGTGAGGGCGGTATTTTTATACCATTTTTTATTTCTACTCACACACCTCTTGCGAGGTGTAACAGGCAAGACAGTGCAACAGCTTGAATTTGCAGACAATTTCTACTCACACACCTCTTGCGAGGTGTAACATTAGACGCAAGTCAATGGATACATGACAATGGCGATTTCTACTCACACACCTCTTGCGAGGTGTAACCCAAATTGCATAAAATCATACCACACTTGGAAAATTTCTACTCACACACCTCTTGCGAGGTGTAACGGAGGCAGTCGAGTATTTACCGCAGCAGAGACGCAATTTCTACTCACACACCTCTTGCGAGGTGTAACATGCTGCTGTCATATCTTGTTACCTCCTCATTAATTTCTACTCACACACCTCTTGCGAGGTGTAACTTGACCGTGCGTTTTTTGTATTTTGAATAATTATTTCTACTCACACACCTCTTGCGAGGTGTAACGAACATTCTATTGAAAAAGCTGCAAAATCAGGAATTTCTACTCACACACCTCTTGCGAGGTGTAACCATAGCAAACAGCTACGGCATATCCATAGTGACTATTTCTACTCACACACCTCTTGCGAGGTGTAACATCGAGGAGGCTGCAGCAATTGGCAACATCAAAATTTCTACTCACACACCTCTTGCGAGGTGTAACTGTAAGAGTTGAAGTAATTGCTCAGCTTTTCGGAATTTCTACTCACACACCTCTTGCGAGGTGTAACCAAAGTTGACGGCAATCGTATTGAATATCAAGGTATTTCTACTCACACACCTCTTGCGAGGTGTAACAGCAGTTATAAAAAGTATCTTATCAAATGCTACATTTCTACTCACACACCTCTTGCGAGGTGTAACCAGGCTTGTGTTGAATACTGCGAACAACTCAGCGATTTCTACTCACACACCTCTTGCGAGGTGTAACCCGCCAGTACCCAACTCATATAGATTTTCGACATTTCTACTCACACACCTCTTGCGAGGTGTAACCTTGAATGTAGCCTCCCGATGCACTATACTGATATTTCTACTCACACACCTCTTGCGAGGTGTAACGCGGAACTAAGACCGAAATGGAACGGCTTGTTAATTTCTACTCACACACCTCTTGCGAGGTGTAACAATTGGGCTTGTTGGCGGCTTGTAATGTCAGAACATTTCTACTCACACACCTCTTGCGAGGTGTAACATTTTAATAAAAGAATGTATCATCTTATCATTATTTCTACTCACACACCTCTTGCGAGGTGTAACGCTTTATCAACTCAGCTTATAAACGGAGCTGTAGATTTCTACTCACACACCTCTTGCGAGGTGTAACCCACATTTCATCATACCAGTTATTATTTTTAATCATTTCTACTCACACACCTCTTGCGAGGTGTAACCTTAGGACGCTTTTCCTTGTGTCCATCGTCTTTCATTTCTACTCACACACCTCTTGCGAGGTGTAACATTGACCACTGGTCTAACGTCAAAGCACATAGCAATTTCTACTCACACACCTCTTGCGAGGTGTAACCCTAACAAAAGAATCTGCCGAACAGGCGTTGAGGATTTCTACTCACACACCTCTTGCGAGGTGTAACAACAGATTTAAAAATGATAAATTCATAAAAACAATTTCTACTCACACACCTCTTGCGAGGTGTAACAAATAGCACTGAGGTAACTGATAGAATTAATGACATTTCTACTCACACACCTCTTGCGAGGTGTAACACTTATACAACTTGATGATAAAATATCAAAAATAATTTCTACTCACACACCTCTTGCGAGGTGTAACGTCATAACTTAGCAGGTCAGCCTGGACCGGAATATTTCTACTCACACACCTCTTGCGAGGTGTAACTTTAGGTTATCTAAATCTATATCATTCCATTCAAATTTCTACTCACACACCTCTTGCGAGGTGTAACCAAGCAGGTATCGAAGCTCACGACGGCGTGGGTGATTTCTACTCACACACCTCTTGCGAGGTGTAACCAACGGCGTTTCGGCTGCATTTCAAAAGCAGCAGATTTCTACTCACACACCTCTTGCGAGGTGTAACAGGCAGTACGGCATAGTTATCACCTCCAAAAAGAGATTTCTACTCACACACCTCTTGCGAGGTGTAACGAACGCCCTCCCACTTACCGTCCTCGACCTCTTGATTTCTACTCACACACCTCTTGCGAGGTGTAACCAGGACAATGGAATGGCCGCATTTACCGCAGCGATTTCTACTCACACACCTCTTGCGAGGTGTAACCGGATTTTATTGAAAAATATTTATCGCCCGACGATTTCTACTCACACACCTCTTGCGAGGTGTAACCGGAGTTATTTTACAAGAAACAACGTTTATGATAGATTTCTACTCACACACCTCTTGCGAGGTGTAACATTAAAAAAAATCATTTGCCGACCGTGCAAGTCATTTCTACTCACACACCTCTTGCGAGGTGTAACATTGTGAATGTGAATTTCACGACAATGTGGACAATTTCTACTCACACACCTCTTGCGAGGTGTAACATTTTGGGTATAAAAAAAGCACTCTACATTTCTGTAATTTCTACTCACACACCTCTTGCGAGGTGTAACCCATAACGCCGTTTAAGAGTGTAGGAGTTGCATAATTTCTACTCACACACCTCTTGCGAGGTGTAACAAATAAATTTTTTGTCCGGTTTTTATCCTTGTAATTTATTTCTACTCACACACCTCTTGCGAGGTGTAACACCGTTGCATTTTTCTATGATGCCGACATGGTCATTTCTACTCACACACCTCTTGCGAGGTGTAACAAAAAAGTTTCCTAAAGTGGTTGACAAACAAAAATTTCTACTCACACACCTCTTGCGAGGTGTAACGGTCACAGGCATATGTAGATGATATGTATAATTCATTTCTACTCACACACCTCTTGCGAGGTGTAACCAAATACATTGAACTTAATGGATCAAACACTATGATTTCTACTCACACACCTCTTGCGAGGTGTAACCGACGACCCGGCCGCGGAGCTTGAGCGGCTGAAAATTTCTACTCACACACCTCTTGCGAGGTGTAACCGGTCAGGAAAACGCCGTTTCACAGGCGTGGATGATTTCTACTCACACACCTCTTGCGAGGTGTAACACAACATCACCGTCAGAAAATCGTGGCTCCATAATTTCTACTCACACACCTCTTGCGAGGTGTAACACCCGCAAGCGGGGCCGCTTTGGTTTGAAAGAATGAATTTCTACTCACACACCTCTTGCGAGGTGTAACAACAGCCATAATCCGCACGTACAAATAATTAGCAATTTCTACTCACACACCTCTTGCGAGGTGTAACAAATGGATAATTAACAACACGTCCAAAATAGGCGATTTCTACTCACACACCTCTTGCGAGGTGTAACCGAATGTTCCTGCCAATGTTCCCACCAAACTGAGATTTCTACTCACACACCTCTTGCGAGGTGTAACAAATTCAGAGATATTTTAAATTTGCAGGGATTCAATTTCTACTCACACACCTCTTGCGAGGTGTAACCAACAGTATCGGTATTACTTTTTTGCAAAGCATTATTTCTACTCACACACCTCTTGCGAGGTGTAACTGCGACAGCGTTTAAATTACCGATGTCAAAGGGTATTTCTACTCACACACCTCTTGCGAGGTGTAACTACAAATATCAATGAAGTCAGAGCTCAAATTATCACATTTCTACTCACACACCTCTTGCGAGGTGTAACAACAACCTCTTTGAAGCGATAAATTCTTGCGGAATTTCTACTCACACACCTCTTGCGAGGTGTAACTATGAATTACAATATATTGGCGGGTTTAAATTTAATTTCTACTCACACACCTCTTGCGAGGTGTAACGCATATGTTTTTTCATTATATCACCGTAAATTAATTTCTACTCACACACCTCTTGCGAGGTGTAACCTTATGAATACACTTTGCCCGAGGCTATTAAGGATTTCTACTCACACACCTCTTGCGAGGTGTAACAATATAGGCGAAGCTATCTGCAAAGGATTATGTAATTTCTACTCACACACCTCTTGCGAGGTGTAACTTTACCTCAATAATAATAGCACCGGGTTTCACATTTCTACTCACACACCTCTTGCGAGGTGTAACGTTTTTCTGTAGTTATTTTAGTGATTATAATGGATTTCTACTCACACACCTCTTGCGAGGTGTAACCATACGGTGAGGACCTAAAAGAAAGAATCATAAATTTCTACTCACACACCTCTTGCGAGGTGTAACTACACATTTTGCTGTTGTGCTGTTTATTTCGGCATTTCTACTCACACACCTCTTGCGAGGTGTAACCATATAACCTATTTTCAAATGCCTGTAATTCCCTTATTTCTACTCACACACCTCTTGCGAGGTGTAACAGATAATGACAAAATTAGAAAACCAAATCAAAGATTTCTACTCACACACCTCTTGCGAGGTGTAACGATAAGTTCTAAATTGTCTAGTGTTATAGGAGATTTCTACTCACACACCTCTTGCGAGGTGTAACGCATACGGCGAGGATTTAAAAGAACGTATAATCAATTTCTACTCACACACCTCTTGCGAGGTGTAACATGAATTACAACATATTGGCGGATTTAAATTTAATTTCTACTCACACACCTCTTGCGAGGTGTAACCTTATCACAGATGATGACGAGCCATATATAGACGATTTCTACTCACACACCTCTTGCGAGGTGTAACGAAATACAACGGCGCGCCATGCTGCTTTTTCTGCATTTCTACTCACACACCTCTTGCGAGGTGTAACATTAAAGATGACGGCTATGGCTGGTCATACTGCAATTTCTACTCACACACCTCTTGCGAGGTGTAACCGAAGACAGAATAGCAGAGCAGAAAAAACAGCTATTTCTACTCACACACCTCTTGCGAGGTGTAACATTTGGCACGCAGAAAGCGAGGGGTTTAATTTTAATTTCTACTCACACACCTCTTGCGAGGTGTAACCTTTCGCTCCATTCACAGTAGTAACCTTTCTCTATTTCTACTCACACACCTCTTGCGAGGTGTAACCGCAAAATATAGATAGTTTGTCGGTCACCATCACAATATGAGGCGGACTTAATAATTATTTTTCAGTTATTTTTAGAAAAAGTAAAAAAATAAAAGAAAAACATTTAATTTTACAGGCGAACATAATATATTTTTTAGAATTACTCACGGTTCGCCTATATCATTTAAATTATTATAAACCCCTCAGGATTATATGTTTCTTTGTTTCCAATATGTTCAACACGCTTTTCCCACTTGTTTCCCAAATAGTAAAATCTAAGACTATCTTTATTCTTATCAATAAGATTAATTAGCCTGTCTTTTAATTTTAAAAAGGATGAGTAATCTAAGTCTGCCTCAAAAACAGAATTTTGCACGCGCTGTGCATGATTTTGACACTCTTTTGAAACTTTTCTTAAGCGACTTCTCCCATCCGGATCAATAGTGGATACATCGTAACTTATTAATACCATCATACTCATCACCTACTTTAATAAAAAGCAGGGATATTCTTCAATATCACCGCGCACATATTTTGCAAGTAAGTTACTTTGAACATAAGGTATAAGACCAAATGGGATTTTTTGTTTAAGATACGGGTGAACAATATCTGTACGCTTCTTTTCTTGCCATCTTAATAAAACCTTTTTTCTTCCGGCCTCATTTAACCAAACTGCTCCGGAAATCTGCTTGTCAAAATCTTTTTCTGTTACAATCTGAAGATTTATAAGAGTAAGGACAAATCGTTCAATAAGACATCTGGTTTCTTCCACCAAGTCACATGCAAGTGAATTTCTTCCGCTTCTGAGAGAATGTAAAAAACCAATATAACTGTCTAAACCAACAGTTTCAAGAGCCGCTGCAAATTCATTAGTAAAAAGTGTATAAATAAAAGAAAGTATTGCATTTACAGGGTCAAGAGGAGGGCGTTTTGTACGGCATTCAAAATTAAGAGAAACTTTTGGATTAGTAATGAGTTTGTTAAATACAGAAAAGTACTGTCTTGCGCAATTCCCCTCAATACCCATAGCTGTTTCAACTGAATCAGCTTTAAACACCTGATCAATTCCGTTTAAAAGTATATTAAGCACAGTTTTAATTTGGTCGTCATCTCTCAAATCAGCATTGTCATGAAGTGTTCGTTTTATAACCTGAATAGAATTGCTGAATTTTGCTGCAAGTGTGTTTTTTGCAAGCATAAGTCCGCACTCTCTGAATTTATCTATTTGTGAAACTCTTAAAAATACATTTCCTTTAGTTTCACCGCAGACTTTTGCAAGAAACTTTCCATTAGGCGAAACGAAGTTAATAGGAATAACTTTGCTCACGCATTTACCCATAATAGCAGGAGAACAGCCAAGATAGCTGAAACATACTATGTTTTCTATATTATCAAAGGGAATTCTGAATTTTATTTCATTATCAACTTTGCAAACAAGATTCTCCCCGTCAAGGCACAAATATGCTTCTTCATTTGTAACATAAATAGTATTCAGCAGTTTTCTCATATATTTATCCTCAGTATCTCTTGAATATTTTCTTTCACACTTTTTACACTTTTAATATTAGGCATACAAATATTTTTCATTGAACAACCGTTACAGTTTTGTCCTTTTACAACAGGCGGAATTGTTCCTGTTTGAAGTAAATTTCGCATAACACTAAGTATATTCCTTAATTTTTCATCATATTCAGCGTAGTTTTTCTGCAATGGCAGCTTTATACGCTTTTTTACATCAGCATAATATATTACACCGTCACTATCGCAGTCAAAAACATAATCTACACAAATCTTTTGTGCAAATACCTGCATAAGGTCATCAAAATTGTAGTCCTTGTTTTTGGGTTTGGTCGGCTTGTATTCTACTATGCAAATTTTTGAGTTTTTCACTTCAATACAATCCGTTACTCCATATAGATTGTATTCACTTTTATCATTAAATACAGAAACAGATGTATGACACTTTTTATTTAAATAAGAATAATCGGCTTTTGGATCATGTACTCTATTGTGCATAAGGTTTGCTTTTGTTACAAATATATTTTCATTCCAAGCACAATCTATTTCAATAAGTCCCCATCTGTGTGGACAATATAAATAGTGCTGAACAGAGCGTATTGAAATATCACAGTTATTCATATTTTACTCATAAATTCAACGCCTTTTGGCATATCTTCGTTTACAGTAATTTTGTAATCGCTGAATTTTCTTGGCGGTGCAGAAATTTCTTTAACAGAAATTTTATTGAATAACAAATGTGACGGACAATTGCCAATTTCACTTTCATGCTTGAAAACATAGAGTTTTCTCATGCACATTTTACCTCTTGCAGCAGAATGATCATTTTCAAACATATTAATAATTGCATTCCATAAAAGTTTTAAGTCGTCTTCTGTCAGCCCTGTTACCTTATTTGCGAGACTTGCCGATATGTATCCCTCTGCACGATACAACGCATAAGGAATTATGCTTTTTCTTCCCATTTCGGTTTCGCCTGTTTCCATTCTGTCTTCAGAAGTACGGGCTTGTCTTGTAATTGTGACGTCCTGAATATTTACGGGAGAAAGACTTCTTGCAAAATTAATCTGAACAGGACCGCGTACAATACCACAGGGATCATCTCCTGTTGACATAACCGCACCGAAAGCGCGAACATCAAAATAATTTTTACACATAAAATCACGTGCTTTTCTTACATCTTCGCTATTTTTCCCTTTTTGGTTATGTTCAAGATCCAATGCATCGTATGCAGCCGAAAACTTTGTATTGAGAGCCTTGTCCGGTTTAATAAGTATATTAAATCCAGGCTCACCCTCCTTGCAAAGCTCAACATAATTGCGTATTTTGCGTTTTATGCAAACATCAGTTATGTAACCAAAACCTGTTTCAGCGTCAACACGCGGAGTATTGCCCGCATCCGGGTCACCGTTAGGATTTCCGTTTTCCACATCAAAAAGCATTACAAAATCATATCTGTTATTAATAGCCATTTTATTTTTCCTCCTGAGTTATATTATTTTTATCGGAGCTTTTATTAAAAAAGCTCTGAAATTGCTGATAATATCCGATTATAAATTTTCCCTGGTCTGAAAGTATAAGTGTTTCGGGAAATTCACCGTTGATTTCTTCAATTATCTCCTGAATAAGTTTATTAAAATAGACAGGACTTCCCACCTTTTTCAGGTGATTCTGCGCAAGGTTAATTAGTTTTGGGAATATAATTGCAGGCTTTGAGGAAGCCGATGAAAAATATGCATCCTTAATAGTTCTGTTAAGGGAATTACCTGAAACCTCCTGCTGAAGCTTCTCAAGCACCGCAAACAGACGCCCGCAAAGATACGCTTGGTTTTTGTTGTTATAATCCAGTGACAATTTAATTTCCTCCTTTTGATCTAAAAGTCGTAATTCTCTGTTAATACATGCTTTAATTGCACCTGCACGAACATTATTTATGTATTTATCTGTTTTCACCCTGCGAACCAAAGTTGATAAAAGATATTTCGGAAAGCTAATTCCCTGTATAACTGACTTAAATATTTCGGCCATCAGTGAAGGGTCGACCTTTCTGTTTTCACTGCTGCTTTTGGGTGAGGTTAATTCTCCTTTAAGCTTCCATAAAGGAACAGGAGAAATTTTATCAGTAATCTGCATATCACTTTGAAATTTTGCAATATTTTCGAGTATTTCACCAAATTTTTTACGGTATATGAATTTAAGTGCAAGACGTGATGAATTAGGCTTTATTCCCACCATATAAAAATCAACATCAGTGTCAATATTTTCAGCAGTACTTATTCTTTCTTGAGTAATATTGCCCTTATATGCAGAAAGCATCAGATTTTCCAACATTTCATCTGTTTCTTTTTTATTCATTGTATTTTTTTCATCAAACATGATATATGAGAATAATTGGGAACATCTTTCATTCTCAATTCCGTCTGACGCCCAAAATACAATAGTCATATCATCAATTAATGCTTTGTGTTTTTTATTATTTAATAGATAATTGAAAGCCTCTGTATATTTTCTCATGGCATCCGCAGAAATATTACTGTTGTATGACTGTTCATTACAATATGAACACTCCGAAGAATTATTAAATCCAATAAGAACCGAACCTGTTGCAAGTCCTCCGTAAACACCTTTAAGTTTTGAGTGAACTCTTGCAATAGGCGCATTCTGTCCGCTTATTGCACATTGCGACATAATATCACAACGTGATGAAGCTTTTTCAATGTTAAATTTATTTTCCCACCTTTCTTTAATTAAACTATCTTCATGCAACAATTTATCAGGACAACCGTTCATACAAAATGCAAAATATGCATTTTTATAAAGTTTTCCGATACTAAGCAAATATTTATTCTTGGTTTCATCAGCCGGTTTCCACTTTTCAATAAACTTGCGATATGCATTTATAAGAGGGGAGTCAAGTCCCTTTATAAATTTAAGATTTTTTCCTACAAATGCATTGTGAGATTTTTCTGCCTTATGAGTCCTGTCATCGGGTGTAAAGCCTTTATCTGTTAAATTCAACCCAAAAATGTAGAGTGGTCTGTGCTCAATTATGTTTGATTCTATACCTGATTTTTCTGTACGCAAAGGCATTACAGTTTCTCTTGGAACAAGCTTTTCCTTTATCTTTCCTTTTGCATTTTCCGTTATTTGAACCTCCTGCCAATTAATCAAGTTTGCAATTTCACCTTCAGGCGACAGACAAATGAGAAAATGTACATTCACTTTGGAATAACCTTCAGGCAGAATATTTCCTTCGGCAGAAAGCTCATCATAATAATCACATAGTGCTTTTATCAGCATTTCATCACCTCCCTGTACTTTTCTACATCAATAATACCGTTTATCATGTGGGGCCGATAATACATTGTTGAAGCCTTGTCTGAAAACACCGGATGTTCCCAGTCTCCATTTACAGGTATTCCATTATCTTCAAATTTCACACAATAACTCATATACCCTAAATCAACATCACCCATTCTTAAAATTGAACTGCTTATCTGATTTAAATCAAATTCATTAACCAACGTTATACTCCGTACAGGAAATTCGCTGCAACCCAAGCAAGGTGTTCTGAAGTGCTGACCGTTTTCAAGCCTTCGCTTAATAATATTGTAGTGTTTCTTTTCAGAATTTTCTTCATAGTCATTTATCAATCCTGTAAGTTCAAAATGAAATTCCACACCGTAACGAACATTTTTTAGTATCATTGACGCCCTCTGACTCCGGCTCTCTGATGTATAAATGCTCGGGTCGCCGCAATTGCCGTTCATCTGTTTTTTTACGGCAGAAAAAGATATTTTATCCTTAACTTCATTACGGCGAATGTTAATAAAATCTATTGGGTTAAAAACAATTATTTTATCAATTACATATCTTATTGCAGGCTTCCAGTAAATGCTTTTAAGCATTCCCTCAAGCGCACCGGGTGTGGGTACATCATAGCTTACACGCTCAACTTTAAGCTCAGGCCGAGTAAAGCAAGCATAATCTCCGTCTAACATTATTTTAAATCCGTAGCTCATTTTGTCCTCCTATAAGTTAATTTATAAAATAGTCTTTGGCTTCAAAAGTAACACCGATGTTTTCATCATAATAATCATTATTAGTTAAACACCAGATGCCGCTTCCAAAATCATCGACTATATGTTGTTTATACAACTCGTCAAACTCATAACGATAAACTGTAAATGCATATTTTTGAAGGTCACGTTGATTAGCAACTCCTGCAAATCTTATATTATCAATCAAACTTTTGCTGACGTTGTCTCTTTCAACAACAACCGAAATCGTATTTTCTCCTATAATTTCAAATTCTTCTGCGTATGTTTTGAACGGTATAGAACGAATATCGGAACACTTTTCTGATATTGAGTTCATTACAATATTTTTTCTGTTCATAAAGAAAATCCTGTCGTAATAAGAAGTAATGCTTTCCAAGCAAGAAATATCATTATATTCAGATAATAATCCTTCTGTTAGGTTTGTCCTGTTATCAGTTAAAAAAGATTTTCTGTCATTTAGAGAAAAAATATATACCTTTGAGTTTTTCCGTTTTCCCTCTCTGTTGCATCTTCCGCCTGCCTGCAAAATACTGTCAAGACCGGAGAGTTCCCGAAATACACAGTAAAAGTCCAAATCGACTCCTGCTTCAATAAGTGATGTAGACACAACAGTTATTTTTCTTTCATCGGGAACATCCTCATAATTCGGATAATCTCTTTCAAGATTTAAAAGATCGTTTTTTATGTTTTCAATTGTACGTTTTCTGTCATATGCGGTCATATATGTTGAAAGATGATATTTTTTCCCTTTACACAAAGAATATATCTCTCTTGCGACCAATTTTTTATTTACTACAATAAGTGCAGACGGTAGACTGTGCGACCTTGCAACCAAATTGTAAATATCAATGCCGCCTATATTTTCAAAAGTACATTTTTGAAATTTTTTAAAAAGCGTTGTATCATTTATTAAATCAGTTATCATGCTGTTTTTTAAAGAGTATTCCTTAATAAGTCTTTTAAAATCGGGCATTGTCGCAGTAAGAAAAATGGCTTCACTTCCCAGTATTTTTGTTATGTAGGAAATAACTCTTAAGCAGGGCTGCAAATAATTTTCCGGCATTAAATGAGCCTCATCAAAAACGAGAATACTGTCTGCCATATTGTGCATTTTTCGCAGTTTCCCACGTTTATTTGCATAAACAGATTCAAAAAACTGTACAGCAGTTGTTATAATAATTTGAGCATCCCAGTTTTCAGTTGCAAGTCGAACAACATTTTTATAATCTTCAGTATAGTCAGTATCATCATAAGAGAAAGATGACTGATGTCTTAGTATTTCAGCATCATTTCCAAACAGATTTTCAAATAATTCCGCTGTCTGATCTATAATGCTGTTATACGGTATAATATAAATTATTCGTTTTTTATTTGTTTTAATTGCACGTTCCAATGCAAACTTCATACTGCAAAGTGTTTTTCCGCTTCCAGTTGGCATATTCATTAAATATATCTCAGAATTTAAATCGGTCTTTTTATATACCTGATTTTGAATTTGTGAGCGGGCCTTTTGCAAATCTGTACTACACACAAACGAACTCAGCTTATTATTCAACTTTGTAAGACATTTTTGAAAATCTGCTTTAAGACTATGATTTTTAACTCCGTTACAAAATTCCGCTGTGTCATTTGAATCGGCGTCAGTAAGACACGAAAAGCAGTATCTAACAACAAATGAAAATTTTTCAATAATATCTTTAGGATTTGAACAGCCATCAATCAAAAAATTATTGAACTCGTTTTCATTAATCTCGGGAAGACAAAGCTCTTTTTTATACACTGAATAATCTTCAAACTCTCTTTTTAATCTGCCGCAAAGAGTATTCATATCTGAAGTATCGTTTGCATAACCACCGTCCGGTATTCCTGAATGATGACCTGCTATACAATATTGCATAAGAAGTAAAAGTGCATCTTTATATTTTTCTTTAGCCGCGACCGCACCGCAGGTTGAATGTTCTACCATAGAGTTTAGATCGCTGATGATCTTTTTTTGAAAAGAATTTTGATACTTGCCTATATCATGCAACATTCCCATAGCATAAACAATTTTCTTAAATTGGCGATTTGAATATCCTTCTCCCCTTTCCGCCGTTGCAAGGCAATGTTCTTTAACCGTCTGAACTAAATTATCATTTTTATGGGCGATATACAATATAATCACCATTTTCTTGAGTTAATAATAAAAATTAGTATATATTTTTAT
Organism: uncultured Clostridia bacterium; assembly: GCA_947623205.1. Classification (GTDB taxonomy): domain Bacteria; phylum Bacillota; class Clostridia; order Oscillospirales; family Acutalibacteraceae; genus Ruminococcoides. The sequence goes on from CANQGM010000003.1 coordinate 13,709, forward strand.
AATTATATAATATTACATATGTGAATAAAATGCAACATTTTTTTACAAATTATATTGTTTTTTAATTTTATATATTCATAAACGAAAGTGCCGCAGGATTTTACGGCACTTTTCTTTACTTATTAATTTTTATTATTCATAAATACTTATTTTTTAATCTCCAACTCAGCATACTCAACAGGTACTGAAGAACTGGGACATTTTGAAATGATTGGTGCAATAGTTTACCAGCTTACAAAAGGTCTGAGTGAAAGTGAAATTAAAAAGGCAGGATTTGAAGACTATTTTGTTGACCATACAACGGGAATTTATCCTCAAAGCGCTTCGGGCACTCCGTTTACCGCCGCTTATATACAAAGCAAGGGCGACGCAATAACCGATTTGCACGAGGATATGGCAGCAGAGCAAAAAGCAAGAACAACATATGATAATATTCTTCGCTTTTGTGATGATTACGATGTTAAAGACGCAATAAGATTTTTGCGTGAAAGAGAAGTTGTACACTACCAGCGTTTTGGTGAAAATCTCAGACTGCTGACAGACAAACTTGACAGCAAAAACTACTATGCATTTAATCCTGAGTTTGATACAAAATGTTTTAAAAACGAATTGAAAAAAAAGGTATAATAAAAAAGGTTTTCGTTTTTAATACAGCAAAACCGCCGACATACCATCGGCGGTTTTATTTTGCTTATTAACATTTGCAATACATTTATGTGAAATGTCGCTTAATTATATCTTAAAAATAAAAAATATTTATTTTATTACAGACTTTAACATTTGTTCATTTACATTGGAATATAACTTTCCGTCCCATTTAATGTTCGGCCCTTTTGCACAGTTATTCATACAGCCGACTGTTTTATAAGAAAATCCGCCTGTTTTGCTGACTCTTCCACTTTTTACATAATAAGTTTTTTCAATATAATTCTTCAGTTGTCCGCAATTCTTATTTTGGCAGCGTTCACCGTTGCATATTTCCAACAAATGCGGCGCTTCCTCTGTCCGCAGACTCGGATAATGCTTTATAATTGCCGATAAAAAAGATGTTTTTATATTCAGCTTATCCGCAATTTCATCAATAGCTGTTTGGGGGATTGCATTGCCGTTTTCTTTCTGCACTTCTCGCAGCAATTCTACAAGCGCATTCTGATTTTGCGGCGCGCCCTGACTGCGGTAATATTCCAGTGCTTCGTTTAAGTTCCAATTTTGTTCCATATATTTTAAATTAACCCTTACTTCTAAAATTATTCATCAATATCATACGATTCGGCAAGTTCTTTCGTCGGTGACTGTACATTTTTCAGTTTGCGCCGAATTTGTCGTGTACGAACTCCCACAAGCTTGTCAAGCTCTTTATTAGCCTGGTCAAGCCTCTGCTGAGTCAGCACAAGTACATCATTAAATTTGTCAAATTCCTGCTTGACGCCTCCAAGAACCTCCCAAACCTCCGCGCTTCTCTTTTGCACCGCAAGCGTCTTAAATCCCATTTGCAGTGAGTTGAGCAGCGCCGCCATTGTGCTCGGCCCTGCAATGTTTACTTTGTAATCCCGCTGTAAAACTTCAACAAGCCCGCGGTTTACAACTTCACTGTAAAGCCCTTCAAACGGCAAAAACATTATTGCAAACTCCGTTGTGTACGGCGGGTCTATGTACTTGTCCCTAATGTCCTTTGCTTCATTTTTTATTGTTGAAACAAGCAGTTTTGATGCGGATTCTATTTTTTCTTTATCACCCTCGTCAATTGCATCTCTAAGCGACGAATATGTATCTCCCGGAAATTTTGAGTCAATAGGAAGATAAATAAAGCTGTCATCATCCGACGGCAGTTTAATTGCAAACTCAACAACATTTTTTGAACCCTTTTTTGTTGCTACATTCTCGTCGTACTGTTCGGGCGAAAGTATTTCGGACAGTATGCTTCCAAGCTGAATTTCACCAAGTATTCCTCTTGTTTTTACATTTGAAAGCACCTTTTTTAAATCGCCGACCCCTACTGCAAGATTCTGCATTTCGCCAAGCCCTTTATAAACCTGTTCAAGTCGTTCGTTGACAAGTGAAAACGACTTGTTCATCTTTTCTTCAAGCGTTTTCTGAAGCTTTTCGTCAACCGTCTTCCGCATTTCCTCAAGCTGACGGTTGTTATCCTGCTGAAGATATGCAAGTCGTTTTTCAACCGACTGACGGATATTTTCAAGTTTCTGCTCATTTTCAAGCGAAAAGGTTTTTAGCCGCTCTTCAAGCTGCGACAGTTTCTCGGTCTGGTTTTGAGAAAAACTATTTTGATTGTTTAAAAGCATCTCGCCCATATTTTTTACAGACGACTGCGTCTGAGTTACAAGCTCCTGACGCAGAGCGCTCTGCTGATGCTGCGTCTCGCTGCTTACAGCATTTACAATTTCCTGTGTATCATTCTTATTATTCCTTTTCAGCATTATAATGATTGCTGAAATAACAGCCGTCAGCGTGACCAAACAAAATATAATCACAATAATTTCAAAGGCTGAAAAACGCATTTTATCACTCCGATAATAAATATGTAATAAGCAAAACCGTACTTTCGACTGATAAAAGTTAAAAATACGATTCTGTTTTCATAATATCATCGGAGTGAATTTATGTCAACCTTTAGTCATTAAAAACAGTTTCCAACCTTTTTGCACAATCTTTAGGCGAATACAAAAAACTGTCTATGTGCTCCTTATTGCAAAAATACACGGGTTTTTGCGGATTGTACTTATAATCGAATGTATCAATAATAATCAGCTTTATTTTCATCTTTTCAGGAATAATGCTTTTTATGTAAACACTTGCCTGCTGACCCGCTTTAACTCCCTCTTTGCTTTCCGCAAGTCCGGCAAGGTTAGGCGCAAGCTCCACAAAAGCACCGTAATTTTCAACGCTGCGCACTATTCCCGCAACCGTTTCACCTGCGGCAAAATTATGTGCGTTTTCTTCCCATGTTCCGAGCAGCTCCTTATGGCTTAAACTGATTCTGCCGTTTTCTATTGACTTGATAACAGCTTTAATATCCATGCCGACTGTAAATCGTTCTCTCGGATGCTCAATACGAGAAACAGAAATAGTGTCAATAGGCATAAGCGCTACTATGCCGCAGCCTATGTCGGCAAACGCCCCAAAATTTTCAAGGTGAGTTATCCTTGCGTCAACAACATCGCCGCATTTTAAATTTGAAATATAGTTATCAAGGCACTTACGCTGCGCACGCTCTCTTGAAAGCACCGCATAGCGCTCGCCGCTTTCATCTGTTCTGAAATCTGTTATAATAAAACATACTGCTCTGTTTACTCTTGAAATCACCGCAATGTCACGCACAGAACCGTCACGAATACCAAGCGCACCCTCTTCCCGCGGAATTATTCCCTTCATGGAGCCGAGGTCAACAACAAGATTATGCTGTGAATCACAAACACAGGCGCGGGCCTCAAGTATTTTTTCTTCTTTTTTTGCCTCGTTCAAAAGCTGGGGTGACTGTAAGATATTTATATTTTCCTGAGATATAATAAGTTTTCCTTCGGGTAAATATTCTGACATTTTAAAGCCTCCGTTATATTTTGTTACAAATAAGCATATGAAAAAAACGGGCTACTTATTACACGCATACGAAAATCGATTAAAAATTTAATTTGGAATTTTATACAAATTATTCAAAAAAGTATAATTTGCAATTTTATAACTATTATGATATTATAAAAATGTATGTTTTAGAAATTTGTAACAGAAAGGAGCAACCTTAAATGAATATAAAAAGGTTTAAGAAATCACTTTGCATCGCTCTTAGTTCCTTGCTTTGCGTATTTACCGCTTTTGCTTTTTCCGGATGCTCAAACAACAAAACCGAGCCCGAATCAGGCAGTCAAACTGCAAGTACATTTTCATCGACAAGCACATCAGATGAAACAACGGCAGCAGGCGCTCTGGAGAGAATGGGAATTGACACTGCCGCGCTTAATATTGATCCTAATATAAATTACGACACAAAAAATAAAGTCGGCTTTCAGCTTGATTCCCCAAACGACGGTGACACAATTGCAGTCCTTCATACGTCTGAGGGCGACATTACCCTCAGATTTTTCCCTGAACAGGCTCCAAAAGCTGTTGAAAGCTTTTTAAGCCTTGCAAATGACGGAAAGTACAATAACACTATTTTTCACAGAGTGATCAATAACTTTATGATTCAGGGCGGCGACTACGAAAAAGGCAACGGCACCGGCGGCACAAGCTCTTACGGTTCAGAATTTGAAGATGAGTTCTGCGACAAGCTGTTTAATATACGCGGTGCGGTCTCTATGGCAAACAGCGGCCCTGACACCAACGGAAGTCAGTTTTTTATCAACCAAAAAAATGCCGAGGCCTATAAAAAAGACGGTGGCTGGGCAAACCTTGAAAGTCAATGGAAAAATATTAAGTCCCAGCTTTCAAACTATAAGGATTCAAACCTGCTGTCAACTTTTATTCAGCAGTACGGAACATACTGCTATGACACCGACATAGTTCCAGCCGAGGTTCAAAAGCTTTATGAAGAAAACGGCGGCAATGCCTATCTTGACGGCGCATACAACGCCGCTGACCGCGGTCACACTGTTTTTGCACAGGTAATTGACGGTATGGACGTAGTTGACAAAATTGCGGCTGCAAAAGTTGACGGTAATAACAAGCCTAAAGATAACATAATATTAAAAACCGTTGATGTAACAATATATTCCTCAGATGAAAATGCCGTTGCAGACAACAAATAAAAATATTGAATGATTTAGAGGTAATTTTATGGGCAGCCTTCCGATTGCAGCTATAATGTACGACTTTGACAGAACGCTCTGTACCAAGGATATGCAGGATTACAGCTTTATTCCGAGTCTTGGAATGACGGAAAGCGAGTTCTGGCATTTTTCAAACTCGCTTGCTCAAAAAGAACATATGGACTCGATTCTTGCATATATGTATGCCATGGTGAAATTTTCAAAGGATAAAGACATTCCTCTGCTGCGTGAAAAACTTGTTAATATGGGAAAAAATGTAGAGCTTTTTGACGGAGTTGAAACATGGTTCAAGCGTATTAACGATTTTGGCAGCGGTCTTGGAATGCAGGTTGAACACTATGTAATTTCTTCAGGTATGAAAGAAATTATTGAGGGCACTAAAATAAGCGACCAATTTAAAAGTATTTTTGCCTGCGAGTTTCTTTACGATGAAAGCGGCAACGGCATATGGCCCAAAACAGATGTTAATTACACTAACAAGACCCAGTTTGTTTACAGAATTAATAAGGGCGTGCTTGATGTAGCAAACGACAACGACCTTAACCGTTCAATGCCCGATGACAGCAAACGCGTGCCGTTTTGCAATATGATTTACATAGGCGACGGACTTTCGGATGTTCCGTGCATGAAAATGATGAAAGCGTACGGCGGGTACTCAATTGCCGTTTATCAGGAAAAGGACTCAAAGGTTGACGATTTGCTTAAACGCAGGAGAGTTGACTACATTTACCCTGCGGATTACCGTGAAAACAGCGGCCTTGATATTACGGTTAAAAACATACTGCGCAAAATGTCAATTTGCGATAAGCTGTATAATGAAAACTTTAATCAAATAAAAGAAATTATAAATAATTAATTTTAATTGAGACTGTCTTAAAATGTAACGGAAATACCGTTTGTTTTAGGCAGTCTCTTTTCTGTTAATTTCTGACACTTTTATTGCAATATATAATTTTTTAAAATATAATTAAATTAATAAACTATTTTACAGGTGAAAATATGAGCGAATTTCAAAAAATAATTAATGAAGTAAAAAAGGTTGTAAACGGAAAAGACAGGGCAATTGTTATTACCTTGCTGGCTATATTGGCAAACGGAAATATACTTATTGAAGACATTCCCGGTGTTGGAAAAACAACAATGGCAATTGCCTTTTCAAAAGCCCTCGGTCTTAATTACGGACGAGTCCAATTTACCCCCGACACATTGCCTTCAGATATAACGGGATATGTGGTTTACGATAAAGAAAGCGGCAAGATGATATATAATAAAGGAGCAATATTCTGTAATCTTTTTCTTGCGGACGAGCTTAACCGCACGTCAAGCCGAACTCAGGCCGCATTGCTTGAGGCAATGGAGGAGCAGCAGGTTACGGTTGAAGGACGTTCCTATCGTCTTGAAAATCCGTTCTCGGTAATAGCAACTCAAAATCCCGTAGGAGCGTCGGGAACGCAGCTTTTACCCGATTCGCAAACTGACCGGTTTACCGTAAGAATATCTATGGGATATCCGGATGAGAATGCCGAATGTCAAATGCTTTTAAACAGAAGTAATCGTAATCCCCTTGACGATGTAGAATGCATTGTGTCAAAAGAGCAGCTTCTTGAAATGCAAAAACAGGTAAACCAGGTTTTTGTACACGAGGAAATGGCAAAATACATTGTCTCGCTTGTAAGCTTTACCCGCAGCAACCGTTACTTTTTAAGAGGAGCAAGTCCCAGAGCCACTCTGTCGCTTACCGATATGGCAAAGGCGGTTGCCTTTGCCGACAGCCGCGATTATATTGTGCCGAGAGATGTTCATAATGTTTTCACAAGCACATTAAACCACCGGGTGATACTGAGCTCGGAGGCAGTTTCACAAAAAATAACTGTTGAACAAGTGCTTAAAGATATAATCAAAAATGTAAAACGACCGAGGATATAAATAATGATAAAAAATATTGTCATATATATTATTCTGCTTTTATCCGCCTTTGCTTTTAATATATTTTACTACGCATGGTTTTCGTGGTTTTTGTTTGTTGTAATAATATGTATTCCCCCGGTGTCGCTTGCCATAAGTCTGCCCTTTATGATAAACAGCGCGTTAAAGGGATTTTTTGTTTTCAGCGAAAAATCAGTATATAAAAACAGCGAATTTTATATAGGCGTTACAAGCCGAAAAAGAAAATCTGTTTTCTGTCCGGTCGTAAAAATAAATCTTAGGGCAATAAACAGCTTCACGGGCAAAAAAAAGAAAATCAAATTTAAATACAGCGGATTTATGAATAAACCGGTTTTTATAAAAGCGGACAGACTCAGCTCAAACTGCGGCTGTATTTACATAAGTGCAAAATACTGTAAAATATATGACTTTACGGGAATTTTCTTTATACCTGTACATATAAACTGCTTTACGGAAGTTTATGTTATGCCAAAGGCAGAAAAACCCGCCGTTATGCCAACCCCGGAAAATATGTTAGTTATAGGACACAAAGCAAAGCCCGGAGGAGGATTTTCGGATATTTATGATTTGCGCCCATATCAGAGCGGCGACAGTATGAAAAATATCCACTGGAAGCTCTCTTCAAAAAAGGACGAGCTGATCGTGCGGGAACCGAGTATGCCTGTCTATAAGCAGTTTATCGTTAAAATGCATATGGATAACAGCGCCGATAAAAACGACAAAATACTTTCTAAATTCGTATATTTATGCCGTTATCTCAATGAAAACAATATTACTTTTTATGCTGAAATTGAGGGGAAAAATTTAATTTTTGAAATTAAAGAAAAAAATGACATTACTATGTTTTTAAAATTGCTTTATAAAAATTTGCCAAGCTCCCAATGTGCAGTAAACCATGAAAATGTTATAGTTTATTCAATTTTTCCTGACCGTGAGGAGGTGGACGGAATTTGAAAAACAAAACCGCTTTTATCGCAGACTTTATCTGCGTAACTCTTCTTGTTTCAGGTCTGCTGTGGTGTATTGCGTCGTCATTCAAAATTGTTGTAAATGCATTCGCGCTGAATATTTCAACAGTAATTTTTGCTCTTATAATTTCAATACTCTCCGCCCTTGATATAAATGCAAAAAAATTCTGGTTATCTTTCGCCGCAATATCGGCTGTTTTCTTTTGGACCTTAATGTTTATTTCAGACACGATACTAAGTCAACTGAGTTATGCGCTAAGCAAGATACTCGGTGTATATTCGCAGTATATGCCGGTTGCACAAGGCGTAAAAATAGGAAGCACCGTTTCGTATGAAGCAACCGTTTTGTTTGTATTTTTGTCAGCTTTTTTAAGCGCGGTTTTTTCAGTTTTTTTAATAAGAATTAAGCTTATTTTTCCTGTCTCTTTAATCTCTATAATAATATTAGTTCCGTGTTTTATACTTGTAAACACGCTTCCGTCAATTTTATCACTGTTCACGGTAATAGCTGTGCTGTTTACGCTGTTTATTACTTCAAACTTTCATAGATATAACCATGCGCAAAGCGGTGCGGCAACAGCAGTTATCTCATTGATCACGCTTGCCGTTTTGCTCATTGTGTATGTATTTAATCCAATGGACGGATACGAACGTCAGCAATGGCAGGATGATATGCTTGACAATGCAAAAAATTTTGCAAAATCTATTGTAAATAAAAATAATAATAAACTTTTAAATAATTTTAGTTTTCTCAATAACATTTTTGACGATATTCAGTATTTGTCGGAAATAGGCCCCCAGGAAATGACAGGAGTCAAAGTGCTCAAGTTAAAAACCGGGTTTGAAGGGGATATATATTTAAAGGGTATGGCGTATGCCGATTATAACGACAACAAATGGTCTGTTCTAAGCGATAGTCAGGCAAGCAGCTTTCCTTTAAACGCAATGCCTTTTACTATGACGAAAAATATATTGCAGGACAGTACGGAAATCAGCATTATTACAAATTATAATCAAAAATATTTATTTACCCCCTATTTTCTTTCCTCACTTCCGGAAAACTCATCGGTTAAAGGCGATGTCTGCATTACAAACGAAAGTAATTCATTGAAATATACATTAAACTATATTCCATTTAGTAAAAATCAAAATTTTTACTGCGACAGCGAAGATAATGAAAAATATAAGAACTTTGTTTATAACACATATCTTCAGCTGCCCGAAGATACAAAGGCTCAATTGCTTAAAATTGCTGAACAAAACGGTTTAACGAACCTTGATAATAAAAAATATATCCCCGAAGGTGTTAAAAATTTTGTATCACAAAACGGATATTACTCACTGGATACGCCCGCAATGCCTGACGGAGCCGATTTTCCAATATGGTTTCTCAATGAAAGCGAAAAAGGCTACTGCGTTCATTATGCAACTGCCGCCGCAACTATGCTCAGGGCGCTGGGAGTTCCCGCAAGATACGTTACGGGATACTATGTAACTGCGCATAGCGGTCAATGGACTACGGTAACCTCTGACAATGCTCATGCGTGGGTTGAATATTATGATGAAAATATCGGATGGATCCCTCTTGAAGCTACCCCACCGTCATTTTCTGCTGCGCAGTCCACGTTATCAACCGAAAACAACGCCACACAAAGTACAATAGAAACACAGGCTGCACAAGCAGACGTACAAACTTTTTCAACGCAAAGCACTGCGCCGACTCAATCTGCCGTTCGGGAAACAATTTCAGAAAAACCTGCGCAAAACAAAAAAGGCTCGGCTTTTGATTCGTGGCAGATCATAATTCTGATTACAATTTTAATTGCCGCGGCAATATTAACTTTTGAACTGCGAAGATCAATTATTCTTAATATTAGAGCAAAACATTTCAGCAAAGGGCATAACAATAAAAAAGCTGTTTACATTTACCGATACATTGAGATTCTGAGAAAATATTCCCATGTTCCTGTAAACAAAGAAATTGAAAACATTGCGGCAAAGGCGAAATTCAGCAATCATACCGTAGACGATGATGAAATTAAAAAACTGATAAGCTGTGCCAAAACCATCGCGGATGAAATTTATAACTCCTGCTCATTGTTCAAAAAGCTTTATTTTAAATTTATAATCGTGCTAAAATAAACTTAATTAATAATATGCAAAATGCGGCGTCAGTGACGCCGCATTTTACCGTATTTTTATATTATTAAATTTTTGCGGTGTAGTCCAGGGCTATCCAGCCTGCGCCGCTTTTAAGCTTGCCCCACTTTTTAGCGCCTGTACCTGATTTTTCTTCTACAATAGTATAAGCTCCGCCTTTGGGAATAGCGCCTGTAATTGCGTAGTTTGTGCCTGCTCCCTTGCGGATATTAACTCCGTCTTCCGCCGTTATTTTTACAATATAGCTTTTAAAAGCCGCGGCAGAAGGTTTTTTTGCAGCCGAACCCGAATTATTTGAAGATGATTCGCCTGCTTTTTTATAGGTTACGCCAAAATAGCTGCAAAGGCCCTTGCAAATTGCCTCGCCAATGTTTGCCGTGTTGTTTCTTATCCAATCCGAACCCGTCTTAGTGTCGTGAAATTCACATTCAACATATATTGTCAGAGCCTTTGGCACGTTGATTTCGTAAAGTCCTGTTTGATATGACACGCTGTCTGCTGTGCCGGGACTGATTGCGCCAAGTGTTTTTAATACCGCGTCTGCGGCTTTTCTTCCGTTTGAGTTCAAACAAAATACTCTTGTTCCGCCTGTTACCTTTCCGTTGTATGCGTTTGTGTGTATAGGCATATGAATGTCAGCGCCGAAATTGTCGCTTTCTTTACAGCGGTTCTGCATTGTATCGCCTGATTTGCCGACTTTAACACTAAAGCCGCATCTTTTAAGCGCGGTTTCTGTTGCTTTTGCAATTTTGTCGCACTGTGCCATTTCTGTTGTGTTTCCTGTTGCATATTTATTACTGTTCTGGTTTGATGGACTTAAATATATTTTTTTACTCATTGTTTTTATTCTCTCCTTTTCCTAAATTCATAACTGCCGCAAGACCTGCCGAAATTGCCGATACTGCAAGTCCAATAAGAGCATTTTTGAGCAGACTGCCGTTTGTGTAGTCTATTCCGCCGAGATATAGCGAAAAATTAGTGACTGCATAGCCGATAACCGTCTGCAAAAATGTACGCAGGGTACGCGTAAGGCAGTTTTTTGTGAAATACTTTTTAAAAGTACTCATAATATTATATTTTCCTTTCTCAATTATGTTCATTTTCAAGGTCTGAAATGCGATGATTTGCCGTTTTTATCTGATTTTCAATTACGGCCTCATGCTGTTCAATTAAATACACGCGTTCAATTAGATTATTATGCTTGTCAACTTTCTTTTCAAGCTGCTCAATTCTGTAATTAGACAGTCTCGACGTTGCATAAATACCTGCAAGCGAGCCAATTAATGTGCCTGTAAATGATAACAAAGCAATAATTATTTGCTCATTCAAATAACCACCTCCACTTATAGGAATAAAAAAAGAGAAATTGCATAAAACAATGCAATTTCTCAAAATTTTTATTTATATTATTTTAAAAGGGGTTTAAGGTACTGACCCGTGTACGATTCTTTTGTATCAGCCAGCTTTTCCGGAGTACCCTGCGCAATTATTCTTCCGCCCATGTCTCCGCCCTCCGGACCGAGGTCAATTATATGGTCGGCAGTTTTAATCAAATCAAGGTTATGTTCAATTACAATTACTGTGTTGCCTCCGTCAACAAGAAGCTGCAATACATCAACAAGACGGTGAACATCAGCAATGTGAAGTCCCGTTGTCGGCTCGTCAAGAATATAGACAGTCTTTCCGGTACTGCGCTTTGAAAGCTCGGTTGCAAGCTTTACACGCTGAGCCTCGCCGCCCGAAAGCGTTGTGGCAGGCTGACCTATTTTAATATATCCGAGTCCCACATCATAAAGCGTTTTTAGCTTGCGGTATATTTTTGGCAAGTTTGCAAAAAACTCCATTGCCTCTTCAACCGACATTTCGAGCACATCGTTAATTGATTTTCCCTTGTACTTTACTTCAAGCGTTTCACGGTTATAGCGTTTGCCCTTACATACTTCACACGGAACATATACATCTGACAAAAAGTGCATTTCAATTTTTATTATGCCGTCTCCCTGACACGCCTCGCATCTGCCTCCCTTTACATTGAAAGAGAATCGCCCCTGATCGTAACCCCGCATTTTAGCGTCCTGCGTTGAAGCAAATAGAGCTCTTATATCAGTAAATACTCCGGTATATGTTGCCGGATTTGAGCGAGGCGTTCTGCCGATTGGGCTTTGGTCAATTGCTATTACCTTGTCAAGCATTTCAATGCCTTTTATTTCTTTATGCTTTCCCGATACCGTCTTTGCTCCGTTAAGTTTACGCGCAAGGGTCTTGTAAAGCACTTCATTAATCAATGAGCTTTTTCCTGATCCCGAAACACCTGTTACGCATATAAATTCGCCAAGCGGTATTTTTACATTGATATTTTTAAGGTTATTCTGTGACGCCCCTTTAATTTCAAGAAAATGTCCGTTGCCCTTTCTGCGCTTTAAAGGTACGGGAACACAGCGTTTTCCGCTTAGATACTGACCTGTAATTGAATTTTTGCACCCTTTTATTTTTTCAACATCGCCTACACACACTATTTGTCCCCCGTGTATGCCAGCACCCGGGCCTACATCAACAATGCAGTCCGCCGCATACATTGTATCTTCGTCGTGTTCAACAACAATTACGGTGTTTCCAAGGTCTCTTAGTCTCTTCAGCGTATCAAGCAGCTTGTTATTGTCACGCTGATGAAGCCCTATGCTCGGCTCATCAAGAATGTATAGCACGCCCATAAGGCTGCTTCCTATTTGGGTTGCAAGCCGTATGCGCTGGCTTTCTCCGCCGCTGAGCGTTCCCGCGCTGCGCGACAAAGTGAGATACCCCAGACCGACGCTGTTTAAAAAGTTAAGACGTTCAATTATTTCTTTTATGACTTCTTTGCCGATGATTTGCTCTTTTTCCGTAAGAACAATATTTTTTATAAAATTCAGCGCGTCAACAACGGATAATTTGCAAAAATCGGCTATGTTAATGCCTCCTACCGTCACAGCAAGACTTTCGGGAGAAAGCCTGTCGCCGCCGCAGGCATCACAGGGGATTTCAGCCATATATGAACGAATTTCATCTTTTATCCAATTGCTGCCTGTTTCATTGTAACGGCGTTCAAGATTATTAATAATTCCCTCAAAGCTGTGCTGATAACTTCCGCTGCCATATACTGATTTTCGGTTAATGGTCAGCTTTTCTTCTCCTGTTCCGTAGAGAATTTTATTAATTACTTCATCGGGAATATTTTTTATGGGTTCGTCAAGCGAAAAATTATATTGTTTTGCAAGCGCTTCAAAATACATCGCCGCAATTGAGCTTCCTTCCATTGCCCAGCCGCTGCCCTTAATGCCGCCGTCTTTTATACTTTTATTTTTATTGGGTATTATTTTAGACTCATCAATTTTCAAAAACATACCCAGACCCGTACACTTTTTACACGCGCCGAAAGGATTGTTAAATGAAAACATTCTGGGCGACAGCTCATCAATACTTACCCCATGTTCGGGACAAGCGTATTTCTGTGAAAATATAACGTCCTCACCGCCTGCAAAATTTACCAAAATCATTCCGCCTGCAAGTTTTGATGCTGTTTCAATGCTGTCTGAAAGACGTGAGATTATGTCGGGTTTAATTACAAGCCGGTCAACAATTATCTCTATATTATGCTTTTTATTTTTCTCTAATGGAATTTTTTCTGATAAATCAAATACTATTCCGTCTGCCCTTACGCGGGCAAAACCGGATTTGCGGGCATTGTCAAACACCTTTGTATGTTCGCCTTTTCGTCCTCTTACAACAGGCGCCATAATCTGAATTTTTGTGCCCTCGTCATATTCCATTATCTTATCAACGATTTGGTCAACAGTCTGCTGACGGATCTCTCTTCCGCAAACCGTACAATGAGGAATCCCTATTCTGGCATACAGCAAACGCAGATAATCGTAAATTTCCGTTACAGTTCCTACCGTTGAGCGCGGATTTTTAGAAGTAGTTTTCTGGTCAATTGAAATTGCGGGCGACAATCCCTCAATGCTTTCAACATTTGGCTTGTCCATCTGCCCTAAAAACATTCTTGCATATGATGAAAGACTTTCAACATAACGTCGCTGTCCCTCGGCATATATCGTATCAAACGCAAGCGAGCTTTTGCCCGAACCCGAAAGTCCAGTAATTACTACAAGCTTATTACGCGGAATTTCAACATCTATGTTTTTAAGGTTGTGCTCTTTAGCACCCTTTACCACTATTTTATCCTGTGCCATTGTATCATACCCTTACTGTTTAAGAAAACCTTATATAAACCTATTGGGGCTGTCTCAAAATTTGGCGCGTACAAACTACGTACCCACTTCGCTTTGAGACAGTCCCCTGTAATTAAATTATTCGTTTTTACCGCTTTCCGAAGAGTTGTTTTCCGTGTTATCGTTATCTTCTTCGGAATCATCGGGTTCCTCGGGCTCAACATATGTGCCGTTCATAACAGCCTCAAAGTCATCGCCGTTCATCTTCTCGTGCTTAATCAAATAAGCTGCAATTTCATGGAGCTTATCAATATTTTCGCTGAGAATTTTTTCGGCCTCGGCGTAAGCGTCGTTGACAATTTTGAGAACAAGCTCATCAATTTTTGCTGCCGTAGCTTCGGAATAATCCTGTGTGTTGCCCATATCACGGCCGAGAAATACCGCGCCGTTGTCCCTGCCATAGCAAACACAGCCAAGCTCTTTAGTCATACCGTATTTTGTAACCATTGAACGCGCCGTCTTTGTTGCCTTTTCAATATCGTTTGAAGCGCCTGTTGATATATCATCAAGTATAAGAGCCTCTGCAACACGTCCGCCGAGACTGACAACAATGTCTTCGACCATTTCCCTGCGTGAATTGTACGACTTGTCTTCACTTGGAAGCGGCATTGTATATCCGCCTGCCATTCCGCGGGGGATAATTGATATTTCATGAACCGGGTCCTGAGTTTCAAGTTTGTCAAAGAGAATTGCGTGACCTGCCTCGTGGTAGGCAGTAAGCTTTTTCTCTTTTTCGCTCATTACCTTTGATTTTTTCTCGGCACCTACTACGACCTTGATAGTTGCCTCCTCAATTTCTTGCATAGTAATTGCCTTTTTGTTCTTTCTTGCGGCAAGCAACGCTGCTTCATTAAGCAGATTTTCAAGGTCAGCGCCTGTAAATCCGGCGGTTGTTTTAGCAATTGTTTTCAGCTTGACATCGGGCGCCAAAGGCTTTTTGCGCGCGTGAACTTTAAGAATTGCCTCTCGGCCGTTTACGTCCGGATAACTTACGATTACCTGACGGTCGAATCTGCCTGGACGCATAAGCGCCGGGTCAAGAACATCGGGTCTGTTTGTTGCGGCAATAAGTATTACACCCTCGTTTGCGCCGAAGCCGTCCATTTCAACAAGCAATTGGTTAAGCGTTTGCTCACGTTCATCATGACCGCCTCCAAGACCGGCGCCTCTCTGACGTCCGACTGCGTCAATTTCATCAATAAAAATAATACATGGTGAATTCTTTTTCGCCTGGTCAAACAGGTCGCGAACACGTGAAGCGCCCACGCCTACGAACATCTCAACAAAGTCAGAACCAGAAATTGAGAAGAACGGAACGCCCGCCTCGCCGGCAACGGCTCTTGCAAGCAGGGTTTTACCTGTTCCGGGAGGTCCTACGAGCAATACGCCCTTAGGTATTCTTGCTCCGAGTTTGTTAAATTTATCCGGTGCTTTGAGGAACTCAACAATTTCTTCAAGCTCTTCCTTTTCTTCGTCAGCACCCGCAACGTCATCAAATGTAGTTTTACGTTTATCATCGTTGGAATTTTTGATTTTGGCCTTGCCAAAGTTCATTTCTTTGCCGCCAAAACCGCCGCCTCCCATTTTCTTCATAACAAAGATCCATACGCCGATAAGCACCGCGGTTATGAGAATTGTGGGAATAAGTTCATAAAACAGCGAATTGTCGCTTGCTCTTATTAAGTCATATGTTACCGCTTCATCAGCAGACGACTGATACGGCTCGATAATATTAAGAAATCTTTGTATGTCTGCAAGCTGCCCTCTTACAACATTCTTTATCGGGCCCCTGTTATTTGCCTCAGCCCTGTTTCCGTTATTTGAAGGTAAAGCAGCTGTCGCTTTTGTATCATTAGTTGGATTTAAGTTTTTGCTTACGCCTTCTTTAAGCGTAATTTCAATTATGCCTGTACCATAATTTATTGTATAACTGTCAACCTTATCTTCAACAAAATACTGCACAAGCTCCGAGGTTTTAGGTGATTCTGTCTGCTGAGAATTGTACAGCATTGCAACAGCTAAAATGATTAAAATCGGAATACCCAGATAAAGAAGCAGATTACGAACTTTTTTCTTATTATCCAATACATATCACTCCTGTTATATTATTTTATATAGTTAGCAATTTATGTGAATTTTAGGAATAAACCGAAGGCTTTAAAATGCCTACATACGGAAGATTTCTGTATTTTTCATTATAATCAAGACCGTAACCTACTATAAATTCGTCGGGAATCACCATTCCCGTATAATCGACGTTTATTTCTGTTTCACGTCTTTCGGGTTTATTAAACAAAGTACATATTTTAACTGATTTTGCCCTTTTTGCCGTTAAATACTTTTGTATAAAATCAAGCGTATGTCCGGAATCAATTATGTCTTCAATAATAATTACATCTTTATTCTCAACCGGCAGCGATAAATCTTTTTGAATATTTACCCTTCCTGTGCTTTTTGTTCCGCTGCCGTAGCTTGATACGGAAATAAAGTCAATTGAAAAGTCAAGGTCGACTTTGCGCATAAGGTCAACCATAAAGGTTATGCTGCCCTTAAGCAGACCAACCATAATAAAGTCCTTGTCATTATAATCGTTTTCTATTTTTTTTGCAAGAGTATTCACAATATTTTCAAGTTCTTTTTCAGAAACAAGTATTCTTTCAATATCCTTATTCATTCTTTTGCGCCATTTTCTTATTAATTTCTATTTTTATTGCACTTTCGGAATTATCATCACTTTTTCCCTGCAATGACACTCCTATGTTTTCACACCATAAAACTGTGCTGTCAACAGCTAAAACAATTAGTTGGTTTCTTATTTCCGAGGGGATTTTCATTTCGTTCATCACCTTGCGCAAAGGTTTTGTTATTTTGCGCTTTGGATAAGTGAACTTATCATTTGGTCTGCGTGTTCTGAACTCTGCGTTTTTCAGAAAAAGTTCGGTGCTTATCAAATCTTGTATGCCATTAATAAAATTTATGTTTATTTCTCTTGCGGAATATTGTTTGTTGTTAAACTCAAAGTTTACATTATTCTTTAATTTTATCGGTTTAAAATCCAAATATTCTTCATCTTTTACAATTCTGAATATATTCTGCTTTGCAACAGCAGTAACTCTATTTGAAATGTTTACCGCTCCGCCTGTTTTTATAATTTCTGTCATCAATTCAATATGCTTTTGTTGAGGTAACTGTGCCCCAGTATTTTTTAACATTATAATCAAAGCATATTTTAAAACTGCTTTATCAAGCTGTAAAAGCTTTTTACAGTCATAACCGAATGATGTTTTACAATCATACAGTGCGGTTTTTGCCTGCCTGTTTATATATTCATTAACCTCTCTCGCATTTTCACTCAGGTGCATGGCCGCAACTTCAAACTGCGGATTGATCTTTTTCAGAACCGGTATTACATTGTGACGAATTTTATTTCGTGTATAATCATCGGTAAGATTAGTGCTGTCAGTAATATATTCAAGACATTCGGATTTGCAGTAATCTTCGATAATACAGCGTGTAACTTCAATTAAAGGTCTGATGATATTTTCTCTTTTAGGGGGAATTGCACTTACGCCGCTGACTGACGCGCCGCGTGCAATATTAAAAATTAAAGTTTCGGCATTGTCCGACGCAGTATGTGCCGTGGCGATCTTTGCGCCGAGTTGTTTTGAAAGCTCCTCAAAAAATTTGTACCGTTCATTTCTGCCGCAAAGTTCTGAGCTTATTTTTTGCTGTTCGGCTTTAGCTTTTATATCAACACTTTTTAAAAAGAGTTTAACATTATATTTTTTGCATAATACTTTGCAAAAATCTTCGTCTCTCTTTGATTCTTCACCGCGCAAATTATGATTAAGATGAGCGGCATAAACAGTAAGATCATATTTTTCTTTAAAAGAAACAAGAACATTCAGCAGAGCAACAGAATCTGCTCCGCCTGACAGGCAGACAATTACTTTGTCGCCGTATTGCAGGAGTTCGTATTTTGAAACTGTTTTCAAAACGAGATTATTCATCTCTTGCCTCCGTACCTGTAAACCGCATAAACTCGCCCTGCCAGTGAAGCTTTACTGATTTTGTTTCACCGTGACGGTTTTTTGCTACAATACATTCGCCCGAATTCATATCGGTCGTGGGCGCTGCCTGTTCGGCGTCTTTGTTAGAGTAATAGCTCTCACGGTACAAAAACAGAACGATATCTGCGTCCTGCTCAATTGAGCCTGAATCTCTGAGGTCGGATAACTGCGGACGATGGTCCGTACGCTGCTCCGACGCACGTGAAAGCTGCGAAAGCGTAATTACGGGTACATTCATTTCTTTTGCAAGGATTTTAAGATTTCTTGTAATTTCTGAAATTTCCTGTACTCGGTTTTCTATTCTTCTTCCGCTTGCCATAAGCTGCAAATAATCAATTATTACAAGGTCAAGGTTGTGAAGTCTGCGGAGCCTTGACTTCATCTCAGTGATAGTAATTCCGGGAGTGTCATCAATATATAATTCCGCTTTGCTTAAAACATCGCTTGCGGGAATAAGCCTGTCCCATTCTTCTTCACTTAGCTTACCTGTACGCAGATTTGTTCCGCTTACCAGAGCCTCGGTTGAAAGCAGGCGGCTGGCAAGCTGCTCCTTTGACATTTCCAACGAAAAAAACGCAACAGTCTTTTTAGACCTGCACGCCGCATTTCGCGCAATATTGAGAGCAAAGCTTGTTTTACCCATACCGGGACGGGCAGCAAGCAAAATAAGGTCGCTCCTGTTAAGCCCCGTTATCAGCCTGTCAAGGTCACCTATACCCGTGGGAATCGGTTTAAGCCTGTCGTCGGTATCGCTGTTAAGGGCGTCAAGACGGTCAAAGGTTTGTAAAATTACAGAGTTGATTCGTTCAAGACCGCGCTTTTCGTTGCCCTGACGTATATCAAAAATTTTCTGTTCTGCCGATTCAATAAGTACAGCGGCGTCATCCTCACCGGCGGAGGCGTCGTCAATAATTTCACGCGAGGCAGTTATAAGTCGGCGTATATTATACTTATCAGCTATTACCTTTGCATAGGCCTCTGCATTTGAAATTGACGGACAGTTATTTACAAGGTCCATAAGATAGGTCTTGCCAGTTGCCTCATCAAAGGCTTTATTTTGTTTTAATTTTTCAAGCAGAGTAACAAAATCTATCGCTTCTCCGAATTTAATCATTCCGCTCATTTCGGCATAAATGATTTTATGCAGAGCAACGTAAAAATAATCGGGTGTTTTTATGTGTTCAACTACCCTGTCAAAAACCGTACTGTCAAGAATTATTGCTCCCAAAACTGCTTGTTCTGCTTCGGGACTGTACGGCATATTCAAACCGTCATAACTGCTTGTAAATGTTGAATCAGCCATTTTTTTATCCTTAAACTAAATTTTATTCTTCCGATACCTGAACATCAATTTTAGCCGTTATTCCCGCATAAAGTTTTACTTCGGCACTGTATGTGCCGAACTCCTTAATGTCGGACTCAAGTATCACCTTGCGTTTATCAACAATAATATTATATTGCTTTTTAATTTCTTCGGCTACCTGTTTTGATGTTACACTTCCAAAAAGTCTACCGCCCTGACCTGCTTTTGCCGTCATTTTAAACGTCTTGCCTTCAAGCGTCTGTTTGTCATGCTCCGCCTGAGCCTTTTGAGTTGCTATTTTATAATTTTTTGAATTTTCAGCATTTTTATATTCATTCATTGCCTGAGCATTTGCTTCTCTTGCAAGTTTTTTCGGCAAAAGAAAGTTGCGGGCGTATCCGTCGGACGCATTTACAAGCTCGCCCTTTTTACCCAAAGACTTTACATCCTGCAATAAAATCACTTTCATTTAAATCATCCTTCCAATTATGTATTGCTTACATCATCAAACACTTCGTCGATCACCTTGGTCAGTCTCTGATATGCAAGCTCTTTTGTTGTATTTTCAAGCTGAGCCGCCGCCATTGTCTGGTGACCGCCTCCGCCGAGTTTTTCCATAATTATCTGAACGTTTACCCGCCCGTAGCTGCGTGCAGAAACATTGACCGTGCCGTCTTCTTCAAAAATTACGAAAGACGCGTTTACGTCCTTTAACGTCAGCAGTTCGTCTGCCGCTTGTGCGGAGGCAAGACGCACATCGTCTGCCGCACTCTCCGCTGTTGATACGGCACAGCCGCGGTAGATCTGCGCACGGCATACAATATCAACTTTTTCTTTATATGTATCAATACTGTCGGAGAACATCTCTTTTACCGTAAGGGTATTTGCACCCTTTTTTCTGAGGTATGCCGCAGCTTCAAATGTGCGCGCGCCTGTTTTTATTACAAAACTTTTGGTATCAAGCATTATTCCTGCCAGCAGTGCGTCAGCCTGAACATATCCAATCGGCTTATCATCAAGACAGCTGATTATTTCACTGCACATTTCAGATGCAGATGAAGCCGAAGGTTCATGGCAAAACACTAAAGCGTTGTCAATAAAATTAACAGCTTTTCTGTGATGGTCAATTACTATAACTCGCTTACAGCGTTCATACAGAGTTATGCTTTCAAGCGAATTTTTAATATGTGTATCAACTATTATGAGCAATGTTCTTTGTGTGAGTTCTCTTATTGCTTCATCAGGGGTTATAAATATGTCGCCGCCCAGCTTTTCTTCTGTAAATGAAATAAGATTTTTTGCCATTGAGGTGTCTTTATCAATTACTATTCTGCTGTAACGGCTGAATGACTTTTCCATTATACATTGCAGTCCTATTGCAGAACCTACGCAGTCAAGGTCAGAAAAGCGGTGTCCCATAATAAACACCTTGTCACTGTCAGCAACCGCACGGCTTATTGCATTTGCAATTACACGCATACGAACCTTGCTTACCTTTTCAGGCGCCGCCGCTGTTCCTCCAAAAAACTCATAGCTGTTATCTGTCAACACTGCAATTTGGTCACCGCCCCTGCCAAGGGCCATTTCAAGTGCCTTGCGCGCGTTAGCTTCACTGTCCTTAAGAGTTTTGGCGTCCTTGCAAATACCTGCGGAAACAGTCGCTCCATGATGGTTGACCTTAATAGAATGAATCTGCTTGAGAATCGGGAATTTTAATGAAATAAGCTTTTCAACATCGCTGTTGCGGAAAATTATCATATAGCGGTTATCGCTCACTTTTTTAAATAAGGCATTGTACTCAGCCGCCCATTTTTGAAGATATGCCGCAACTGTAAGAGTAATTTCCGTGTAGGTCTCATCGTTTTCATTTAAAAAGTCTTCAGCATTGTCAAATGTGACTATTGCAACGCAGGGACGTGAGTCTTTAAATTCGCGTGCTGTTTCCTTGTAGAAAGTATCCTCCACAAAATGGCAAATTACACCTTTGCCGACAGAAACACAAAAAACAGTGTATTCTTTTCCGTTTACGGCAACGTCAAAACTCTCTCTGTCTGCAACGTCTTTAATTTCAAAGCCTGAAAGATATCTGCTGATCGTTTCACCCTCGGGACTTCTTCCGCCGCACATATTTTTGCTGAATTTAGAGTTGCACCATACTATGTCGTTTTTTTCTCCGACTACGGCTACCGGGCACTTATATCTTTCAAGATATTCGGAGTCTACCCCTCTTATTCTGTTTGCGGCATTTCGCACAGTAGTTACAATGTAATTGTGAAAACGCAAAGAAAAAATAAAAACAACAGCAAATGATACTACTGATATACCAAGCTCAATATAGCACAGCACACGGTTATAATTATATGACGCAAGTGCCATAATAAGCATTGCTGACGCAAATATTAAAAACCACGGAGTTACTGTCCAATGTTTTTTTCTCATGTTAATCCTCAGTAAATTTTAAATATACAAACTTTTAAACCTCCTGCAAAATAGGAAGGATCATCGGTGTGCGTCGTGTACGCTGAGCTATCAGCTTTGAAACATCATCTTTTATTTTGTTTTTTATCATGCCCCAATCGTGAACATTAATTTCGGCATAATCTTCAAGAATTGATAATGCAAGTTGTTTAACTTCATCAAGAAGTCCTTCGCTTTCCCGTACATAAACAAATCCTCTCGACACAATGTCGGGGCCGCTGATTACATGTCCGTCATATACATCAAGTGATGCTACAATAATTATAAGTCCGTCCTGTCCAAGATGTTTTCGGTCACGAAGAACTATACTGCCTACATCACCGACACCCAAACCGTCAACAAAAACTTTGCCTGACGGAACCGAAGGAAGCTCCTTTATATAATTTTCATTTATCTCAACGACGCTGCCAACATCACCAATAAAAATGTTTTTGCGTTCCATTCCCAAATACATAGCAAGTTCAGCGTGCTTTCTTAAATGCTTTTGTTCACCGTGAACGGGGATAAAATACTTAGGCTTTACAAGTCTGTGCATGATTTTAAGTTCTTCCTGACAAGCATGACCGGAAACATGAACCTCGTACATTGATTCATACACAACCTTACATCCCTTTTTAAGAAGCTCGTCAACAACGTTACCGACTGTCTTTTCGTTTCCGGGAATAGGATTTGCAGAAATAATTATAAAATCGCCCTCGCCCACCATAACCTTGCGGTGATCCGAATATGCCATCCTTGAAAGAGCGCTCATCGGTTCGCCCTGGCTTCCGGTTGTAACAAGTACGATCTCCTCGGGTCTGTATCTGTCAAGCATATCTAAATCAATTATCAGATTTTGGGGAACAGAAAGATAACCCAGCTTTTGGGCCACATTCATATAATTAACCATACTTCGGCCTGAAAAAGCAACTTTTCTTCCATATTTTTCTGCACAGTTAATAATTTGCTGAACGCGGTTTACATTTGAAGCAAAAGTTGCAATAATAATTCTGTAATGCTCAGCACTGCGGAAAAGATTTTCAAAGCTTTCAGACACCTTGCGTTCCGTCGCTGTGTAACCGGGTCGTTCTGCATTTGTACTTTCGGCAAGAAGTGCAAGAACGCCTCCGTCACCGACTTTTGCAATACTTGAAAGGTCTATCATTTCGCCCATAATAGGCGTACAGTCAATTTTAAAGTCACCGGTATGAACAATAGTTCCGCCGGGTGTGTAAATTGCAAAGGCAACGGCGTCGGGAATTGAATGATTTACATGGATAAACTGAATACAAATACTTCCAAGTTTAATTGTATCGCCGCCTTCAACAACATTAAGCAAAGCCTGGTTGTAAAGACCGTGTTCTTTTAGCTTGTTCTCTACAAGTCCAATAGTAAGCGGAGTGCCGTAAATAGGTATCCTTATTCTTGACAAAAGAAACGGCAGCCCTCCTATGTGGTCCTCATGACCGTGAGTAAGAACAATACCCCTAATTTTGTCCGCATTTTGTTCAAGATATGAAAAATCGGGTATAACAAGGTCAACGCCCAACATATCGCCATCCGGGAACGCCATTCCGCAGTCAATTATAATCATATCGTCTTCACATTCGATAACGGTAAGGTTTTTACCGATTTCATTAAGTCCGCCCAAAAAGGCAATTTTAATTGGCGGCTTTTGAACCGTTCTTTGAGCAACTGTTTTATGATGCATTTTTGAGCGATTATTGTTTTGAATTTTCATATTTGCACTATTTGCTGTTTTACCTTTTCGATAATCTGCATTACCTGTATTTTTTGCCTGTTTTGTATTATTTTTACTGTTTTTTAAGTTCTTATTTTGTTTTAATTTGACATTTGCATTATTGTTGCTTTCTGCACTCACAAATTTACCTCCGAATTTCTTTAGAATTAATTATGAAATAAAATATATATTTTGAACGAATGAATATTAACTTTAAAAACCGCAAATATTTAGCGATCATATTTACGGTCATAGCTGTATGCAATCGCTCATTTTAATCCGCAAACATCACGCGGATTTTATTCCCTAAATTATTATCACATACTTATTGAGTGTATGTATTCATTTTATTTTAACCCAAATACAACTAATGTGTCAAGATATGAAAAGAATTAATAAAATATTTTTTATTACAAAATTACTTATTAAACATTAAGAAAATATAAAGCTGTGTAATAATATTATGGGCGTTTTTTGGCAAAATAATGATTAAATAATGGTTGCATTTGCCCCTGACAAGTATTATAATATAATCTGTACATCAAATAAGGAGAATATGTTTGAAACAGGTTAAAATTTATACTGACGGAGCCTGCATCGGCAATCCGGGTCCCGGCGGCTGGGGCGCAATTTTGCGTTATAATGATTATGAAAAAGAAATCTCGGGCGGAGAAGCTGATACAACCAACAACAGAATGGAGCTTTCGGCAGTAATAAACGCGCTTGCTCTTTTAAAAGAGCCGTGTAAAGTTACATTGTACAGTGATTCTCAATACGTTTGCAACGCAATCAAGCTTGGATGGGCTAAAAAATGGAAAGCAAACGGATGGATGCGCAACAAGAAAGAACCTGCTCTAAACCAGGAGCTATGGGACAAACTTCTTGAATTGTGCGAAATCCACGATATTGATGTACAGTGGGTAAAGGGTCACGCGGGACATCCTGAAAACGAGCGGTGTGACCGTCTTGCTGTAACGGCTGCACAGCAGTACTCATAAGGTAATTTTATATAAAGGTGAAGTATAAATGAGAAATATTTATGCCGACAATTCGGCAACAACAGCGCTTTCTCCTGTTGTTCTTGAAAAAATGATGCCGTATCTCACTGATTTTTACGGTAATCCTTCAAGTCTTTATTCAATAGGAGGAAAAGCAAAAGAAGCTATTGAAAAATCAAGAGAAAACATAGCGAAAAACCTCGGTGTAAAAAATCCAAGCGAAATATTTTTTACGTCGGGAGGCAGCGAATCCGATAACTGGGCGCTGAAAGGCGTTTGCAGAGCTCTAAAATCAAAGGGCAAAAAGCATATTATTACTTCAAAATTTGAACACCATGCAATTCTGCACACCTGTCAAAGTCTTGAAAAAGAAGGCTTTGAAGTAACATATCTTGACGTTTATGAAAACGGCATTGTTCATCCCGAAGACGTAGAAAATGCTATTCGTGACGACACGGCCATTGTTTCAATAATGTACGCAAATAATGAAATAGGCACTATTCAGCCTATTCCGGAAATAGGCGCTGTCTGCAAAAAACACGGGGTAATTTTCCATACGGATGCGGTTCAGGCGGCAGGGTATGTAAAAATCAATGTTGAGGAACAGAATATTGATATGCTTTCAATGACCGCTCACAAAATTCACGGTCCTAAAGGCTGCGGTCTGCTATACATCAGAAAAGGTATTAAAATTGATAATCTTATTGACGGTGGCGCTCAGGAGAGGAATCGGCGTGCCGGCACTGAAAACGTAGCAGGCATTGTAGGACTTGACGCGGCGCTTCAGCTTGCGGTTGACACAATGGACGAAAGATGTGCAAAACTTATTAAAATGCGTGACAGACTTATTGACGGTCTGCTGAAAATTGAGCGTTCAAGAATTAACGGAGACAGAGTTCATCGCTTGCCTTGTAATGTTAATATGTGCTTTGAGGGAATTGAAGGCGAAAGTCTTTTGCTAAAGCTCGACTTAAACGGCATTTCCGCTTCTTCCGGTTCTGCCTGTACATCGGGCAGCCTTGACCCGAGTCATGTTCTGCTTGCTATCGGTCTTCCCCACGAGATTGCTCACGGCAGTATGCGGCTTTCGTTCTCTGCCGAAAATACGGAGGAAGACATTGACTACATTCTCGAAAAGGTTCCCCAAATTGTTACTTATTTAAGAGCAATGTCACCGTTATGGGAGGCAATTAAAAAGCGGGAAGCCGAAGAAAAAGTTATTTAATGCTGATAAATTATTAATTATACAGGAGGCTCTGATAATGGTATATTCAGAAAAGGTCATGGACCATTTCGCAAATCCGCGCAATGTGGGTGAAATTGAAAACGCTGACGGCATTGGCGAGGTTGGAAACTCAAAATGCGGCGATATTATGAAAATGTATATTAAGGTTGAAGACGATACAATAACAGATGTAAAATTCAAAACCTTTGGCTGCGGCGCGGCAATTGCCACAAGCAGCATGGCAACCGAAATGATTAAGGGCAAGTCTATAAACGACGCCCTTAAGCTTACAAACAAAGCGGTTATGGAAGCTCTTGACGGACTTCCGCCGGTAAAGGTTCACTGCTCTGTGCTTGCGGAGCAGGCTATTAAGGCTGCTATTTCCGATTATTACAAGAAAAAGGGCGTTGACCCTGAGCCGTTTGTCGGAAACATTCCTCAATGTGATTCATGCAGCTGTAACTCATAAAATTTTCATAAAATTATACCTGCCGAAAATATTTCGACAGGTATTTTTAATTTATGCAGAAATATTAATTTACTGAGTTATCAAAAGCA
Organism: uncultured Clostridia bacterium; assembly: GCA_947623205.1. GTDB lineage: Bacteria > Bacillota > Clostridia > Oscillospirales > Acutalibacteraceae > Ruminococcoides. The sequence goes on from CANQGM010000003.1 coordinate 40,185, forward strand.
GCAGCTTTTATTAAAACTTTACTTTTTTTCCGTGAGCAGCTTGTTTAACTCCTCCATAAATGTATTTATATCTTTAAACTGGCGATAAACTGACGCAAAACGGACATATGAAACTTCATCAATGTCTTTTAACTGCTCCATTGCAAGCTCGCCAATCTGCGATGTTGTAACTTCACGTTCAAGGCTGCTCTGGAGCTTTGCTTCAATTTCATTAACCATATTTTCGATCTGTTCAATTGAAACAGGACGTTTTTCGCAGGCGCGCAGAATACCCGATGTTAACTTGTCTTTGTCAAAAACCTCGCGCGATCTATCGCGCTTTACAACAATGAGAGGTATTGTTTCAATTACTTCATGCGTAGTAAAACGCTTGGCGCATTTCAGACATTCCCGTCTTCTGCGGATTCTTTCACCGTCGTCGGCAGAACGAGAGTCGATTACCTTGCTTTCTTCATAACCGCAATAAGGACATTTCATAATCGTTCCCCTATCTTATTATTCTGTTAAATAATTATAACACAATTATATTAAAATTCAAGTAAATATTTATTTACAAATGTACTGCATTCATAGAGTTAAATACAATGTATTAAAATTTATTAACGTCGTTTATTCGTTTGACTTTTTGTAGAAAGGTTCAATTCCGTTTACTGCATTCTGTGCAAACTCCATTGAATAAGGTATCATTGAAATTTGAATTTCACTGTCAAGATACGGCTTTGCAACTCTGCCTATCGCCTCAAATGTCTGCTCCATATTTCCGTAAAAATCAACAACTATCAAATAGCTTTTGTTGCCGTTTTGCTCCATCATTCTAAGATATGCCGCGTTCACGTTTTCTTCCGTGCTGAAATGATTTATAAGAGCAGCCATTAAATCAATGGGATATTCCTTTGGTTCGCCAAGCTGTATTTTCGTGCCCGGCTCTATTTTTTGCTTATTCATTTTTACATAATCTCTCTGCTGTTTAAGAGAAATAACCATCTCTTTTGGGAAAGTAACGCTTTTTCCAAACGGATTTATGACAAATCCGCAGATGTCAGCCTTTGGATCCATTAGCATTTGAGCAACACTGTCAAAATTTGTTACAACCTTCTGGGCAGATTGTGTGCCTTTCCATTTGTAAAGCTCGTCAGTATCGGTAAAAACGCCAAAGTATTTTTCTTTATTCTGATTTTCAAGCAGTCTGAACTGAACCTGCGTTGCCTGCCCCATTATTGTCTGTCCGTTTTTAGTTCGTGCCTGTGCCGTAGGCATAACTTTTGCCGGCAAAATTAATTTTGCATTCATAACAGCGTTTATCATTGCGTCAACATTTTCTTTGCTGTTATCCTCCTGCATTTTTATAATTGCCTGAAGCAATTCCGGATTTTTAACTTCCTCGGCAGGCAAATTGCTGTTTTCCATTTTTACTCCTTTAAAATTACTCATTATGGAACCTCCAAAATTATTCGACTTTATAAGTTTTGTCGGGAACGACCTCAAGTCCCTGTCCTTCAGGATACTGAACGCTGTCGGACGCGTCTCCGTCGTTAAATATAATATACGGTGTGTCCCAGTCTTTATCTAAAGTATAACTGTATTTGCCGTCGGATTCCTTTTTCATTTCAACTCCGGGCCATATATCGTTTTCATTTATATCTTCATCATAAACATATACGTAAATTTCATCGTCCCAATCATCGGGCTTTTCAAAATAAATTTTTGTTCCCTTTTCTGCCGAGTAGCTTTTCTTGTGAGTAAACTCAACTCTTTCATATGTCTTAATATTCTGCTTATTAGACGCTCTTAATTCAACAATTGTAACTTCTGAATCTGACGACGGCTTAACGGTAATTTCATCGCCGTTTACAAAAGACTTTTCTTCCCCGCCGTTTATTGAGTATGTCGCATTGTTTGTATTTGAGCAGGTAAGCGTAACCTTCTGCGAATCTGTATCATATGAAAAAACAGTATCGTCTTTAACGCCTACTTTTGCGGTATCGGCATATTGAGTGTAACCCTCATTATAGAGAACTACAACAGAATTTTGAGGTATTGGAGTTTCGCAGGTGAGCTTACCGTTTTTTACAACATATTCTGTTTTGTTGTTTACTCTGTCAACATATGTGCCGTCTTTAAGATTTATGTCAAAGTCAACCTTCAGTTCACCTAATGTATTGACAATTACGGCGCCTTTTTCGCCTCTTTCAATAACAAGCGCGGTACTTTCATCGTTAGGATTATTAAGATTTTCATCTTCACCGGCCATTGCGGTACGGAAGAAATTTACGGCGGAAACCGAATTATCTTTATAAATATCGTCTCCCTGTGTACCGATTCGGTTCATTCCCCATTCGTTTTCATAGGAAGAATTATAAGGTCTTGAGAAGAAAAGCGGAGTTCCGTCCTTGCGCGCCGTTATAATTGCCCAGCCTAACTTAATTTGCTCTTTGGTAAGCTGCGCCCATGTACCTTCGTTAATATAATTGTCGTGTGATTCTACCCAAGTTACCATATTAAGAGGCGCATCGCCAAGCCAGTAATCTGATACAACACTTGTGTCAAGAATGCTGTTCATAATACCTGAACGTATTTTGCTGCCGTATGTGCTTGCGGTCGTTCTGCCTATTGCATTAATATAATCGGCTATTCTGTCGTTATTGCCCTGTAATACTTCGCCGTAATTAAAAATTTTATCAGCGTTGTCAATTTCGGTAGTTACACGTTTCCAAAAATTATTTTTAAATCCGTCATCTTCTTTTGGGTCATCGGGAAGTCCAATGTGCTTTGCCGTGTCGTATCTGAATCCGTCAGCACCGCAGGCAATGCAGTCGTTAATGAAGTCTATAAAATAATCCTGATAAGACGGTCTTTCGGTATTGATGTCAGGAAGTCCGCCCATTTTGTATGTTGTGCAAGCCAAACGGTTGCTGTAATCGGTAAGGTCTTTTTCGTTGCCTTTGTGATAAAGAGTTTCAAGACTTCCTCCGCCCGCCTTAATTAAATCCTTGCTTACAGCGTCGGTTTCGGGTGTGGTGTGGTTGGCAATAATATCAACAAGTACTTTTATGCCGTATTTGTCTGCTTCATCACACATTGCTTTAAATTCATCTCGGGTGCCGAGCTGATAATTACCTATTTTAAAGTCAGTAGGCTGATAATGGTAATACCATTTGCCGTTGCCGTAAAGCTCCATTCCGCCGTTTTCGCCTTCTAAGCACTCATTAATAGGAGACGTTTGCAAAGAAGTAAATCCGGCGGCGGCTATATCAGCCATTGATTCTTTTATTGTATTAAAATCCCAGCAAAAGCACTGAAGTATCGCTCCGTCGGCAATATTGTCGGCGGTTTTATAATCTGTTGACAAATTTTCATCAGAACCGTTTGATTTTCCATTATTATCCGAACAGCCGGAAAAAGCACAGGAAACGCCTGTTGCAATTGCAGCTGATAATAAGGCTGCCAATATTTTTTTAAACAAAAAAATCACCATCTTTCAAATTATCTTTTTCTATTTTAGCACATAAAATTTATATTTTAAATAGTTTTTTAACATTTTCTGTTTATATAATTTTAATTTTCCGCCTAAATTTGTACAGGCTTTCATAAGAATATTTAAAAAATAAAATTAAAAATTAATGGTCGGCTCATTAAAACCGACCATGTTTTATTTCTTTGCAAAACCTTCTCCTTGTATTGTGCCTGCTGTTGTAACAATAATAAAAGCATTTTCATCAATTTGCTTAACACCCGATGTAATTCTGTAAACCTGCTGCGGACGAACTGCGCACATTATAACGCGCTTTTTTTCTCCGCTGTACGCTCCCTCTCCGTCAAGCAGCGTAACGCCGCGTTCAAGGTCGTTCATAATGCCGCCGCTTACTTCATCGTATTTGTTGGTAATTATAAACAACAGTTTTCCGTTGCCGCGTGATGTGCCGTATGATATTGTATCTATTACCTTTATGCTTATAAATATGGTAATTACTGCATACAGAACGCTTTCAAGAGTGTGGTAAACAAAAAATACCATAATAAGTATTACAATATCTTCAAGAAGTATTATATTACCCGTTGAAAAATAAGGAAACCTCTTGTGGATGTTAAGTGCTACAATATCAGTTCCGCCCGTAGAACCTCCGCGGAAAAAGATAAATCCTATGCCCGAGCCGTTTAAAATACCTCCAAAAACGGCCGCAAGAATCGTGTCGCCGGAATATTCGGGCAGGATCGGCGCTAAAACGTCAATAGCAACAGAAACAAACGCTGTTGCTATTACTGTTTTTGTGAGAAAGCTGACGCCGTTTTCAATTGCGCCCCATACAAAAAGCGGAATATTTAAAAGAAAAATAAATAAACCTATAGGAACGCCGAACATATAGTTGAGCATTGTTGAAATGGCCGTGATTCCTCCGGGCGCAATGTTGTTAGGCGAAGTAAAAATTGCAACGGACAATGCATACACCACAGACCCCATTGCAATTATAAAATAATCAAAGCCTGCTGTGCGTAGTTGCGCAAAAGTCGGTTTTTTAAATCTGCGTTTAAATTTTTTCATTCATATCACTATCCAAATTATAAGCGTTATGTATGATTATTTTAAACAGCGTATTCAACCGTTGAGTTTCTCCGTTTAAATAAAGATAGCCTAATAGTGATTCAAGACCCGTTGCACTGTGATAGTCAGCAACAGAGCCGTGTTTTGGCGTGCATTTCGGCGCGGCATTGCGTCCCCGTTTGTAAATAAGCGTTTCCTTTTCGGTAAGACTCGGCAAAAGCTGTTTTGCAAGCTTTGCCTGACTGCCGCAGTTTACAAGCGATACTTTTATTTTATTAAGCTCACCCACCGGTCGGTTTGCCCTGCGCACAAGATAATCGCGCACAAGCAAATCATATACGCCGTCACCTACAAAAGCAAGCGTAAGCGGTGAAATTTCATCTGTTTTATTATGTGACAATGCTATGTTTTCCATACCTTTGCTCCGTATATTCCGCATTAAAATTTAATCCATAAAATCAAATTCGACGTCGTAAATTGATACCGTGTCACCGTCAGAGCATCCGCTTTTACGAAGAGCGTCTATTACGCCTCCGTTAATTAAAACCTTCTGAAAATAGTTAAGACTTTCATAATCATCAAAATTTATACCTTTCATAACCTGAAGCAGCCAGTCCGCTTCAACTGTATAAATACCGTTTACATTTTTTATTGCAACGGTATGGTCGTCAAAATCATCAACGGTAACTACCGGCGCGGGTTCAGCCTCATAACGTGCAATTGGAGGCAGCTTTGACAGCATTTCCGTAATTTTTTTAAGAAGAGGGTCAACGCCGTAACGAATTGCAGCCATAATAGGAAAAAATTCGTACCCCTGCTCCTCTGCATATGCCTTAAAATCAGCAATCTGCCCTTCTGTTGCCATATCGCACTTATTTCCGACAACTACCATAGGGCGTTCAGCAAGCTCGGGATTAAATTTTTTAAGCTCGTTATTAATAGCTTTAAAATCTTCTTTGGGATCTCTGCCCTCGCTGCCTGAAACATCTACAATGTGAACAAGCATTCTGCAGCGTTCAACATGGCGCAAAAACTGATGTCCAAGCCCCGTACCCTGCCATGCTCCTTCGATAAGTCCAGGAATATCGGCCATTACAAATGAAGAACCTTCCTCAATGGAAACAACGCCCAGAACAGGCGTGATAGTTGTAAAATGATAATTGGCAATTTCAGGCTTTGCCTGAGATACAACAGAGACAAGGGTGCTTTTGCCTACGTTAGGAAAACCTACAAGACCGACATCTGCAAGAAGCTTAAGTTCAAGCACAACATCAAATTCTTCTCCCGGCAGACCCGGCTTTGCAAAGCGAGGCACCTGTCGCACGGGAGTGGCAAAATGCGGATTTCCCCATCCTCCTTTGCCTCCTTTGGCAACAATGTACGGCTCTTTGGTTGAAACATCGGCAAGAAGCCTGTTTGTGCCTTCCTCTTTTACGAGTGTTCCCAGGGGAACGCGTATTACTAAATCCTCGGCATTTCTGCCCCTGCATCTGCCGCCCTTTCCGTTTTCGCCTTTAGACGCAAAATATTTGCGTTTGTATCTGAAATCCGCAAGTGTTGAAAGATTAGTATCTGCAACAAAAACTATGTTGCCGCCGCGGCCTCCGTCTCCGCCGTCGGGGCCTCCCGCAGCAACATACTTTTCGCGGTGAAATGAAACTGCGCCGTCTCCTCCGTCACCTGCTTTTATTTTAATTTTAGCTGTATCTACAAACATAATTATTCTCCAAAACAGAATTTTATTATAAGAATCTGTACCCGAAAAGGTTATTTGACCCTGTCGTACACAAAAATAGTATTGACAGTCAGGTTAAATAAATAAGGGTGGATTTTCATCCACCCTCATATTGAAAATATGTTGTTACTGCTCAACAGGATAAACACTTGCGCGCTTTCTGCTTTTGCCGACACGCTCAAACTTTAATACACCGTCAATTTTAGCAAACAGCGTATCGTCAGAGCCTATGCCTACATTTTCACCGGGATGAATATGTGTGCCTCTCTGTTTTACAAGAATATTGCCTGCAAGAACCTTTTGTCCGTCTGCACGCTTAACACCAAGACGCTTTGACTCACTGTCACGTCCGTTCTTTGTAGAACCCATACCTTTTTTATGAGCGAATAACTGAATGTTTATTTTAAGCATTACCCTACACCTCCGAAAATTTAACTTTAATATATTTTTTGTATTGCTTTGAAAAAGCAATTAAATGAAGCTTCAGCCCGTTTAATGTAACCGCGGCTTTAACTGCCTCGTTTGGCGGCATTTTTAAATTAACATATCCGTCTCTGTCGGTAACGTCAGCTTTTAAAAACTGAACATCGGTAATTGTGTTTGCGGCCATCAGCACAGCAGAGCTTACCGCCGAACATATTATGTCTGAGCCTTCATCGGAATAACCCGAATGACCGCTTACATCAAAACCGCAAATCAAATTATCAGATTTATAAAAAGTTACCGTAATCATAACTCAGGCTTCAATTGAAGTAATTTTAACCTGTGTGTAAGGCTGTCTGTGACCTTTTACTCTCTTTTCGCCTTTTTTAGGCTTGTAAGTAGCAACTCTGATTTTTTTGCCTTTACCGTTCTTTAATACTTCAGCCGTAACTTTTGCACCTTCTACAAGAGGAGTGCCGACTTTGATTCCGTCGTCTGTACCTACAGCGACTACGTCAAATGTTACTGTGTCGTTAGCCTCGGCGTTAAGCTTTTCAATAAAAATAACTTCATCATTAGTTACTTTATACTGCTTGCCGCCTGTTTGAATAACTGCGTACATTTAGTTTCATCCTTTACATTGGGCTCGCTACATCATGGGTGGAACAAATCACTTATAACCCACAGTAAGCGGCTTATATACTATATCACAAAGCTAAAATGTTGTCAACAGATTTATTACATATTTTTACAGATTATTCTGCGCAATAAAACAATTTTAAGCTTTTATAATATAGCCGTACTCTCAATTAATTTGAGTTTTTTCTCATCTGTACATTATAAGAGATTTTTGTAAGCACATTCTCACTTGCAAAATGTTCAAAAAACTTTACCATTTTCATGGTTAATCCCGGTGTTATTATCATTTTTCCCTTAAATGTATTATCAATTGCGTATTTTGCAACATACTGCGGAGTTAATCCGCGAATGCAAAACTTTACGTTTGCAACATCATTAAAATTGGTGCGAACAGGGCCGGGACACAGCGCCGACACTTTTACATTTACTTTGTCGCGCCTGAGTTCCTCATGTATAGCTTGGGTGAGGCGCACCACATAATTTTTAGACGCATAATAGCTTGAAAACGTAGGACCTGCAAGAAACCCCGAGGCAGAACCTACATTAAGAATATAACCGCTGTTGCGTTTTACCATATCGCGCAAAAATAGTTTTGTTAAAATATGCACTGCAAGTACATTTGTATGAATAAGCTTGATTTCAGTTTCAAGCGGAACATCAACAAATTTTCCGTATGCGCCGAAACCTGCGTTGTTTACAAGAAAATCTATGTTTTCGTTTTTTATATGCTCATACAAATCATAGCAGTCCTGCTCGCGCGATAAATCAACCGATATTACGCGAACATCTACATTCTTCAGCTCATCACGCAAAGCCCTCAGTTTGTCGGTACTGCGCGCAGCAATAATCAAATCGCAGTTAAGCGACGCCAGATACTTTGCAATTTCTTTGCCTATGCCAGAGCTTGCCCCGGTTATCAATGCTTTCATATTTTCTCCTTAATCGCTTATTTTTGCGCCGCTGCACACAGCCAGGTAGTTCCCTTTTTGGTGTATGTCTTAACATCACTGTAACCTGCGTCTGCAAGTGCTTTTTTTATTTCATCCTCTGTAACCGATTTGATTGAGAGTGTTTTTTCAACCTTATTCCATTTCATAGGGTCGTCATCTGTTTTGAGCATTTCAAAAACAAGAAGAATTTTACCGTCCTTTTTAAGCACTCTGTAAATTTCTTTTAAATTTTTTATCTTATCCGGCCAGAAATAGTATGTTTCAATTGCAGTTACAACATCAAAACTGTTATCGCTAAAGGGTAAGTCAGAAACAGAAGCAAGCATTATTGCTGCCTTTCCGCAAAGAATATTATTCTTATTCAGCTTTTTAGATTTTTTAACACAAAGTTCAGAATAATCTACGCCGTACACCTTACCGTTTCCAATTTTTTCACAAATTTCCGCAACGGCTTTTCCGCCGCCGCATCCGACGTCAAGCACGTTATAATTTAATTGAAAATCAATATGTTCAAGTCCCCATTGAGTGACCCCGACGTGACCCTTGTTCATTGAATTTATCATTAGTTTGCCCCAAAATCCCTTTGGTCTGCCTGCATTTTCAACAAGTTTATGATATTTCACTTTTTATTCTCCTTATCTGTAATGCATTTCATATAAATCAGCTGTATAAAAAACGCAAATCAATCTGATATCTCCTCTTATGGCAGACATAAAATACTAAAACTATTATAAGCAGGAGCATATTAATATGATAATTCAAAAAGATAAATAAATTAAAAATTTATTGCCTTTTAAAATAAGCATTATAAGCTTTATATTAACCGATTGTTTTAAATTAATTAAATTATAATTATTGCTCTGTTTTTTGTCAATAAACCTAACTGTCGCAAGCTATTTATGATGTATAATTACATATAATAATTTTACAGTATAAATATTGATTTTCAACATAATATGGTGTATTATGATTTGTATGAAAATTTTTCGGCGTTTTTTCTGAAAATATATTTTCAAACACAATGGGGTCTTATTTATGAAGGTTATTATTGTAGGCTGCGGTAAAGTGGGTACTTCCATCGCAACCCAGCTTAATTATGAAGGTCACGAAATAGTTGTTGTTGACATAAACGGAGACGCTGTACAAAACCTTTCAAATTCACTTGATGTTATGGGGGTTGAGGGCAACGGCGCGACATATGATGTTCTTTCTGAGGCGGGAGCGGAAACCGCTGACCTGGTTATCGCGGCGGCGGCTCATGATGAAATAAACCTTTACACCTGCCTTATGGCAAAGGCGGCAGGCGTTAGTCATACAATAGCAAGAGTTCGCAATCCCGAATACACAAAAGATTTGGCAAGAGTAAAAGATTTGCTGGGACTTTCAATGGCAATTAACCCCGAACTTACTGCCGCAAATGAAATAAGTCGTTTGCTTCGTTTGTCGGGCGCACTTGAAATTGACACATTCTCCAAAGGTATGGTAGAACTTATTAAAGTCACCCTGCCTGCCGACTCATCAATAGCAAATAAAAAAATCAGCGAAATAGATATATTAAAAGGCAAAGTGCGCATTTGCTCGGTAGAACGCAGCAATGATGTTTATATTCCAAACGGTGATTTTGTTCTTCAGGCAGGCGACAAAATTTCCGTTGCTTTAAAATCAGATATAGCTTCAAAATTCTTTAAGCGCATAAATGTTTCAATCGGAAAGAGCCGTGACGCGATCCTGCTGGGAGGCGGCAAAATATCATATTATCTTGCCAAAAATCTTATAAACTCAGGTTCTAATGTAAAAATAATTGAAAAAAATCCGGCAAGATGCAAAGAACTTGCTCAGGAATTGCCTGAAGCCATTATTATACAGGGTGACTGTATGGACCAGGATCTGTTGCTCAGCGAGGGAATTGAACACGCCAAGGGTGTTGCGGCGCTTATGGATTATGATGAAGAAAACATTTTAAGCTCGCTTTATGTTAAAGGCGTTTCAAAAGCAAAGGTTATTACAAAGGTAAACAACACCTCTTTCAACTCAATACTCAACAACTTTAATCTTGACTGCATTATTCATCCCAAAAATCTTACGGGTGAATATATTGTAAGATATGTAAGAGCAATGCAAAACTCCGTTGGCAGCAATGTTGAAACACTGTACAGGCTTAATGACGATATGATAGAGGCTCTTGAATTTAGAGTACATGAAAAATCAAAAGTTACAAATATTCCTTTGCGGGAGCTCAATTTAAAAGACAATTTACAGGTTATATGCATTAACAGGCGGGGCAAAATAATTATTCCGCAAGGCAGCGACGTTATTATGCCTCATGATATGGTTGTGATAATTACAAAGCATAAGGGATTAAGCGATCTTGACGATATTCTTAGCAGACATTGAGGGTAGTAAAGCGGTATGAGCAAACGAATTATAGTTTATATTCTTGGATGGGTTCTGATTTTAGAGGGAGCGGCAATGCAGATTGCCACCGTTACCTCATTAATTTACGGAGAACGGGAAGGTTTTTACTTTCTTTTTACAGGACTTGCCTGTGCAATTCTTGGATTTCTTGCTCTTAAAGTAAAAAAGCCCCAAAACATAGTGCTGTATGTAAAATCGGCTTTCGCCGCAACGGCGCTAAGTTGGATAGTTATGTCGCTTGCGGGCTGCGTACCGTTTTGGATAAGCGGTGAAATCCCCTCGTTTATCGACGCATTTTTTGAAACCGTATCGGGCTTTACAACAACCGGTGCGTCGATCCTTACTAATATAGAAGGATTGAGCAATTGTATGCTCATATGGAGGAGCTTTCTTAACTGGCTGGGTGGTATGGGCGTTATTGTGTTCCTGCTTGCAATTATTCCAAAGCTCGGAGGTCAGCAGAACATTTATCTTATGAAAGCCGAGAGCCCCGGTCCTATTATTGGAAAATCGGTTCCTCATATGCGAAGCTACGCCGCAATGCTTTACGGCATATATATCGGTCTTACCTTTCTTGAATTTATATTATTACTATGCGGAGGAATGGGCGTTTTCGACGCAATAAACGTAAGCTTTGCAACAAGCGGCACAGGCGGATTCGGAATTCACAATGCCGGTATTGCGGCTTATGATTCCTACTTTCTGCAAGCTGTAATTGCAGTATTTATGCTGCTTTTCGGTCTGAACTTTTCTGTTTATCTTCTTATTATTGCCGGAAAGCTTAAACAGATATTAAAAATTGAAGAAGTTTGGGTCTACCTCGGAATTACTCTTGCTTCAACTGTGCTGATAACATTAAACATACTCTCAATATATGGCTCTGTCTATGATGCATTTCACCAAAGCTTCTTTTATGTTTCATCAATTATTACAACAACAGGTTTCGGACTTACCGATGTAAACAAATGGCCGGAGCTTTCAAAAGCAATTATAATTATATTAACCTTTATAGGCGCAACAGCGGGCAGTACCGGCGGCGGATTTAAAATTTCAAGGGTTGTTCTGCTTTTTAAAGAAGTAAAAAAAGAATTTTCTCTGCTTATTCATCCCCGAAACATAAAGGCGGTCAAAATGAACGGCAAAACCGTAAACCACGATATTATGCGCAGTACGTCTGTGTTTTTTGTAGTTTATATAGGGGTGTTTGCAATAAGCCTTCTTTTTGTTTCAATTGACAACAAAGACTTTTTAACAACTTTTTCTTCTGTTGCGGCAACTATCAACAACACCGGTCCCGGACTCGGAAATATAGGCCCTGTGGGAAATTATTCGGAATTCAGTATTCTGTCTAAAATTGTATTGATTTTTGATATGCTCGCAGGAAGACTTGAGTTATTCCCGCTTCTTCTCCTTTTCTCTCCCTCTGCATGGAAAAAATCCTGAGTTTTATATCTTTTTTTTAAATTCTCTGCCGCAGCGGGGACAGCGCACAATATGATTACCCTTTTGGTTCTTTACCCTAAGCTGCGCCTTACACGAAGGACATTTTATATATCTGAAATATTTGCGTTCTTTAAACTTTTTTACGTTAAGTCTGAACCATCTCATAAACGCATTATAAAAAGGCATAAATTTTCTGTTTTCCGCGCTTCGTTTGGTAATATTTTTTGACAATGCGCGAAACAGGAACAGCGCTATTGCAATTAGTTCAAGCATATCAAGAATAATGCTTATTATGGGATTAAAAATAATAATATTTAAAAACCAAATAATAATAAACAGCAAAAACAAAAAATTGTTAAGTTTATCCGTACCGTATCTGCCCTGCATAAATATTGCTATTCTTTGCATTAATCCTCGCATTAAATTCAGCCCTTTCCAAACAGGAACCCATTTTTAGGGTTCCTGTGTTATATTGTATATTTATTTATAAATTTATAAATTTTAAAAATTAAATTCCGGCCTAAACATTTAAAATATAATCCGCACAAAAGTAAACATATTTTACATCGGCAATTACTGCCGAATGGTCTGTTTTTACAACAACGGTTTTTCGCTGCGAACGGCTCAGCTCTGTAACAAATTTAGCTATATTGCAGGTTTCGGAATTGCGTCCGTACCTATTATAAAACTGTTCGGTCGTCATAACCTGCGAGCCGTAGCCCTCAAAAAGACGAAGGTTTGAATAGTCAATCAGTTTGTACTCCTCGTTCATCAAATGAATACCTATGTCGGCGTTTACCATTGAATCTATGTAGTACGGTGCGTCATTAAGGAAAAGCCCTGTTTTATAATATCCGATTGAAACAGTCAAATCGGAATTAACCGCAATATCGGCAATACCTGTGTCGCCGTTTATTCCGCTGTTTATATCGGCGCTTATTATGTATGCGCCCGATGCGTTTATCTGTTCAATTGCAGTACTCATTTCTCCCCTGACATTTCCTGAAAACCCTGTGCCGAGCAAACAGTCAACAACAATATCATATCCGGTAAAGCTGCCTGTTGAGGCAAGCGATTCTTCCTGAGCGCCAAGCGATATTGCGGTATTGTAATAGTAGAGTCCGTCTTTTGAAAAACCGCTGCCTGCTCTAATAATTGTAGGAATGATCCCGTTTTTACACAAAATGCAGGCAAGCGCATATCCGTCGCCTCCGTTGTTGCCCTTGCCGCATACGATCGCAACTCTGCCGGTAAATTTTACAGCTTCAAAAATCCCTTTTGCGGCTCTGTGCATAAGCTCTGACGAGGTAGTATGCTCCGCAATGGTATGCGCGTCACTTTTTCGCATATTGTCAACTGAAATTACTTCCTGAAGATTCATTTACTATTATCCTTTTCAATATTGTCTTTATCTTACTTTTAACCTATAAAAAACCGTAATATTTATTTTACGGTAATTTTATCATAAAAATGCTTTCTTGTATAGGGTAAATTCAACTTTACAGCTAATTTTATGCCGATAATTTTATTTAAAGTTTAATTAAATTAATGCATATAAAACAAGACGACAAATTCTTAAAAATCTGTCGTCTTTTAATTTTAGGACAGAGCAAAATATATGCCGCACACAGGCACATTTCATTTGCAGATCTTCGTCACATAAATCCCCATTAAAAATAATGATTTTATAAGTCCTGCAAATCGGCTGCTGTAATGTCATTTTCAAGATTATCTCTTGCAAGGTCATTATCAATTACGGGATATACGTCTGAAATAGGCTTGTCTCCGCTGTGCTTATTTGTAAAAGGAGTTGTATGAAAAACCTTTTGTTCGGGCGGATAGGTACCCGAAATAATCGGGCGTGCCTGTTCCTCGCCGTGTTTTGCCTTTCCCTGAATTTCCGGAACCGGAGCCGCGTCATTTTTTGACCTTGTATGCGTTCGGTCAATACGCTTCATTCCCTTTTTTGCCATTCTAATCACCTCAAATGTAGTTTACCCGATGATGATTTATTATATTACAGAAAGCAATGCCATTTTAATAACAGTTCTGGCGTTGTATGGTTTTATTTGTAACAAAAATTACAATAAAAAATCAGCTATGTTGTAATATTTTCTTATCTGTATTATCTTCGTACTTAAATATTCCCGCAAGTGAATATCGGATAGTGTCTGAAATATATCTGACAGTTTTTTCTTTATCTCTTGTTTCACGATTTTTAAGCCAGTCAATTACCATACCTGCAATTGCTTCGGTATAGAAATTTGCAACAAAGCCCTTGTAATCTTCTTCAAGTTTTCTCTCTGACTTTTTCTCAACATAATCTATTATTGACTCTATTACAGATATAAAGTCTGCATGAAGAAACTGCTTCATCCCCTCTCTGCCGATTGAATCATATGCGCAGTTAAGAATGTGCTCATTCTCTTCAACATAATTCATAACAAATCTTATTGCGTCGTCATAGTCTGAAATCAGGTCTATTTTCTTAACTACTTCTATTGCTTCGTCTTCAAACGTCCACTTCATAAGGTCGTATATATCTTTAAAGTGATAATAAAAGGTATTTCGGTTTATTCCGCAGTCTTTTACAATTCCGCTTACAGTAACCTTTGAAAGCGGGTGGTTTAACAGCGCCTTTTTAAGTGAAGCCGCAAGCAGCTTTTTTGTATTGTGAGATGTAATTTCATACTTCATTTTATTCACCCGATATTATTATACATTTGTCTAAATTTCAGTCAATAGTATAAAAAATAATTTCTATGACAAAATTCAGGTTTTGTATGAATTTCAGTCACCTGTCGTTATATTGACTGTTTAATATTGCTGTACTGCCAATATAATAATTATAGGAATTTTATTTACGGAGGTAGCCGGATGAAGAAGTTTTTCAGTGCAGTTGTAAAACACAGGATTTTTGTTCTTGTTATTTTTATAATTGCGTTCGCTGTCTGCTTTGT
The DNA here is from genome assembly GCA_947623205.1 of uncultured Clostridia bacterium. Lineage (GTDB taxonomy): Bacteria > Bacillota > Clostridia > Oscillospirales > Acutalibacteraceae > Ruminococcoides. Next base: position 55,290 of record CANQGM010000003.1, read on the forward strand.
TCTCAGAAATATGGTTGCGGTCGACTACGATATAAACAACTATCTTCCCGAAGACTCAGCGTCTACCGTTGCAATTGATGTAATGGAAAATGAATTTGAAGGCGGAATACCAAACGTCAGGGTAATGATTTCTGATGTCACGATTCCAAGGGCTCTTGAATATAAGCAGAATCTAAAGAAAATTGACGGTGTAACTGCTGTGAGCTGGCTTGATGATTCGGCCGACATTACAACGTCGCTTTCCGCAATAGATAAAGACACTCTTGAAACCTATTACAAAGACAATAACGCATTGTTTACGGTTACAGTTGATAACGAAAAAAGGCTGGAGGCTGTTGACTCAATAAGAAACTTAATTGGTGACAACAACGCTATGACAGGAAGCGCGGTCTCCACGGCAACCGCAACAACAGAAACAGTCGGTGAAGTCGGAATTATTACGGTAATTTCAGTAATTTTTGTGTTTGTTGTCCTTTTGCTTACAACAAAGTCATGGTTCGATCCTATCATAATTCTTATAGGTCTTGGCATTGCAATAATTATTAACGCCGGAACAAATATAATTTTCGGCAAAATTTCTTTTGTTACAAACGCGGCAGGCAATATATTACAGCTTGCAGTATCACTCGATTATTCCGTGTTTCTTATTCACCGTTTTGATGAGTGCCGCATAGATAATCCGGATCCAAACAACGCAATGGTCGACGCCCTCTGCAAGTCACTTGGTTCAATACTTTCAAGCGGACTTACAACAGTTATCGGTTTTTTGGCTCTTGTTCTTATGCAGTTTCAAATCGGACCCGATCTGGGATTAGCGCTTGCAAAGGGCGTAGCAATCAGCCTGATTTCTGTGTTCGTTTTTATGCCGTGCCTGGTTCTGACAACTATAAAGATTACAGATAAAACAAATCACAAACAATTAATGCCGTCATTCAAAAAATTCGGAAAGCTTGTAAGCAAAGTAATGATACCGCTTGTCTGTGTGTTTGCTGTTTTAATTGTTCCCGCTTATCTGGCGTCCAATTCAAACGGCTATTATTACGGTTCTTCACACATTTTCGGACCTGCTACACAATACGGAAGCGATACAAAGAAAATTGAAGACGTGTTTGGTAAAAGCGATACATATGTACTTATGATACCTAAGGGAAATACAGCAAAGCAAACAAAGCTTTCTGATGAGCTTCATTCCATTGATGAGGTCAGCGGAATAATTTCGTATGTCGATATGGCGGGAGCGGAAATTCCGCCCCAATATCTTGACGCCGATACCCTTGCCCAGCTTGAGGGTGAACACTATGACAGAATGGTAATTTCCGTTGATACGGATTATGAGGGAGATAAAACTTTTGCGCTTGTTAAAAAAATAAGGGCAACGGCAGAAAAATTTTATCCGTCTGACTGGTACCTTGCAGGCAACGGCGTAAGCACCTATGACCTGATGGACACAGTCACATCAGACATGGTTAAGGTGAACTTTTTGGCAATAGGCGCGGTATTTATTATACTTCTTATTACAACGCGCAGAATTTTAGTGCCGGTTATTCTTGTGTTGAGCATTGAAACTGCAATATGGCTCAACCTTACAGTTCCGTACTTTACGGGAACTGAAATTTATTATATTGCGTATCTTATAATCAGCTCTGTCCAGCTTGGCGCAACTGTTGACTATGCAATTCTTTTAACGGACAGATATAAAGAAAACAGGCTTGTTCTTGGTAAAAAGCAGGCAATTATTCAAACACTGTCTGATTCAAGCGTGTCAATACTTACCTCGGGCAGTGTGCTTACTATTGTCGGTCATTTGCTTGGATATATTTCAAGCAATCAACTACTTGCACAGCTTGGAATTTTTATCGGCAGGGGCGCGTTGTTCTCGCTTGCAATAGTTTTCTTTGTTTTGCCGGGGCTGTTATATATTTTTGATAGACTTGTTACAAATAAAATTACAATAATCAAAAAGAAAAAGGAGACAGTTTTAAATGAACAGGCATAATGTTTTAGCAATAAAAATAATCTCGGTAATTCTTGCTTTAATGATGATATCCACTTCTGTTTTAACAGCCGGAGCGGCGGAGCAGGGCAGTGAAAAGGAAGAGGTTGCATATGTAAACCTTAATTCAGACGGCTCTGTTGATGAAATAAATGTTGTTAATATTCTTACTGTTTCCGGCGGAAAGGCAGTTGATTACGGCAATTATGCAAGCGTAAGAAATATGACAACAACTGATGATATTGATTATTCAAACGGTAGGGTCAACATAAGCACAAACACCGATAAGCTGTACTATGAAGGAAAATTAGAAGATAATACAATTCCGTGGGATATAAGTATTCAATATTATATTGACGGTGTAAAATATTCGGCTAATGAGATTGCAGGCAAAAGCGGAGCATTAAAAATAAAGATTAATATTAAACAAAACAAAGACTGTAAAAATAACTTTTTTAAAGGTTATGCTTTGCAGCTTACAATGTCGCTTGACACGGACAACTGCACAAATATTAAAGCCGACGGCGCAACAATAGCAAATGTTGGAAGCAAAAAACAGCTTACCTACACAATTTTGCCTGATAAGGGAGCAGACCTTGAAGTAACTGCCGATGTTATTGATTTTGAAATGGATGCGGTTACAATAAACGGAATTAAGCTTAACCTTAATGTTGAGATTGACGATAAGGAGCTTATGGAGCAGGTTGATGACCTGATTGATGCAGTCGGCAAACTTGATGACGGTGCAGGAAAAATAAATGACAGCGCATCAACTCTTAAAAGCAGCGTTCAAAATAATTTGCAAAACGGGGTATCTTCACTTGCTGGCGGTGCCTCAGAAATGCAAAGCAAGGCAGGCGATTTAAAAAGCGGAGCAACGGCAATTGACAGCGGAGCAAAAAGCCTTGAAAGCGGTTCTGAAACTCTTGATAACGGAGTAAGATCATTACAAAACGGAGTAGGTCAGCTTAAAAACGGACTTAAAACACTCAATTCAAAATCATCTGACCTTACAACAGGTTCGGCACAAATTAAATCTGCTCTTATTACAATTCAGACATCACTTGAAAATGTATCTGTTTCAACCGATAAACTTTCTGAGCTTACCTCTGCTTCATCACAAATCAAGTCAGGTATTGCTGACCTTGTGGCCGGTGTGCAGGCGCTTGAGCAAAACGCAGGCTGGCAAAGCTACAAAAATCTTATGCTTGCAAACGGACTTGATATTGACGCTCTCAAAGAGAGCAACTCACAGGCCGCACAGAATATTCAGGGTATGATCGAAACTCTGAACACTCAAATTGCACAGCTTGAAATTACGGGTGCCGATACTTCATCAATTCAGGCACAGGTTCAGCAGCTAAAAAGTCTTGCGGCGTTGCTTGCTGCCAACAATGCGAATATCAGCGGTACAGAAAGTTACCTTAATACTTTAAATGAAAATATAGGTTCTTTACTTAAAGGCGCAGCTGCATTGCAGACAAACTACAACGAATTTGATTTGCAGATAAGCACGCTTGCCGATTCAATAACAGAACTTGCTTACAATATGACTTTGCTTAAATCAGGAATTGACACTCTTGTTAATAATTACGTTACACTCGACAGCGGCGTTAATGAATACACCGTGGGGGTTGCCCAAATCGTTAGCGGTTATGATGAAATTGCAAACGGAGCATCAACCCTTGCATCAGGCAGCAGTGAGCTGGTTTTAGGTACAAAGTCGCTCAACAGCGGAACAGGTGAGCTTTTAAGCGGAATATCACAGTTCTACGATGCAGCAGGCACTCTCAAAAACGGCACAGAATCGCTCGGCGCGGGTGTTGAAGATCTGCTCAAAGGAGCGGCGGTTCTTAATGACGGCACATCATCTCTTAAAACCGGAACATCACAGCTAAACAGCAAAACGAGCGGCATGAATACTGAAATAAGCAATAAGATAAACTCGCTGCTTGACAGCATTTCAGGCGGAGACAGCAAGACGGTTTCGTTTGTATCAAAGAAAAATACAAGGGTTGATTCCGTACAGTTTGTTATAAAAACACCTGCCATTGAAATTCCTGAAACAGCTGCCCAAAACGTGCAGAAGGAAGAACATCTGAATTTCTGGCAAAAATTATTGAGATTGTTCGGCTGGTATTAAATTGATAATTTATATTTAAGCAAAAATGTTGTAAAGCTGTATGTGGTTTTTTTATATTAGAAAAATAAATAATTAAATCGTTGTTAACTTAATATGAATATTGTGTATAAATTACAAAAAATATTTTATATACATTATACATATACTTCTTTTTTAATTGATAAAAACCATACTTACTATGGCAATAGTATGTGTTATATGAAATTGCAGGTTGATAAGCAAGAGGTAAATTCGGCTTCTTTAGCAACGGAGGCAACAAATCCCACAAAAACGGTTTATGAACAGCAAACAGTGGTTTTCCGAAAACAGGGGTTATTATCAACCCTGTACCGCAAATAATTTCAGTTATGCTGTTATCAGTGTGCGTTCTCATATTTGAATTTTTAAGCAGAAATCGCAAAAATAAAAGGAACAATTAATTAATTTTTAAAGTTGTTCTATAAATAACATAGTTTAAAGGACAATTGTATAGAAAAACGGTTTAGCATAATTGCTAAACCGTTTTTAATGTTTTGCAATATTTTTTGGTGGAGGCGGTCAAAGGCGGCGAGGCGGTTGTGAGTTACAAAGGCAAGACAAGGACGTTGTTTCTGGTGAAACCCCTGCAAAAGTTTTGCCAAAAGCATTGAATCCTTACCGCCGGAAATGCACACGGCAATTTTATCTCCTGCATTAATAAGCTCATAATTTTTTATCGCTATTATAAAGGGATTCTATATTTTTTCCTGTATTTTTTAATAATGCTCCGCTCCTCTATCGAAAAAAACGGCGCCCCTGTGCTGCTGCGCGATAAATGGGAATTTACTACTTATCACAACAATGTACTGTCAATAAACTCGAAATAAGATTTTTTATTGACATTATCTGAATTGTCCTTATACCACATAAATGATTCTTTTAACCCTTTATACAAATCTTTTTCATTCGGCATCAATTCATGCTGCTTTGACACATCAAGATAGTATTCATAATCATAAAAGCTAAAATATTTTCGTTGCTCTATATCATCGTATACATTTTTTACTATTGCCTCTTTCCCCACTACACTGTAGCACATTTCGACCCACTGCTGAATTGATATCGCATTTAGATTTCCAACATTAAAAATATGGTGTTGTGGTTTTTTCATCAATAGAACATCAACGAACCTACATAAATCTTCTACGTGAAAAAACTGTAATTTCATCTCACCGTTTTTTGGCAGATAAAAACATCTGTCACGTAACGCACAATCAAAAACAAATGCTTCTCTGTATACATTGTTCATCTGTCCGTATAAGTAAGGCGGACGAAGTACATATGCAGATGGCTCTCTCCTTAATAAAGTTTTTTCCGCTTTGATCTTGTCAGTTCCATATTTTCCCCAAAATTTATTTTCAGCCAATACTGCATCTTCTTTAAATGGTTGTGTTTCATATTCCGGATACACCGCACTGGAACTAATAAAAATATAATCTCCGTAATACCCCAAGGCATCTATCAAACGATCTATCCCTTCGGCAGTGTAAGCTGTATCAATTACGAAATCAAAGCAATAGCTATGCAGCACTCCTCCAAGGGCAAATCTGTCAGCTTGAATCAATTTTACACCCTTCGACTGTTCTCTGCTGTTTCTGTTGAGGACATACACATCATACCCTTTCGCCACATAGTATTCCGCAATATATCTGCTAACAAAAACCGTACCGCCTGTAACAAGGACTTTTTTCATGTTGCCCTCCATTAAATCCCGCTTTGTCGAGCACTTGTTTTTTATTATATCATACTGTGAAATGAGATTCAAGGTGCCCGCCAGTCCTGCAAGCGCGCTCCGATGTGTTGCCGGAGATATATAAATATCACACAAGGGATATTTGTATATCCAAAGACCGAACCGCGCCCATCGGGCGCATTCTTACGCGCTCATGGGCGGATAAGGCATAAGCAAAAACGTTAACTTTCTGAGGCTGTGACAGAATGCTTAACGGGCGGCCCGCAGGGATCCTCTCTTAGGGAGATAGCCGGACGCGGCAAAAAAATAGACTCAGAACGGCGAACCGTTCCGAGTTTCTTTTTCAGCGTGCGTAAACCGCTGTGCGGTAGACAAGCGCAAACACGTTTTTGACGACTACCATGTCAAAAAGGTTCGCCACTTGTGACTTTGGAAGGGTACTACGAAAAAGATGTACAGGTTTCAAGTTGACTGACAATTCAAAGTCGAAAAATTACTGCCTTTCTGACAGATACTCTTCAGAGCATTCAGAAAAACAGTTTTCTTATTCTGCTGTGAACTGCACCGTTCTTTTCGGTCCGCCCTTTAAGACGATGAATATCTGCTCTGCTGCTATTGCTTTGATGCATTCAATAATCTGACGCACTGCTTGATTATCACACTCAATCAGGTGATTTTTCAAAGCCTCGAACACAGTAAAGATTTCATTGATCCAGCGTTCACTTTGCTTTACGGAGGATTGCTTTACTGTAACACAGGTTCTTCGTTTCGGCACTTCTTTTTACCACTTACCGTAACTCATCCATTCTATTTCTACAAGCAAATACTTGCAATGATGCGTCTAATGTGATAAAATAATTATATCGCAGCAGGCTACCTGCGCAACTAGGAGAATGCGGAAAGAAGGGATTTTGGTATGGTTACATTCATTATCGGTTTGCTGTTGCTTGTGGGCGGCGGTGTGGCATACGGTGCATTGTGTAGCCGGATATTCCGTCCGGACGACAGGCAAACACCTGCGGTGCGTTTGCGAGACGGTGTAGATTTTGTCCCTATGAAAAAATGGAAAAACAGCCTGATTCAGCTTTTGAACATTGCGGGAACAGGTCCTATTCTTGGCCCGATACAGGGAATTTTATTCGGTCCGATCGCATTTATCACCATTCCGATTGGCTGTGTGATCGGCGGAGCGTTCCACGACTATATGAGCGGCATGATCTCCGTAAGGAACGACGGAGCGCAGATGCCGCAGCTGATCCGGCAGTTTCTGGGAAAGCACATTTATGCGGTCTACAACATCTTCGTGGGGCTCCTAATGCTCTTGGTCGGAGCCGTGTTCATCTATACGCCGGGCGATTTGTTTGTTGTGCAGATTCTGGGCGCAGACAACGGAATCACCAATCCCGTGGTATGGATTGTATACGGTGCAATCTTCCTGTATTATATTGTTGCAACACTGTTCCCGATTGATAAAATCATCGGAAAGGTATATCCGATTTTCGGCGCGGTGCTGGTGCTGTCGGCTATCGGGGTGTTCATCGGATTGTTTATCAAGGGCTACCCGCTAGACGAACTGTGGAGCATCGGCGTCCGGGGCGTTCATCCTCAAGGACTGCACTTTATTCCTGTGTTCTTTGTGACGGTTGCGTGCGGTATTGTTTCGGGCTTCCATTCCACGCAGTCCACATTGATTGCACGGACAATGGAGCATGAAAAGGAAGGGCGGATGACCTTCTACAACATGATGATCGCTGAGGGCTTTATCGCCATGATCTGGGCGGCTGCCGCCATGGGCGTGATGAATCTGGGACTGGCAAATGCAGATACTTCTGCGACGGAAGTAGTCGGAATCGTTGCAAAGAACCTGCTCGGTACGGTGGGCGGAATCATCGCGATTGTCGGCGTCATTGTGTTGCCAATCACATCGGGAGACACGGCACTCCGCTCCCTGCGGCTGATGGCGGCGGACGCGCTGCACATTGACCAAGCGAAAAAGAAAAACCGCCTTACTGTGTCGCTGGTCATCTTTGCCCTTGTCGCAGCACTCCTGCTTTTCTCCAAGATGAATGCCGGCGGATTTAATGTGCTGTGGCGGTACTTCGCTTGGGCAAACCAGACGATTGCGGTATTTGCTTTTGCCATGATCGCAGTTTATATGATGCAAAATAAGCAGCCGTATGCCATGGCGTTGGTACCGGGTATGTTTTATATGTTTATAATTTCGAGCTTTATCTTAAACGCTGCCATCGGCTTTCATCTGCCGTGGACAGCAAGCTATATTCTAGCGGGAGTTCTGACGGTCGCCTACGGCGCAGCGATCGTGTTATACGGACAAAAAAGCACAAAGGAACTGAAAGCATAGAGTCGCGAACATCAACATCCTTGTGTAGCTTGCGAAATAACAGTAAGAATCGGCAAGGCATAAGTCTTGCCGATTTTTGGAAGGGTAGACCAAAATAGATGCCGGTTGCATATAAGAGCGACCCCCCGTGCATCGTGAACCGGCGGGAGCCGCCGACGCAGGGCGGAACTTTTGCAAAGCAAAAGTTTCGACCGAAGGCAAAGCGGACGCGGGGTCCCCGCAAAGTTGGCAGACTTTGTGGGGAAAGGAGCGGCAGTCCGTCAAGCGCCGCCGTGATTTGCAAAAGCAAATCACGGCAAGCCACAAGGACTTGCCGCGACGTGGTGGACCGCTACCATTCATAAACAAAACCCTTTCTTCCTCTGCCGCTTTTTCCAGATCTGAAAGGAGCTTGTCGGTAATGGTAACAGGTTCGTCCCCAGAGTTATATGTAATAGTGACTTTATCATCATAAAGATAAATCCTATTTACAAAAATGTCAATCAGCGTCTTGCGATACTTCATATCATTTACTCTGCCTTTTTTCAGAGCAGTCAAAAAGAGTATAACGGTTTCTTCAGATATGTTTGGATATGGTTCTTCCTCTATTGCAATAAGCCGTTCAAGCTCGCTGTGTTCTTTCTCTAATGCCGGTATCTTATCACCTAATGCTTTTCTGACACTTTCAATATCACTTTCCATAATAGCGTTGAGCGTGTTTTCTTGCTTTCTTTCATTATCGGCAAGCAGTTTCTTCAAGCGCTTCAAGTTGCTTTTATCTTTTTCTTCCTCACTGATAGCGACTACTTCCTTTGCGATACGGCGTATATTCTCCATTGACAAAAGCCTGCGGCACTCATTGACCACAATATCCTCTATGTAGTCCTTATGTACCATTTTCTTGTTGCAGGTCTTGGGATTGGTCTTTGTGCCGTTGCAGATGTAGTAACGATATATCTTGCCTTGTTTACCTGTTCCCGAAAAGCCTGTCATCATTTCTTTACAATGACCGCAGAACAGCTTTGTTGTAAGCAGATATTCCACTTTTGCTCTTGCTCTGGCAGGAGCTTTCTTGTTTACTTTCATCTTTTCGGCAACCTTTTCAAACAGTTCATCAGAAATGATTTGAGGAATACCGCCTTTTGTTTCCTCGCCGTGATAAATGTAATAACCTAAATACCGTCTGTTTGTAAGCATTGTATGAAGAGAATTTTTGTTGAACTCTTTGCCTTTTGATGTCTTATAGCCCTGTGCATTGAGGTGCTTGGTTATTTCGGTAACTGTTTTACCGTCTGCATACATCTCAAATATCAACCTGACAATAGGAGCAGTATCGGGGTCAACTTCAAATCTCCTGTCATTATTGATTTTGTAGCCAAGCGGAATACCACCGCCGTTGAAAAGGCATCTTTCTGCATTGTAGTCCATACCTCTGCGGATTTTAGCAGACAGTTCATCACTATAATATTGTGCGTGTGCCATCATTAAATTTCTAAAGAAGCGACCCGAAGCATCATCTGTAAAATTTTCAGTAACAGACAACAGAATAACTCCGTTATCATTTAATTTCTTTTCGTTTAACAGGGTCTGTGTTAAATCTCTGCCAAAGCGGTCAATGGAATAGACCAGAACCCCTTGAAACATCAGCCTTGAACTGTCGGCTAACAGCTTTTGCAACTGTGGTCTGTCGTCTGTTTTTCCGCTTATGGCACTATCGCTGTAAACCTTGATAATAGTATGTTTGTTTCTTTTGGCATACTCCCGACAGATCTTGACCTGTTCCTCAATGCTTGCCTCTCTCTGTGAACTTGAACTAAAACGTGCATATATAACTACATTCATTATGTATAACCTTTTAACTAAATATTTCATTCATAAGAAGATTTTATTTCAACCAATATTTTTTCAAAAGCAAATTTTAAGTGTTTCTTTGTCAAATTGTAAGACTTACAAAAGCCTTTATTAATGTGTTCTTGCCATTCATAATCTTCAAATTCCTTTTCTTCGATTGATGGAAGTGTAATTTCATGATCATAAATATAAATCTTGCCTGAAGAGTGGTCTACTCTAAAATAAATTCTACCGTTGTCTCCAATGAAAATAGACGAATTATAATATGGTGAATAGTGTAACATTAAACAATCCCATATTTCTTCTCTATGCCATATTTCTAAATAATAATCGTATACATCTGAAGAATTTGATATTATTAACTTTGAATCATAGTACGAAAACAATTTTTTGAAATTATTTGTTTTTAATAAATCCTCAAAAATAGAGTTGAAAATTTCTATTTTATATTTAGGGTTCAACAAGCGTGATTCATAACACCATTTTTTACTTGTCTCCATTAGTTCATCAAGGAAATCAACGATATTATTATAGATAAATTTTTTATCAAATAACGGTTTATAACCATGGATTGTTGAAACAAACATTTCATCGCTTGTAAAATAATCCGATATTTCTTCTATTTCTATTATTTCTGGATATAAATAATTGTAAATAGCATCAAAAACATTTATAAAAGCAATAATATATTCGCTATCAATTCCGACTATTCGAAAATGTGTTATTGAATTACGTATGTATCCCAACTCTTTCAAAATATTTTTGACTTTTTCTGACTGATAATAGTTGTAACACTTATTTATAGCCTCAGTATATGTTATTGTTTTAAAGTCCCCATTAATTATTAAAATATCTTCTAAACTATTATTTTTGTCAACTTTCAACATCGCCTTCTGAATTTTTTTACTATTAGGTTCTAAGTATATTGATAAAGGATCGTGTAAAACAAGTATAGATTTTAACAATAATTCAACAGAGTTTTCCAGAAAAATAGCGCACATCTTTATATTTTCTTCAAATATACTTTGTTCATCATCATAATAATATATATGTTTAAATCTATCAATAGCAATGCTAAGAGAACTAAATGCATTTTTTTGAAGAGAATATTTCATTAAAACCACTTATCCTTTCATAGCCATAACAATCATCTCTCTACAATATGTAGGTACTTGTAAATTGTCGGATAAGACACATTACAAAGCCTTGAAAACTCTTTTTTGTTTATCTCGCCTTTTTTGTACTTGGGATAATGCTTATAGAAAATGCTCGGTATATCATCGGAAGTAACAGCAGGGCGACCTATTTTCTTGCCCTTTGCCTTTGCGTTCTGCATACCGCTTTTTACTCGCTGGCTGATGATGTTCCTTTCCAGCTCGCTGAATACAACCATCATTTTGAGCATTCCCTCTGTCATTGGGTCAAGTTCTTTCGTGCAGTCAACTACAAAAGTACCGAGTTCAAGCCGAATGTGCTTAGTCTTAGCAAGCTCAATAATATCACAAAGCTGTTTTGTGCTTCGTGTAATTCGGCTGACCTCGGTAGCTATAATCGTATCGCCCTCTTGAATAACATCAAGAAGTTTTGACAGTTCGGCACGTTCAACTTTCATACCGCTTTCATATTCACGATAGATCGTTTTGTCTGTCGCACCTTGCTGTTTTAACTCTCGGACTTGTCTGTTGATGTCTTGTAGCTGTTCATTTGTAGAACATCTTGCATAGCCGTAAATCATAAAATCACCCTTTTTATTTATTATAAGATATAAACGAAAAGAAGTCAACTGTTTCGTTTATACTTTTCCTGTGAAATCGTAAATTTTTGATTAAGAACACAGGGCAATTTATAATAAACGGAATGAGATGTTTCCTTTTATACAGTTAATACAGCATATAGTACAAGCCTACATTATCTAATCTTAAAGGCACGAATCGTGTTTTAGCTATCTTTAAGGAATAAAAGACTTTTCATATGATAAAAAAGGAACCCTGCAACAAGCAGGGTTCCTTCTGTTATGTAATATTCAATATTACTTAATGATTTTTACTTTTTCAATTAGTGGTAATGATTTTGTTTCGCCTTTTACTGCACCTACTATGCTAATAATTACCAAGACAAAAATAGCAAAACTAAGTATGTCGCCAAGAAAAACACCGATAAAGGGGATAAGCGAAAGAAATCCAGAGACAACCCACCCAATACAAAAAACTATTGCTTGGTTAACATGAAATTTTAAAAACGGTGAGTTTTTGTACTTACCTGTGATTAATGGAACTACCACCAAAATTCCTATGTAAGCAATAACTGCCATTATTTTATTTGCTTCCACATCATTTATTTGTGCTTGCGACTGCGTTGTTGTCCCACATTTTGGGCAAAACTTTGCTCCGTCTTGAAATTGTGTTCCGCAATTTTTGCAAAAAGCCATATCTTTTTCTCCTTACTTTATTTATTATTTTATAATCAATTAGCATATCCAAAATATTCCTTAATTCTATCGATTTCATCCGATTGTCCAAATCGAGATATAGCAAATTCGTAGTATTCAGGACTATATGGGTTTGTAAGAATTAATGATATTAACGCAGGCAAAACCTTGTTCTGTGGAAAATTAGGATTTGATAAATTTTTAAAGATATTTTTGGCTTGTTGGTCTACATCCTTTGTTTGCCACCATATATCATGTCCTTTTTGTTTTAATATCCACACTAATGAATGATAAACATTCCAATAATCAGCAAATATACGATTAAATAATATATCGGTTTTTATACGACCGTATAATTCAGCTTGTTGAGCATGGTTAATGCTTGACGCATTTTTCATTGCATTATTACCTACTCCTCTTTTTACGGCATTAAATGTTTCAGCTATTGCCATACCTTTTAATGCCCCTTTGAAACCAAAACCGCCACCAACTAAATTAGGAACATTGGACATAGCACTTGCCACTGATTTTTGGTTCTTTTCCACCGTTAATCTTGCACTTTCTAACATTACATTATAATCATCAAGTGCAAGATGAAAATCTGAAGTGTGCTGGTCAAAAAATGAATCAACGGTTACAGTCCAATCCCCCTCAGATATCAATATATCCACCGCTTTTTGTACAATAGGAGAAAGATTATCTTTATATATTTTCGGGAAAAATTCCATAAATGATACAAAATCATTTACCCTTGATTTATACTCAGATTTTGCTCTTTCGACACATTTTTCCGCTAACTCCCTGAATTTTAATCTGTATGAATTAAATATATCCAAATTTTCAGGAATTACCAACACTTCTCCGTAAAAAGAAAATGTCATTGATTTTCCTTTTATTGGTTCCCATATCTCTTGTTCTATTGGCGAAGATTTCGGTTCTTTTTTTGCAGACTCAAGAGTGTTTTTGATATAAGCAATGATTTCCCTTGCTAAATCTATATTTTGTTGACCGATAGGAATAGAATATTCGTTTATAATTAAAGTATCACCGTCCAACTGTATATTTAGGTCAGTAAACATAATTATGTTTCCGGTAGCGCCTCCCTTTGTTGCGTTTCCAAGTGCAGACGTAAAACCTCCGACACCGTCAAGTGCTTTACCCAATTTACCGGCAATTTTGCCGCTTAAACCATCACCGGACATACCAAAGCCTTTACTGATTGCATTAACGCTTTCGCTTCCTTTAGTACTGCCTGATTTAACATAATACAGCGTTATATAATCATCATATACTTCTATTTTAGAACCAGAAGGTGATTGCAAAATATATTTGTAATTTTTGGCATTACCTTTTGCTATATCAATTTGTTTGTTTGCAAAGGTCAATGCGATTGCAAATCGCTCATTGTCCTTATGGTTGTACCCTAAGGTTAAAGTAATCCCATTTTCCGTTTTTGTTTTTGCAACACCATTTGAAAGAAATGTCGCGGCAGTTACTAAAGTGATTGGACTTAACTCGGAATACGCATATTCTTTATCGCCGAAAATCAAAGAATTTTCTGTAAAGACAAAACGCTTTCCAAGCCCTAAAGTAGGTATAAATTCTTCGTACATTTGTTGTGTTTCTTCTTTTTGATTTACAAATTCATTATTTACAGCAGTTCCACAGCGAGTACAGAAAGACGCACTTTCATCGATTTTATTTCCGCAATTTGTGCAAAAAACCATTAATGAATACCTCCTTAATATTTCATAATCAAATTACTAAATATAGAATTATATCTTTATATTTTCTTACAAACACTTTTAGCTCCGCACTTATCACACTTCGGATTTTTAGATGTGCATATTTCACCGTATCCGTTTGCACAATAAGACCATAGAATATAGTCAACCTCTGCAACAGGCTTGTTTATTTCTTGTGCTATTTCTGCAACTATATCAAATGCTTCATAAATAGGTACTTCTTCATATTCGGAACAACCAAGTATTTTACTGCCTAAAATTCTTCTGATGTGTCGGTCAGGCTTTGCAATATCATAACCGACATTTTTTAAATATTCGGCATCCAATGCTTCTGCCATTTCTTCAAATTTATTTTCACTTTTAGAGTCGGCAAGCTGTTTAACCAAGATTTTCAAAGTTTTATCCTGCTCAATAAACTTCTTGTAGTAAGAATCAATACTGCCATACTCTTTTTCATATTTTATCAGTTTATAAATATTCTGTGATACAAGAGCTTTCATCTGCTTGCGTGTGGACTGACTTGCACACCCGAGATTTTTAATTTCATCTGCTAATTGGTTGGAGTTACATTGTAGAATATAGTCAACATCATAATTATGAAAAATATCGTCAATCGGTTTTATTCTTCCTGTTTTGATGTCAATGTCCTTTTCTACTCTTTCCCATACAATACCCGAGCTTAGCATAGAATACACCATAGCTCTGATATGGTCGTTTATTGTGAAAGTTCCGCCCTCATTTCTTTTGTTAAGCTGATGTTTTATGTATGTATTTTCCCATAACTTCTTTTCCTGAAGAACATCATTTTTGACAAACAGGTCATTGCGTAATTGTTTATCCATTTGCACGATAATTTCTGCAATTTCACTTATTTTTCTTGCCATTTTCCTGTGCCTCTTAACATTTAAAATTTAACTGTAAATCACTTATCCTTTTAAATTATAAACCGCTTTTCTCGTTTTGTCAACGAGATTTTAGTATATATCGCCGTTTATCTTCTTTTTCATATAAAATATGACTTGAGGTGAGCGATTTGAATTTTAGCAATAAATTACGTTCTCTTATTGAGGAACAAAACTTAACACAAAAGCAAGTTGCAAAAGACTTAAACATTGCACCTTCAACAATGGGCGGATATGTACAAGGAAGCAGTGAACCCGATTTTGATACGCTTAGAAAATTGGCTAAATACTTTAATGTTACCACTGACTATCTTTTGAATATGCGCTCTGGAAAATGCAACAGCTTTATGGAAGACGAATTATTGCGAGTGTTCCGTTCAATGACTGCTGAACAGCAAGGATTATTCATCGAACAGGGTAAAGTATTTGTTAAGGCTAATAACATTTCAAAAGACAAAGCAAAATCATCGTAATTGATTTTAATAAAAACAAATAATCGTTTTATTCCCAAAACCTTATATATTTATGTATAAAGAACAAGCTGTTTTGATAGCTCATACAAAGAACCAAAACCGTTGGACTAACTGTTATGCAAGGCTATCCATCTAACTTGGGTGAAAAACAGATAAAATATATATATACTTTTGGAGAAATGAGATTATGAAAAGATTAGTAAAACAAAGTATAAAATCGTCAAGAAATCTTACTGACAGCCAAGTTTTGTTTACACCTGAAGAGTTAGTCCGTTTTATTTCTCAAATTGAGGAACTGAAAAATCATAGAATTAAGGTAATTAATGATTCTGAGGGTCTGAAATTTGCTATCGGTGATTATGAGTATCAGATTTCAATCTGATTTGCAAATGTTGGTTTCTTAACGATTACATCGTAAAACTGAATATATATGACAAAGCCTTTGAACTACTGATTTTCGTTCAAAGGCTTTTGTTTTAGAATATATAGTTAGATTATCAGGAAATAGGTGATTATAATGTAAATTTTGAAAAATTTAACCTCATTTCCCACTCTAACTATGGCTTTCGCTACTTATAAAACTATTTGAGAAGATATTTTTATAAGTGCTATAATTTAAATACTTTTCATTATATTCTGATAAATCAATCGGAAAATATTTTTTAAGCATTTGTACTGTTGTGTTTATCATGCTATAAAGGTCGTCAAAACCTGACTTCCTTCTTGTAATAGCTACTAAATAAATACCTAAATTCTCATCTATGCACTTGTTCTTTTCTTTACCGACATAAAAACAATGGTGATAAAGTTTCCCGTCCTTATTAAAATCAATATCAACAAACATAAGGGTTACCTTTTTGCCCTCGTCTATACCTAAAATTTCTTTCTTACTCATTATTATTTACCTCCTAAAACAAATTAATAAATTTTACTTTTTATTATATTTTACTTCCGTCAAGAAAGCCCAATTCAATGTGCACGAAAAGATCCGGTGCTTTACAATAACTGGAAAAGAGAGCCGACAAACGACGACAGACGAGTATCATTAGTCCATTTCTGTATGACAGAACATAAATCATATTCTACATCATATAAAGAATAAACATCAACAATACCTCTATAATAATTAATCCAACCAACAATGCAAGGCTTTAATATCTTTTGTATATACTCTAAAGAAGCATCGGAATAGAATATCAATATATCTGTGACCTTGTCAATCAATGAATCAACTTTCTCTTTAGATGGTGCCACACAAATATGTCGTCCACATCTTGTGACTTTAAATCCAAGAAAATCAAACCCGTTATCAATATGAGTTACAAATGTCTTCTCATCTGATAACTGCAATCCACGCTCTGCAAGAAAGGATTTTAGAACATCAATAACAGAGTTTTCTAAAATATCTTTATTATGACCTATCACCATAATGTCATCCGCATAGCGTATGAACTGCAAATTAGAGCCACAGTTATATATCAATTCGTTTTCCAGTCCGTCAAGTACCATATTGAAAATCACTGTTGAAATACTCCCACCTTGAGGTATACCCTTATCAGCCGAGTGAAATTTGCTATTATCAATACATCCGTTCATGATAAATATACAAAGTATCTCTTTATCTATAGGGATATGGTTCATAATCCACTCGTGAATGATATTATCAAAGCAGGACTTAATATCTGCCTTTAATGTCCACTCAGGGTGTGAATCATCACATAACACATCAACACAACGAATTATTGCCTGTTGAGCAGAACGATTAGGGCGATAGCCATAGGAGTGATAATCACCTGTAATTTCAGCTATTGGCTCTAATGTAAATTTATATAGTGTCTGCATAGCTCTGTCTTGCATTGTGGGAATACTAAGAGGTCGCATACCATTACAAAATTTTGGTTTATACACTCTTCTCAAAGGTTTGGGATTATATCCTCTGCGTTTTAAGTTTAATATCGCATTAAACTTATCCTCTGGAGTTTTCCAAACAATATTGTCAACTCCTGGCGTATTTTTACCTCTGTTAGTTGATACTATCTTAACAGCTAAAGCTTTAGCATAAAATGAGTGAATCAATTTGTGCTGTAAAAACTTAATTTTATCTGTTTCGCCAGCTTGTTGAGCTTTTGCTATTCGCCTTTGCAGCTTTTTAACAAATTCTTCAGCCATTTTGAAGTTAATATCTTCAAAGCTATTGATTTTGTCAGAAGTAGCACACGATTTCTCGTTAATTTTGCTCATCCCCTTTAAAAAGTTCTGTAAAAGCGATTGCTTTTAAATTATTCAATTTTAAATTACTGTTGTTGCAAATGTAGCATACAGTAAGAAAATACAAATTTTTTTGTAAATCGTGCACTCAAACCGTACACTACATAAGCAACTAAATTGATTAAATCATTTTTATCAGCCCCTTTTTATTACCTTATTTATCTGAACGGACTGTTTGTCCGAAGATAGCAAAATAAAAGTTATTGACTTTGCTGTTCTTCTTGTGTATCAAGATTCTTTTCATTTTGTAGAAACTTTTCGTATTCTTCCCGATGTGTGTCAACATAGGAATCAATATCGGCAAATATGGCTTTTGCAAATGCTTGAACTTGTTTTTCACTCATTCTAAAATTTGTATAATCCATACTTGCCACTCCTTTCAAGTTGTAATAAATCAAAAATATCTTGACTATACACAAATTGTACCCTATAATTGGTTTATATAGTTTTGTTAAAAATAAACTTTACATCAACTTTTGGAGAAAAATATGGGCAAAAATTCAAAATTAAATATAGACGAAACATTTTATAATGAAAATGGCAATCTAAAACGATTGTCAAGCGACTTTTATTATAAAAAATTTATATTTGATGATTACAAATTCAGAAAAGAAAACGGTCTATTTATTATATATGCAAAAATTGACTATGGAACTGATTTGCAAACTTTCTCAACTGAAATTGAAAGCAAAACACCAGAACTACTTATAAGTATGCTTAAATTAAGAGACAGCTTGCCGAAGGAAATCTTTGAAAGCCCTACAAAAATCTTGTTGTGCGATGAAATATTAAACGATGACACCGCTAACAAAATAATTAAATGGTGTAAATCAAACGGCTTTCCTTTTGCAGTCGATAATATTTTGAAAAACAGCACATCAAAAATTAAATCGAAAAAGATTTTTAATACCATTGTACCCGATAAGTATATATCTTTTAAATTATCTGATTTCATATTTCAAATCAACGAAATTTACAGCGCATTTTATATGTATAGAATTATTAACGGTTACGCTGATAAAATAGATTTTCCGATATATACTAAAAATTCACTTAAAAATACTTTCGGAAAAAATAGTTTTGTCAATTTGAAAGAATTAAGAAAGAATGAATGTACAGAGTTATTTGAATATAAGTATCAAAACATAAAATATGAAAATAAGATTTCATTAATCGGTGAACCACATTTCATAATAAACGCCAAAAATTTATTTGACGCCGCTTTTTATCAGTTAGCTCTTTTGTTATATAACAAGGAAAAAGAAATTAGAATTTGTGCCTTGTGCCACGAATATTTTGAACCCAAAGACCCAAGGCAAAAATATTGTGATTCATTGGATTGTTACCCACAAAAAGCATACAAAAGGCGAAAAGCATTAGAAAAAAAGCAAAAAAAGAGCAGTCAAACCAATAAGGTTTAACTACTCTTTAAGAATTAAACAACAAAAGAACCAGAAATTATCGTTTTCTGGTTCTTGTTTTTGATTATGCACTCGTTAATATATTTTGATTGCAAGTATAAATATTATTATCAAATTGAACAGACAAAAAATCCTTATCGTCTGTAATAATAGAAAAATTTTTATCTTTACTAATTTGAATCAAGAAAATATCAAACAAATCCAATTTATGTTCGTTAAAATCACTAACAAATATTTTAGGCAAATCATAACATAAATTTTGCTCTAACAATTTAATTTGAGGAATATTCTCGATTTGTTCAATAAACAAATCTAAAATTCCCTTGAGATTTTGCCGTTCATTTGGTATTGCTCTATATTCTTTTAATTTTAAATATCTATCTCCGCAACTTTGTTTATAAACGTTAAATTCAATTTTCTCTATTACATTAATCGCTTCACACAAATTAAACATCGGTATGTAAATCTGCTTATCTTTTGTAATTAATTGCGAGATAAAATTTGAATAATAAACTGCAAGGGGGTAATTAGACTGACTATTTGGATAAAATGCCCATAAAAGGGCATTCGTATCTAAAATGAACGCATCATCAAAACATTCATCTAAATTAACCTTGTTGATATCAATATAACTTCCCATAATTCTACCCTTAAGATTCACTTATTGTATTGCTAACGATATTTTCTATCTCTGCCTTGTTTGCATTTCTTTTTATGAAATTTGCATTATCCTTCGAGTGTTCTAATGTTTTTTTACCTAAGGGCGTTATATTAATGATATCTATATTGTTAATGATATCAGTCAAATTCTCCTGAATTAAAAATCCTATACTCGCATTGAAAAACATAGTTGCATAAAGACCAATTCCTTCAAAATCTAATATTATTCTGTCTTTAGAATCATTAGAATATGAAGATAATATTCTTTCTCTAAGTTCTGAACCAGCTTTTTCGGATAAGGCATTAGGCGTAAAACTTCTAATTAAAATAGTCATTGCTATCCTCCTTAAATTATTTACAAATAACTTTGTTATTACTTTTACTATATTTATGAATTAAATCTCTTCTAATTTGCATAGAAAAGAATGTTCCCAAAATAGGCTCACTTAACCGATTAAAAGATTTACTTTTACTTGAAATTCTACAGCAAGAGTTATTGCTTCCTACTAATATATCGCCTTGATTTTCAATAGCAAATGATTCTAATGTTTGGAATCCAGCACCTCTTGGATAATCTATTTTTCCATTTAAAGACGAATTTCCTTGTTGCCAAGCCCATTTTAAAGCATTCTCATCGCTTAATACATCTTTTTTACATTCTTTTAAATACCTGTTCACACTCATTGGTATTCCAATTCCAATATCATATATTGAAAATATCAGAGATTTTTGCTGATTAAAATATCCGCAACAAAAAACTTTATCAACTCCACTATGCGTAAAAGAATTAGAAAAAACTTCATATATCTTTGAAATTAACTCATTCTTAATATCATCTTCAAGTTTAACTGGAAATTTCTCAATAATTGAATTTGCTACATCTTCACTTTTGTCTAGGTTTCTAACAACTAAAAAATCCACTGAACTCTTTAAATTAAGTACATCATCATTATTATTATAACTATAATGCTTTAATATACCAGAATCTTTTAAAAAATTACTACAATTATAATCATTAGCTAAATACCGTATAACGGATTTGTTTCCCATTTCTTCTGCTATATATGGAATGGCAGCTATGATTACTGCATAGCTAGGATTAATGTATTTATATTCGGTTAAATCAATAAGTATTCTCTTGTTTTTATTGCTTTTTATATATGATATAATATGAGCAAATTTACTCAATGAGCTTATGCTTCTTCTATATTCCTCATTTAATAGAAATGTTTTGTCAAAACTATCCATTTTATATTACCCTAAAAAATTTATACTGTCCTATTATTTATTATAGCAACAACAACTAATTTCGTCAATGCGTTTTTTGAGAACTTAAAATTTTTTAAGAAATAAACCCAAAGAGAAAACTCATTGGGTTTAGATACACTTACAGCCAAACCGTAACAGCGAAGCCGCCGAAATAGATATAGGGTTTTGTGTAATATGGTTGTGGTGGAGGCGAGGAGAGTCGAACTCCTGTCCGAAAATCACTTGCCAAGGGTTTCTCCGAGCGCAGTCGATGTTTTAAATTTCCCTTGCCGCATCGCCCATCGACAGGCTATGCGGTTCGGCAGCTCCTTATGTGTGACAAGGCTCGGAGCGATTCCCTGTTCACATTTACCGCTGATCGACGCCCCTTACACGGTCGCGGTACTCCGTGCAGGAACGAGCAGCTTACGCTGCTAAAGCAACTTTATTGTTGTCAGTTATTTTTAAAATGCGGCTTTTATGGCGGTTCCGCACCGCCGCTCGCTTCCCGGGGTTCGTAATCCCCGTCGAAACCTTTACGCCCCCATATATAATCTTTTCTCAGGTTAATTTAAAAAGCTTTACCTGAACTGCTCTTTCATAGCGCGTTCCACATCACGCTTTGCCGTTTTTCTTGCCATATCCTCGCGCTTGTCATAAAGCTTTTTTCCTTTGCACAGCCCAATTTGCACCTTTACCCTGCTGTCTTTAAAATACAGACTTATCGGAATAATTGAGTATCCCGCCTGCTTTACAGTGCCGTAAAGGCGGTTGATCTCTCTTTTGTGCATAAGAAGTTTGCGTACACGCATTGGGTCCCGGTTAAAGATATTGCCCTGTTCATAAGGAGAAATATGCATTCCGTTAATAAAAATTTCTCCCTCAACAATTGAGCACCAGCTGTCTTTAAGATTAACTCTGCCGCCTCTTATGGATTTTACCTCTGTGCCGCAGAGCTCAATTCCTGCTTCAAAGGTTTCTTCAACAAAATAATCGTGATACGCTTTTTTATTCTGCGCAATAGTTTTTAGTGAACTCATTATATTTCGTTCCTGCCCTCCAGCGCTTTTGCAAGAGTATATTCGTCTGCGTATTCAAGGTCGCCGCCAACCGGGATCCCATATGCAAGGCGCGTCACCTTAACGCCCATAGGCTTTAGCAGCTTTGAGATATACAAAGCCGTTGCGTCGCCTTCAACCGTTGGATTGGTTGCCATAATAACCTCTGTTACAGCTTCTCCGCCAAGCCTCGCAATCAACTGTTTTATCGTTAAATTATCGGGTCCAATGTCGTTAAGAGGTGAAATTGCGCCGTGCAAAACATGATAAACTCCATTAAACTCACGGGTATTTTCAACCGCTGTGGCATCTCTGGGAGTTTCAACAACGCAGATGACCGACTTGTCTCTGGTCGGATTTGCACATATGGGACAAAGCTCTTTGTCCGTCAAATTACAGCACTCGCCGCAGTAGTGAATTTTTGTGTGAGCCTCAAGAACTGCATTTGCAAGTTCCTCTGCCTGAGTTTTTGACAGATTGAGCACATAATATGCAAGTCGCTGCGCGGTCTTGTTCCCTATTCCGGGCATTCTTTCAAACTGCTCTACCAAATTTTCAAGAGGAGCAACATTATACTGAGCCATAATTAAAACATTCCCGGAATATTAAGTCCGCCCGAAAGAGTTTCCATTCTGTCTTCTTTTTCTTTTGCCGCTGCCCTTAATGCTTCGTTTGCAGCCGCCATAACAAGGTCAGAGAGCATCTCAACATCTTCGGGGTCTACAACTTCAGGAGAAATTTCAACCCTTGCAATCTCCATTTTGCCGGTAACGGCAACTTTAACGGCGCCGCCGCCTGCCGCTGCCTCATATTCCTTTGCCTCAAGCTCTGCCGAGACCGATTCCATATCGCTCTGAAGTTTCTGCGCCTGACGTGCAAGCTGCTGAATGCTGTTTGCTCCGCCGCTGCCGTATCCCTTTGGTAATCTTGCTTTCATAATATATGCCGTCCTTTCGGTTTTATTCTTCGGTTATTTCAACTCCGCTGTCCTTAAGGCTTTCCTTTAAGGTTTGCAGAGGATCCGTTATTTCTTCTTTTTTTTGAACACGCTTGTACGGTCCCAGTTTAAAAACCATTCCCGTGGTCTCAAGAATAACTTTTCTTATTTCTTCACGTCTGCTGCTGTTTTTAAGCAGATCAAATGCCATTTCGTTGTTTGTATCTATAAGCAGATACCCTCCGCTTTCATATGCGGAAGAACCTGCAAATGCCGCCGCTATCGCTCTTGAAATCGGTTTTAGATTATTTACTATCTCTACCCATTGCGTAAACGGTTTTGCGTTCCTGTAAAGCTCGTCAAGATTGGCGCTTGCCGAGCCCTGCGTACGGCTGAGCGGCTGCGGTGCAGGTTTTGCGACCGGAGCCTGTTTTAAATGCTCTTTTTCAGACAAAAAAGCGGCCGATTCAACAGATTGTGCTTGTTCTGATTTTAAAACTTCCTGTTTTTCATCAGAATCTAAAGGTTTGTCCTGAGGTATTTCCTCTGAATTTTTCGGTATAGTTTCGGTTTTGGGCTGAACCGATACATTCTGTTGATAATTAACGGCGACACCGGTTTTTACCGCTTTTTCAAGAGCCGCTATCCTTGAGGTAAGGGCTTCGGTCGTTCCGTCAAGTTCTGCCGACGACAGCTTTACCATTGCCATTTCAAACTCTGTTCGGTCACCGGTGCCTCGCCCCATGCGCTGATATGCACGCGAAAGCACATCCATATAGTACACTATATCGGCAAGCGAAAGATAATCCGCCTGAGTTTGCGCTTCATCAAATTCGTCATCAGACATAACAAGAATATCGCGCGGATTTTTTACCGACTTTATCAGCATTAAAGCCCTGAAATGTCCCAAAAGCTCATCGCATAAGCGTGCCATATCCATTGATTCGCCGTACAGTCTGTCAATAATTCCAAGTGATTTTGCCGTATTTTTATTTATTGCGCTTGCGGCAAGCTCAAAAAGATAAGTTTTACGCGCAAGTCCCGCGGCGCTTCGTACAGCGTTCTCGTCAATGTCGGAGCTTATTGAAATACATCTGTCAAGCAAAGACAACGCGTCTCTTAAAGCTCCGTCTGCAATTGAGGCAATCATCATTGCGGCGCTGTCCGAAAGTTTGACCTCTTCGCGCTGTGCAACATACAAAAGTCTGTCAGCCATTGCCCGCGGGGGAATCCTGTGAAAATCAAAACGCTGACAGCGCGAAAGAATAGTCTGCGGAAGTTTGTGTACCTCGGTAGTCGCCAAAATAAATATAACATGCTCCGGAGGCTCTTCAAGTGTTTTTAAAAGCGCGTTGAACGCCTCGGTAGTAAGCATATGAACTTCATCAATAATATAAACTCTGTATTTGCACTTTGCCGGTTTAAACTGAACCTCATCAATTATCTGACGAATATCATCAATCTTCCTGTTGGACGCGGCGTCCATTTCAACAATATCAAGCACGCTTCCGTTATCAATTCCCCGACAGATTTCGCATTTGCCGCAGGGATTTCCGTTTTCCGGGCTGAGACAGTTAACCGCTTTGGATAAAATTTTTGCGCAGGTCGTTTTACCCGTACCTCTTGAACCGGTAAACAGATAGGCGTGATTAATTCTTCCTGTAATAAGTTCATTTTTCAAAGTGGTTGTAATATGTTCCTGCCCCGCAACATCGTCAAAAACCTGAGGGCGCCACTTTCGGTATAGAACCTGATACAAAAAATCACCTCCGCCTTTAATAAAAAATGCAAGCCGTCAGCCGAAAAATAGCGGCAACCGTACAAATAAGTGAACGACAGACTGACTGCATCGCATCGGAAATACTGCTTAATGCTGCTCGGTTCCCCGCCTGACATGGTTCACAGACCCCAATCGCACAGGGCCTGCCGCTCGCTTAATTGCACGCAATTGACTTGCTTGCAGTTTTTAATTATTATACCACATTAATTTCACAAAATCAATACTTTTAAGTTGAGAATATAAGCTTTTTAATTTTTCTGATATATCTAAATATTGTTTTGTTTAAAATCATTATTTTTTGCTTATTTCGAAAAATCAATGTAGTTTTTCAACTAAAACAACAGCCGTTCAATTATTTTTATGCAACATTTGTGCATAAAAAATGAACGGCTGCTGCCCTTAAAACTTTATGTTTTTATTGCAATTCTATTCTTAAAACAACATATTATAACTAAATCAATGCGTCGATCGCAGCTTTAATAAGCGCAATTTGCTCTCTTTCTTTAGCCGCCTGTCCCTTGACCTTTTCAATTACAGCCTCGGGAGCCTTTTCGGTAAATCCCCTGTTGTTCAGCTTGCCCTCACTTTGCGCAAGCCGTTTTTTTACCTGCTCAAGCTCTTTGTTAAGACGTAAAAGTTCAGCCTCTTTGTCAACAAGCTCGTCCATAGGAATATATATTTTAGCGTCTGCGGTTACAATTGTTACGGCACCGTCAATTTTAAAGCTGCCGTCTACTTTAACCTCACTTGCCGAGGCAAGTTTTTCAACAAACGGTGCTCCTTGTTCAAATGTTTTAGGAAACTTTGTTGCAATATAAACTTTTGCCTTTCTTGAAGGGGGAACATTCATTTCCGCACGGCGGTTACGGATTGCGCGGATCGCATCCATAATGCGCTCCATTTCAAGAACAGCCTCGGGGAAATCAAGTTCTGAATTGTATTCCGGGTATTTTGCAAGCATTATAGTTTCGCCCTCGTGAGGAAGCGTCTGCCAAATTTCCTCGGTAATATAAGGCATAAACGGATGCAAAAGTCTTAAAATTCTGTCAAGCACATACAAAAGTACCTGTCTTGCGTTGCCGGCGTCCTCACCGTCGCTGTTAAGCCTTGTTTTAGCAAGCTCAATGTACCAGTCACAGTAGCAGTCCCATATAAAATCATAAAGCTTTTGAATTGCAATACCCAGTTCAAACTTTTCAAGGTTTTCGCTGACCTCTTTTGCAACATTATTAAGCTTTGAAACAATCCACTTGTCATCAGTTGCAAGATTATCGGGAAGTCTGCACTCAACATCGTGACCATCGATATTCATATGAACATAACGCGCCGCATTCCAAAGCTTGTTTGCAAAATTGGAGCAAGCCTCAATACGCTTTTCCGAATAACGTATATCATTACCCGGTGAATTGCCGGTCACAAGCAAAAATCTAAGTGCGTCGGAGCCGTATTTATTAATAACGTCTATCGGGTCAACGCCGTTGCCGAGTGACTTAGACATTTTTACTCCGTTTTCGTCACGGACAATGCCGTGTATGAATACGGTGCTGAACGGAGGTTCTCCTGTCTGTTCAAGCGCAGAAAATATCATTCTTGCGACCCAGAAAAAGATTATATCGTAACCCGTAACAAGCGTATTCGTAGGATAAAAATATTCAAGCTCCGGGGTTTTATCGGGCCAGCCGAGAGTTGAAAACGGCCATAATGCCGAGCTGAACCAGGTATCAAGAGTGTCCTCATCCTGATGCAGATGATTTTTTCCGCACTTTGGGCAAACCGACGGCGTTTCTTTGGATACGATGATCTCTCCGCAGTCGTCGCAGTACCATGCGGGGATCCTGTGTCCCCACCAAAGCTGGCGTGAAATACACCAGTCTTTTATGTTTTCCATCCAATGGAAATATACTTTCTCAAATCTGTCGGGAATTATCTTTGTTCTTCCGTCTTTTACACACTTAATAGCAGGCTCTGCAAGCGGCTTCATTTTTACGAACCACTGCTTTGAAACACGCGGTTCAACGGTTGTTTTACAACGGTAGCATGTGCCTACGTTGTGCTTGATAGGCTCAATTTTAACAAGAAAACCGCCCTCTTCAAGGTCTTTAACGATCGCCTTTCTGCACTCGTATCTGTCCATACCTTCATACTTGCCGGCATTATTATTCATATGCGCAGTATCGTCCATAACATTTATCACTTCAAGATTATGGCGCAGTCCTACCTCAAAGTCGTTAGGGTCGTGCGCAGGGGTTATTTTAACAACGCCTGTACCGAATTCAGGTTCAACATATGTGTCGGCGACTATCGGTATTTCCCTTCCTACTATTGGTAGCGTTACAGTCTTGCCGATAATGTCCCTGTATCTTTCATCATCGGGATGGACCGCAACGGCTGTATCGCCGAGCAAGGTTTCGGGTCGTGTGGTTGCAAGCTCAACATAACCGCTTTTGTCTGTAAGAGGATAGCGTAGGTGCCAGAAAGAGCCGTCCTGCTCCGAAAAATCAACTTCTGCGTCAGAAATTGAAGTACGGCAATGCGGACACCAGTTTATGATGCGTTCGCCGCGGTAGATAAGCCCTTTTTCATAGAGCTTTACAAAAACCTCTTTAACAGCCTTTGAACAGCCCTCGTCCATAGTGAAGCGTTCACGTTCCCAGTCGCAGCTTGAACCGAGTTTTCTGAACTGACGTGTAATTCTTCCGCCGTATTCTTTTTTCCATTCCCATGCACGCTTTAAAAATTCTTCTCTGCCGATTTCTTCTTTTGTAATGCCCTCTTTGCGCATAGCTTCAACAATTTTAGCTTCGGTGGCAATTGAAGCATGATCCGTGCCCGGAAGCCAAAGCGCGCTGTAACCCTGCATTCTTCTCCATCTTATCAGAATGTCCTGCAAGGTTTCATCAAGGGCGTGTCCTATGTGAAGCTGCCCGGTAATGTTTGGCGGCGGCATAATAATAGTATATGGTTTTTTGCTTTTATCGACTTCTGCATGAAAGTAGTTGCCCTTTAACCAAAAGTCATAAATTCTGTCCTCAAACTCAGACGGGCTGTAGGACTTAGCAAGTTCTTTTGCCATAGTCATATCTCCTAACAAATTGCAAATCAGTTTTCAGGCGAGCAAACTGCACCTTTTTATAACTTATACATTATCTCATTTTAATGCAGATTTGTCAATTATTCGCCGTCAGATTAATTTAAAAACCATAAAGGCAATATAACAAAAGCCTTCCCCTTTTTGAGAGGAAGGCTGCGTTAAGTTTGTTAATTATAAAACCATAAATTTATATATCCTTCTTTATATGGTCAAGCGCGCCTTTTTCAATTCGGCTGACCTGCGCCTGAGAAATTCCAATTTCATTCGCAACTTCCATTTGTGTTTTTCCCTGAAAAAACCTTAATGAAAGTATTTTCTTTTCTCTGTCCGAAAGATTTGAAATCGCCTCTTTTACGGCAATCTCCTCGAGCCAGTTTTCATCATCGTTTTTGTCTCCTATCTGATCCATTACATATATGGTGTCGTTTCCGTCAGAGAACACCGGTTCATACAGAGACACAGGTTCAACAATAGCCTCCAGTGCAAGAACTACCGTTTCTTTTGAAACCTCCATTATTTTTGCAATTTCTTCAACCGTTGGTTCACGGTTGTTTTTGTTTGTAAGCTGTTCCTTAATTTGCATTGCGCGGTATGCCGTATCACGCATTGAACGCGATACCCGAACAGAGTTGTTGTCTCGCAGATACCGTCGTATCTCTCCTATGATCATAGGAACACCGTAGGTACTGAATCTAACGTCAAGTGAAGCGTCAAAATTGTCTATCGCTTTTATAAGTCCTATAACGCCAACCTGAAACAGGTCGTCGGGATTTTCGCCTCTGTTGTTAAAACGCTGAATTACCGATAATACCAAACGTAAATTCCCCTTGATCATTTTGTCTCTTGCCTTTTTGCGTTCGGCGTCTGTTCCGTCTTTTATAATTTTGAGAAGTTCACGTTTTTCGCTTTCTTTTAACACCGTAAGCTGCGACGTATTTATGCCGCATATTTCAACTTTTCCGTACTGCAAACCAAAACACCCCGAGCAATTTTATTGATTATTTATTCCAGTTAAAGTATTGCCCGAATGGTATTTTTTATACGAATCGATTATGATGAATAATTTATTATAATATGCAAAAAGAGGCAGTCAAACGACTGCCTCAAAAATTAAAAATTTACATCTAAAATTATTTATCTATTCTTTTCCTTGTGCAAAAAATTGCAAATGTTGAGCCTGACATCATAATAAGTACCAAAATTACTGCAGAAACAGGGTTCCCTGTCTGTACAGCGCCACTGTCGGCAGATGTCGCCTTATTTGCTGTGTCATATGTTGCAGTATCGCTTACCTCACCGTTATTTTTATTATTTTCAGAAGGTTTTGGTTTATTTAAGGTTTCCCCTTCTTCGTTTATAAGCTTAAAACTGTATTCAAATGTTACAAGCTCACCGTCGTCAGTAAAAACTGTACCATCTGCAAAATAAGTTCCGGGTGTAAGCGGAGCTTCTGTATCATCATAGGGATAGAAGAAATCAAGAAATATGCTGTCCTCTCCGTAGGTTTCAAGTTCTCCTGTTTCTATGTTTTTAACTGTTACCGTTATATCTGTAAGGTCAAAATCAAGAGTTTCATAAAAAATCTCTTTGTCGTCTATATCATAGTAAGAGTCTTTATATGTATCTTTTCCTATAACATATTCCTTTTGATTCGGATCATCATATGAAACAAATTCATAAACTTCACTGTATTCTTCATCACTAAAGCCGATATCGTTTATATTTACGTTAAAAGTAGCCTCTGCACCCTCATATTCAACTACTATTGTATATTCACGTAAAATCAACTTCTCAAATTCTTCATATGTAATAGTTGCGTCAATATCTCCAATTCTTACAGGGTCTTTAACACTTGTTTTACATTTACTGACATCTGCCTGAACAACCATACCGTTGCTGTACATAATATCAATAACTGCACCTGACAAATCAACATCAATATAGAACGGAGCGTTTAAAATATAATCTGCAAATTCATAAAAAGTTTTAAAATCTTCAATGTTATCAAATTTAATATCCCAGCCTGCATCCTGAAAAAGAGTATAGCTTGTTTTATCAGGAAGTTTGGCAATATTAATAGATGTAACCGTTGGTTCTGCCCCGTCAGGTGTAGCCGTGTTTGTTGCTGCATAAGTACTCAGCATACATGTAAAAATAAGTATTACCGCAATAAAAACAGAAAATAGTTTTTTCATAATTTTCCTCCTCAATATACATTTAAAAATAATAAAATGTAATTTTTTTCCTTTATGTATAATATAATTCAAAAAATTAAAAAAGTCAATACTAATTTGCTGTTTTTATGCATGTTTTTATTGAAATAAAGTCTTTAAAACAAATTATATGTTTTATTTGTTTTTTGCGTTCACTTTATTGCTTTGGTGACACAATATAACAAATTATTGCTTTATAACAAAAAATTAGCACCGCATATGCGGTGCTAATTAATTTTATTTTGCGTATTCAATAGCTCTGTTTTCACGAATTATATTAACCTTTATCTGTCCGGGATATTCAAGCTCATCTTCAATTTTCTTGCAGATTTCTCTTGCAAGCGGAATCATACGTTCGTCATCGACAACTTCAGGCTTTACCATTACGCGAATCTCACGTCCTGCCTGAATTGCATACGAATTCTCAACTCCCTCAAAGGAAGATGAAACTTCTTCAAGCTTTTGAAGACGTTTAACAAAGTTTTCTACATTTTCTCGTCTTGCTCCCGGACGTGCCGCAGACAAAGCGTCTGCCGCCTGCACAATACAGGCTACAATAGTTTTTGCTTCGACATCACCGTGGTGAGCCTGAATTGCATGAATAACAGCGTCACTTTCTTTATACTTTCGTGCAATGTCAACACCGATTTGAACGTGTGTTCCTTCAATTTCATGGTCAATTGATTTACCGATATCGTGCAAAAGACCTGCGCGCTTTGCCATTGTTGGGTCAAGACCGAGCTCGCTTGCCATCATTCCTGCAAGGTATGATACTTCAAGTGAATGATTAAGTACATTTTGACCGTAGCTTGTACGATAGCGAAGTCTTCCGATTAATTTAACTATTTCAGGATGAATATTATGAATACCCGCCTCAAGTACGGCTCTTTCTCCTTCGTGTTTAATTGTGGCTTCAACTTCACGCTTTGCCTTTTCTACCATCTCTTCAATTCTTGCGGGATGAATACGACCGTCCGCAATCAGTTTTTCAAGAGCAACTCTGGCAATTTCGCGTCTTACCGGCTCAAAGCACGAAAGTGTAATTGCCTCGGGCGTATCGTCAATAATAAGGTCAACACCCGTAAGTGTTTCAAGCGTTCTTACATTTCTGCCTTCACGACCTATTATGCGCCCTTTCATCTCGTCACTGCTCAGGGGAACAACTGAAATTGTAGCTTCAGCAACGTGTTCCGCAGCAAGACGCTGAATTGCAAGCGTTATTATGTTTCTTGCTTTATCGTCAGCTTCTTCCTTAAGCTGTTCGGTGTACTCCATAATTTTAACGGATTTTTCATGAGTAAGCTCGTCTTCCAACTGAGACAGCAAATAATTTTTAGCCTGTTCTGCCGTATAGCCTGATATTTTTTCAAGCATTTCAAACTCGCTTTTCTTAATGGTTTCAATCTCATTAAGTTTTTCATCTGCCTCTTTAAGCTTTATAGAAAGCTTTTCATCTTTCAGCTCCAGGTTATCAAGCTTTTTATCAAGATTTTCTTCTTTTTGCTGAATACGCCTTTCCTGACGCTGAACCTCCTTGCGTCGGTCAGCAATCTCTTTTTCACTTTCATTTCTGAAACGGTGAACTTCATCTTTACCTTCAAGTACAGCTTCTTTTTTCTTAGCCTCGGCTGTTTTAATAGCTTCTGCAACTATTCTTTTTGATTCTTCCTCAGCGCTGCCGATCTCCTTTTCGGCAAAGCTTTTTCTGTATGCAATTCCGCAGAAAATACCTGTGGCAAAGAATACAGCCGCTGCTGCAGCAATGCAGATTATTGCAATCCATAACTGCATTTCTGACACCTCCCAAAATTTGATTTTTCAATTTTCTAATAATTCCCAATCAAATATTCTCTAAGGTGCCGTTAATTAAGATATTCAATAATATTCAATTTTCATTATCTACAAAATTTCTCACAAAATATTTTTAATATTGTTAAAAGCATTTCGCAATAACTAAAAAGCTATAAAAATCAAAATATAAAAAATATCTATATATAATTAACGGCTCTGTAAAGAGTCTGATTAAAAAATAAGCGAAAAATAATTAAGTTGTATTTTTCGCAGAAAACCGCCGTTGCGGAATTCTATAATAATTCTATATTAAAAAAAACTAATTGTCAAGAATAACTACTGAATATCTGTAAATAAATAATTTATATAGCTTTTATTTAAATTTACCCGATAAAAATACATCTGAGTTAGATTTTTAACAAAAAAGTTTTTTCAAAAAACTATAAGCTTTTTATAATTTGTTAGTAATGAATAAAAAATTATACCAAAAATCTACAATCCAAATAGGATTTTTACTTATTTTGTAAAAATTATTAAAGTTATTCGTTAAATTTTTATCAAGCTATTGAAGAAATGGAAAAAATATACTATAATTATGTTACCTTAAATTTTAGGAGGAATTTTTCTATGTCAGTAAAAGTTGCAATTAACGGCTTTGGCCGTATTGGACGTCTTGCATTCAGACAAATGTTTGGTGCAGAGGGTTACGAAGTAGTAGCAATCAACGATCTCACAGACCCTAAAATGCTCGCCGATCTTCTTAAGTATGATACAGCTCAGGGCGGATATTGCGGTAAAATCGGTGAAAATCTTCACACGGTTGAAGCAGGTGAAGACTGCATAACAGTTGACGGCAAAAAAATTACAATTTATGCCAAACCAAACGCTGCAGAGCTTCCGTGGGGAGAACTCGGCGTTGACGTTGTTTTAGAGTGCACAGGTTTCTATACATCAAAGGCTAAGAGCCAGGCTCACCTTGATGCAGGCGCAAAAAAGGTTGTTATTTCCGCTCCGGCAGGCAATGACCTTAAAACAATAGTTTACAGCGTAAACGAAGATACTCTTACAACAGACGATAAAATAATTTCAGCAGCTTCATGTACAACAAACTGTCTTGCTCCTATGGCAGACACACTCAACAAGTACGCTGAGATCCAAAGCGGTATTATGTCAACTATCCACGCTTACACAGGCGACCAAATGATTCTTGACGGTCCGCACAGAAAGGGCGACCTCAGACGTGCAAGAGCCGGCGCTGCCAACATTGTTCCTAACTCAACAGGCGCTGCAAAAGCAATCGGTCTTGTAATTCCCGAACTTAACGGCAAGCTCATCGGTTCAGCTCAGCGTGTTCCTGTTCCCACAGGCTCTACAACAATTCTCACAGCCGTTGTTAAGGGCAGCAATGTTACGGCAGAGGGAATTAACGCTGCTATGAAGGCTGCTTCTTCAGAGTCATTCGGTTACAATGAAGATCCAATTGTTTCTTCTGACGTTATCGGAATGAGATACGGTTCACTTTTTGACGCAACGCAGACAATGGTTTCAAAAATTTCAGATGACCTTTACGAAGTACAGGTTGTTTCATGGTATGATAACGAAAATTCATACACCAGCCAAATGGTAAGAACAATAAAATACTTTGCCGAATTAGGTTAATCTGCGACTTTAAACAGAGACATTCAGGGCTGTCCCATCAGGGGCAGCCTTTTTGCTGCAAAAAATAAATTTTTAAAACAGAAATCGTTTATCAATATAAAGTTTTAAAATATATTTTAATCAAAATCCATTAAATACACTATTTTTATTGTACTTGTAATTTAACAGCTGATTATATGTAAAAAAATTTTATATAATGTTAAATTCCGTCAATATTTATAAAATATGTACGAAAATTTCGTACATATTTTTTTCAATTTGCTTGAAATCAACATAAATTTTTGGTATTATATTACTGTATATACAATAATATGAATTTTACTATACATATTTTACATACTTATTTCTAATTTAAGGAGTTGAATGTATGAATTACAACTTTAACGAGGTTCGTTCTGCGTTTAAGGTTTTTTCTGACGGCGACGCTGTACGCGCATATGATCTGCTTGGCGCGCACCTCGTAAACTGGGACGGCAGGGACGGTGTTGTTTTCAGAGTATGGGCACCCAACGCTCTCAGCGTGTCAGTTGTAGGCAATTTCAACAACTGGAATCAAAACTCTGATTTTATGCATAAAGTCGACAGCGGCATTTGGGAACTTTTTATTGAGGGTGTAACTCAGTTTTCCGTATATAAATA
The DNA here is from genome assembly GCA_947623205.1 of uncultured Clostridia bacterium. Lineage (GTDB taxonomy): Bacteria > Bacillota > Clostridia > Oscillospirales > Acutalibacteraceae > Ruminococcoides. Next base: position 89,642 of record CANQGM010000003.1, read on the forward strand.
CTGTATTGAAACTCCTTTGTCTGAAAAAATACTAAAATCAGACCCGTATGCTTTTCATTCAGAAACTCCGCCGGATAACGCTTCAATTGTATTTAATATAGACGAATACGCATGGAACGACAGCAATTGGTTTGAAAATCGTAAAAACAAAGATAAATTGAAAGAACCTATGAATATATATGAAATTCACGCAGGTTCATGGAGAAGGTATCCCGACGGCAACTACTTTAATTACCGTAAAATTGCCGATGAACTTGTTCCCTACCTTAAAGAAATGCACTATACTCATGTTCAGTTTATGCCGCTTATGGAATATCCGTTTGGCGGCAGCTGGGGATTTCAGACAACCGGATATTTTTCAGCCACCTCACGTTACGGCACGCCAAGTGACTTGATGTACATGATAGATAAGCTTCATGGAGCAGATATTGGAGTAATACTTGATTGGGTACCCTCTAATTTTCCAAAAGACGAGTTCGGTCTTGCTAAATTTGACGGCGTATGTCTTTATGAAAACGAAGACCCTAAAATCGGCGAACGGCCTGCATGGGGTACTTATCTTTTTAATTTCGGGCGTTATGAAGTGCTGAGCTTTCTTGTGTCATCGGCAATGTTCTGGATAGACAAATACCACATTGACGGTCTGAGAATAGGAGCTCTCTCCTCAATGCTTTATCTTGATTACGGAAAAAAATACGGCGAGTGGGCTCCGAACAAATTCGGCGGAAAAGAAAATCTTGAGGCTATTGATTTTATAAAACGGCTTAACACGGCTGTTCATATGTATCATCCCGATGCTATGATGTTTGCCGAGGAAAACACTTCGTGGCCAAAACTTACTCACCCTATTGAAGAAGGGGGGCTCGGATTCGACTACAAGTGGAACATGGGCTGGATGAACGATATGCTTCACTATATGTCGCTTAATCCTATGTGGCGCCCGTTTAACCACGACAACCTTACTTTCAGCTTTTTCTATGCTTTTACCGAGCATTTTCTTCTTCCGGTATCGCACGATGAAGTATCACACGGAAAAGGTTCGCTAATTAATAAAATGCCCGGCGAATATGCCGACAAATTTGCAGGGGTGCGTGCATTTGCAGCGTATATGTACGCTCATCCGGGCAAAAAGCTGATATTTATGGGGACTGAAATAGGACAGTTTGACGAATGGGACGCCGATTCGGGCATTCAGTGGGATTTGCTTTCATATGAAAAACATTCGCAGCTCAAAAACTTTTTTAAAGATATTAATAAATTTTATCTCGATAACAAACCCTTTTATGAGCTTGATACGGTATGGAAAGGATTTGACTGGATACATCACGATGATTACACCAACAGTGTAATTGCCTTTAAACGAACCGACAGTGATGGGAATGAAATAATTGCCGTATGTAATTTTCAGCCAAATGCACATAATAAATATTATATCGGTGTTCCAAAATACGGTTTGTATGACGAAGTTTTTTCATCAGATAATATAATGTACGGCGGCACAGGAATTACAAACGGCAAAAACATAAAACCCAAGGTAATGAAAATTCACGGATATGATCAGGGACTTGCCCTGACCCTGCCGCCTCTCGGCGTAATTTATCTAAAATGTATTAATGAGCTTGAAATCCCAAGATCCGAATAACAATTCACCATAAAACGGGTGTAAATGAAATTTGTAAAACGATTCAGCAATAAATTCGGATTTTTCAAATTTGCATTTCGCATAATATATTATGCTGCTTATGCGAAAAATAATAAAACGGAGGTATTTATAAATGTTTCCCAAAAAGGAAGTTGTTGCCATGCTGCTTGCAGGCGGTCAGGGTTCACGTCTTGGGGTGCTTACAAAAAAGCTGGCTAAACCTGCTGTTCCTTTCGGCGGTAAATATCGAATAATTGATTTTCCGCTGTCAAACTGTGTAAACTCGGGCATTGAAGCTGTAGGTATTCTTACTCAGTATCAGCCGCTTGTGCTCAACGAGTATATAGGAAACGGTCAGCCGTGGGATCTCGACGGTATGCATTCGGGCGTAAACTGCCTCAGTCCATATCAGGCGGTTGAAGGCGCCGACTGGTATTCGGGCACGGCAAACGCCATTTATCAGAACATTAGCTATATTGAGCGTTATGACCCGGAGTATGTTGTAATTTTGTCGGGAGATCACATATACAAAATGGATTACAATAAAATGCTCGATTATCATAAAGAGAAAAACGCTGCGTGTACAATTGCGGTAATAAATGTTTCAACAGAGGAAGCGTCAAGGTTTGGTATTTTAAATACTTATGATGACGGTGAAATATATGAATTTGAGGAAAAACCCAAACATCCCAAGAGTACAAACGCGTCAATGGGTATTTACATTTTCAGCTGGAAAAAACTTAAAAAATATTTAATTGAGGATGAAAATAAAAAAGATTCTAACCATGATTTCGGAAAGGACGTTCTTCCCTCAATGCTCAGCGCCGGTGAGAAAATGTTTGCATATCCGTTTGAGGGATACTGGAAGGATGTAGGAACAATTGACAGCCTTTGGGAAGCGAATATAGACCTGCTCGATCCGAATGTAACTCTTGACCTTAAAGATATTTATTCACGCAATCCTATGATGCCGCCTCACTATATTTCAAGCGAAGCGCAAATTCAAAACTCACTGGTTGCAGACGGCTGTAATGTTTACGGAAGTCTTGAATTTTCAATTTTGTTTGCAGGAGTTACCATCGGTAAAAATGCGGTGGTAAATTCCTCAATAATTATGCCGGGCGCAGTTATTGAAGAGGGAGCAAACATTCAGTACGCCATTATTGCCGAAAACACTGTGGTCGGCAAAAACGCAAAGGTGGGCGCAAACCCCATTGATGTAAAAAACCGCGATGACTGGGGAATTACGGTTATAGGCGCAAATGCAAAAATTGCAGAAAACGCTGTTATCACATCAAAGTCAATGATCGACGGCGACGCGGAGGTGGCAATAAATGAGAAGTAATAATGTTATGGGTTTTATTTTTGCGGGAACTCTTGAAGATAAAATTCCCGAACTTGCTTCATCACGCACTACTGCAAGTATTCCTATAGGAGGGAAATACAGGCTTATTGATTTTGCGCTTTCCAATATGTCTAACTCGGGAATAAATAATGTGGGAATCGTTGCAAAAAGCAATTTTATGTCCCTTATGGACCACGTCGGCTCAGGCAGTGCATATGACCTTTCAAAAAGAAGAAGCAACCTTACTATTCTTCCTCCATACGGCGGAAAAGCATTTTCGTCATTTGTTGAAACAATTTATAATATGCACGGATACATTGAGCATGGCAGAGAAGAATATATTCTTATCTCACAGGGAAATCTTGTAACAAATTTTGATTATACCGATGTATTTGAATTTCATTCAAAAAAGAACTCTGACATAACATTCATTTACAATCACGGCCCCGTTCCTGCGGGATATGAACATCCCATAACCATTGATGTTGCGGACGACGGCAGAGTAAAACAGGTTTTTGTAAAACCCGAAACCGGTAAAGGCGAGTATGATCAGCTTTTTGGTACGATACTTCTCAGAAAAGACCTTCTTATGAGAGAAATACGCAACGCGCTCAGCATAAATCAGCTTGACATAAAACGTATTATTCAAAAGTCAATTGAAAAATACAATGTTTACGCTTACGAAAACAAGGGTTACTGCGCCGCAATCAGCACAATAAATGATTATTTCGCCTTTAATATGGATTTAATGAAAAAAGAAGTAAGAGATGAACTGTTTAATCCAAAGCGTCCCATATACACAAAAGTAAGAGACGACGCTCCCTCACGTTATGGTCTGACAAGCTGCGTGAAAAATTCAATTATTGCTCAGGGCTGTGTGATTGACGGAGAAGTTGAAAACTGCGTAATTTCAAAAGGCGTCTATGTTGGCGAAGGCGCCAAAATAAGCAATTGCATCATAATGCAGGACACAAAAATAGGCAGTAATACAAAACTTAATTATGTTATTATAGATAAAGACGTAGTAATAAAAGACGGACGTTCTTTAATGGGTTTTGATTCTTACCCCATATATATTGCAAAAAAATCTGTTGTTTAATCGGAGGTAAACAAAAATGAAAATTTTATACTGCGCTTCTGAGGCAAATCCTTATTGCGGAAGCGGCGGACTTGCCGATGTTGCCGGAAGTCTTCCCCATACGCTTTGCCGAAAGGGTCAGGACTGCCGAATTGTTGTTCCGCTTTACGGCACAATTTCACAGGAACTTAAAAATTCGCTTAATTTCATTACTAATTTCACTGTGCCGGTTGCATGGCGCCAACAGTATTGCGGTTTGTTCTGGGCAAGATGGAATGACTGCACATATTATTTTATAGACAACGAATATTATTTTAACCGCGGCACGCTTTACGGTCACTATGACGACGCTGAAAGGTTTTCTTTCTTTTCTCGTGCAATTCTTGAAATGCTTCCATACATCGACTTTCACCCCGATATTATTCACTGTAATGACTGGCAGACAGCGCTTGTTCCCGTTTACTACTATCTGTTCTATTCTCACAGACCGTGGTATCACAACATAAAGAGCCTGTTTACAATTCACAACATTCAATACCAGGGTGAATATGGATGGGAAGTAAACACAGAATGTGTAGGTATTCCCGCCTCTGAAACAAAAATTCTTGAAATGAACGGCAAACTCAATATGATGAAAGGTGCAATTGAAACGTCCACCCGCGTTTCAACTGTATCTCCCAGCTACGCTGCCGAAATTAAGGACCCGTGGTTCAGCTGGGGACTTCACGATGAACTCAATCTCCGCCACTATAAGCTGTGCGGTATTAAAAACGGCATTGACCTGGTAAGTTACGACCCTGAAACCGATTATCAGCTTTACCGCAATTATTCCAAAGACGATATGAGCGGCAAAGGTGAATGTAAACGCGCTTTGCAGGAACGCCTGTGCCTTGAGCAGCGCTGGGATATTCCTATTGTAGGAATGGTTACAAGACTTGTCGGTCACAAAGGTCTTGACCTTGTAAGAATGGGTCTTGAAGAACTTATGAACACGGAAAATATGCAGTTTATAATTCTCGGTTCGGGCGACAAAGAGTACGAAGATTATTTTAACTATATGCAGGTTAAATATCCCGGCAGGCTTTGTTTTTGCCACGGATTTGTTCCTGAGCTTGCACGCAAGATATATTCGGGAGCCGACATCTATCTTATGCCGTCTGCCCAGGAGCCATGCGGTCTTGCGCAAATGATCGCCCTGCGTTACGGAACGATTCCCGTTGTACGTGAAGTCGGCGGACTTAAAGATTCCGTGTTTGACAGCGCCGATAACTACGGAAACGGCTTTACCTTTAAAAACTACGACACTGCTGATATGGTTAACGCCGTAAGGCGCGCCCTTTGGGGCATTCGAGACGACGCGGGGTGGCATCAGTTGATGTGGCGGGCAATGATGAGCGACAATAGCTGGGATCGTTCTGCACAGGATTACATCAATGTTTACAATGATACACTCAACTGGGCATAATTAAAACATAATATTCAGCACAGTAAAAGAAGATGCAGGTTAATTCTGCATCTTCTTTTTATTCAAAATTCAGTTAAAATAAATAACTTTAAGCCTTTATTTTGTTTGGAATTTTAATTCTTGCCGCAAGCTTGCCAACTGAAAAAATCAAAATAATTTCAGGTATGCATTTTACTGCCTCGCTGATAAATCTTGTAACAAGATACACCGAATATACCGAACCAGATTCTGTGCCGTACAGAATATAAAGCCAGTAAGCCGAAAGAAATGTTTCTACCGTTATCATATTTACTGTCCAAGCTATTATAGTTCTTGGCACCACAACTTTATTTTTATAGAAAAAAAGTCCGTATATTATTCCAGTTAAAAAACCGCTTATTGTAAACCCCGGAAAAAACGCTCCGCCTGCGGGATTTATCCAAAATGAAATTATGTCGCCTGCCGCTCCTACAATTGCGGCAGGAACAGGTCCAAACATTACTCCCGTTACAGCTATCGGCAAAAATGAACCGCTTATCTTTACGCTGTTGCCAAAAAAGGCAAGTGTTCCGTTAGCAAAAAATCCAAGCACTACCCTGAGTGCAAGCAGCATTGCGATTGCGGCAAGTGAATAAATGTTTTTTAATTCTAAAAACGAACTAATAATTTTTTTGCTGAGTTTCATATTATACCTCCTGAAATAACTCGATGTTGCTTCAGGAGAAAAAAGCGGGCAGAAAATCTGCCCGCTGAATAAAGTTCCCAAAGTAACAGCGGGATGCGAAATCTACACCGCAGAAAGCAAAGCCTTCTTTCGTTTTTGCGGCAACTCCCCGTCCGCAAAACACTTCACGCGCAAATTTCTACTCTGTGTATTTGATAAAATTATATCACTTTTAATTCTTATTTGTCAATGCCTCATCTTTTTCCCCTATTTTTTTCATAAGACTGTCTAAATTTCTTATAAGATTTGAAAGTGGTTTATAAATTATAAATACCACGGCGGAAATAATCAGACCCTTTATTATGTTAAACGGACCTACGCAAAACAGACAGAATGTAAATGTGCTGTTAATTGCAGGGAAAATTGCCTGACCCATTTTTATTATCTCTTCAAGCGGCATAAACGCCGAGTAAAGAGGAACAAGAACAAATGTATTAAGCAATACGCCGACAACAGCCATTGTTAATGTGCCGGTAAGAACGCCGGCAATTGCACCGACCCGTGTTTTTTTGAATTTATATATTAACCCCGCCGGCAAAATCAACGAACAACCTATAAGAAAGTTTGCAAGCTCTCCTACGCCTCCTGTTGTTGTGCCTTTAATTAAAAATTTTATAAAAATTTTTATAAATTCTATTACTACGCCGGCAACAGGTCCCATACTGAACGTGCCTACAAGTACGGGGACTTCGGAAAAATCAAACTCATAGAATGAAGGCGCAATAAACCCAAGCGGAAATTCAAAAAACATAAGTACGGCTGCCAAAGCCGCAAGCATTGAGGTTACTGCAAGTTTTGTTGTTTTTGCCGTTTTATCAGCATAAACGGTTTTTTCTTTTGTAATCATAAGACCACTCCTTAAAAATAAAAGTTTTAAAAAATTCCGCAAAATTACAGTGTGCAAAATTTAATTTTGCGGCGTTTAGGAGTTGCCGGGAAAAAAGAAATCCCGTTACACAATATGTAACGGGAACTTACAGCAAAATTATTGCAATTAAGGTATTGCATATTTCGCATCTTCTCTTATCCGGACTTTAACCGTCGGTGTCTGAATTTCACAGACTCGGCAAGCAAATATGCTTGTTCGCGGACTATACCGCCGGTGGAGAATTTCGCTCCGCCCCGAAGACAACTGCTATTAATATTATATTACAAATTATAATTTTGTCAATTCCTTTTTAGCGTTTTAAGATAATGTTTTGACTGTTCGTCAATTCTTTTGCTTTCAATGCACTTTTGAATTGCTTTGTTAAATGTAACTTTATTTAACGAGTTATCAAGCAAATAAGCCTTTGTTTTTTCTTCACATTTAACATAAGCCGTTGCAATAAGCCATGCCTGCGCCATATAAACGCAGTTGACTTTACTGTCAATTTTGTCACAGCGCTCAAAAACGCGGTCAATGTACTTATCATCAAGATAATAGTCAAGCATTATAACAAGCCCTGCTCTTACCTCCCACACATTCTCACTGTTAAGATATTTTTCTATGTAATCAAAAAATTCAGATTTGTATTTTTTTATCTGTTTAAGGCCAGAACAAAAACAGTCGCAAATTGCCCAGTTATTTATTTCTTTTACAAAATTATCGCACAATTCGGCAAATTCCTCAAAATTCTGAGTTTTTACAAGCCCGGTTACAATTCCTCTGAGCATACTCTCTTCATACAGTTCTGATGAAGAAACTTCCAGATAACTTCTTACATTGCCCTTTGCAATCTCTTTTCCTATCTCTCGCAGCATAGGCATCCTTACGCCTATAATGAAGTCCTCATTAACTTCAGGTACCAGCGACGAATGAAAAACACGGTACTTAGAATCTTCCTGTTCTTTAAGATAATTAAGAAAATCGTTATAATCCTTTTTGCTCCACTTGTAAAGGCGTAAATTCATAGAATAATCACTCTTTCCTGCTGTCGTATTTAATGCATGGTGTATTTAAGTCAAGGTATGCAATGTCATGATGAGGCACACGGCTTTCCTTTGGCGGCAGCTTCATATAGTCGCCGAATACCATTTTTAAATATTCGTCATATCCGGACATACACGGCATTTTAAGTCCTTCAAAATCAACGTAATCAACGCCGCTGTAAATATGTTTTGGATATTCCTTTTTCATCCAGTACGGTCCTGCGCAAAGCTCGGTAACGCATTTATTTTCTTCTATTTTATATTTTGTCATACGGCTCTCTGCAAACCGCCATATTTTATTCCTGATTTTTTTTCCTCTGAACACCCAAAGCAACATCCTGCTGCCAAAACTGAGTATTGCCCCATGATTTTCAGGGACTATCTGAGCCAAAAAAAGAGAGTAAATCATTGTCCATACATATTGCATTTTGCGTGAAAAGCGGTTATCGGGACAGACATCAAGCGGAAAAACATCAAGCACAAGTCCGTGGGGTATGTCCGCGTTTATCTGATTAGTCTTGACCAAAGTGTAATTGGTATCGGTAATAGTTATAAAAATGTTCCCCGTAAATGTTTGTTCATCTGTTTTAAGCAGCCTGAATCTACCGTCCGCATTTTGCTCTTTCCAGAGTTTATGCAGCCTTTCATAGTCGGGACGCGGCATGAGAACATCTATATCATCATCCCAAGGAACAAAACCACCGTTGCGCAAAGCGCCTATAAGACAGCCACCTATAAGGTAAAATGTAAGGTCGTTTTTTTCGCAAAAGTCCTTAAAATACACCAAAGTATCAAGCTCTTTAATCTGAAGTTCCCTTAAAAGCCGGGGCGTCATTTTTACAAGATCTGCCATATCCTTCTCCGCAAAACTTAATTTGAAGTAATTGTATTTTCGGCTATTCTTCTCTTAATTTCTTCATTATCAGCCTCTGTAAAGCCGCTTTGTAAATTTCTTTTCCAAAATGGAATTTGCAGCAATCCTACTATTGTACCGACTCCGTACGATATGTGAAGAATAGGAAATATAAACGGCAAGAACACAAACTGCGGCTTAACGTTCTTCATTGTAAAACATCCTACCGTATTCACAATATCGAACATTCCATAAACAGAACCCAAAATATAAAGAAACAGAGGAAACCCGAGAGCAGCAATTATTGAGCAGATTATCAGCATTACTACAAAAGCAAACGGCACAAAATGAAAGTATGAAAGGCAGCCCGGATACACTGAAAGCGTAAGACCTATCCACCTGCCGTTTGAATACTTTTGCCTTATCATATCTTTTAAATTATTTCGCGAATGCTGATACGAAATTATGTCTGGACAACAGCAAAGCCTGTAACCGGCTTGTCTTATTCTGTAATGAAATTCATTGTCCTCTGTTCTTCCGAGGTTTTCGTTAAATCCGCCGACCTTCTGTATTACCTCTCGGCGGTATGCCGCATGAAAAAGGCTGTCGAGATATTCTTTTTCCGTAGGAGGGCGTCTGTATGACGCAATAGAACTGCCAAACAGCGATTCCTCCGCAGCAAGTAAAGTAAGATTCCACGATGAAACGTCCGATGTTATGTTAGGTCGTCCGCCGCCGACAACATATTCCCCTTCTTTTATGTTATAAACATTGCGGGACACAAAATTTCGGGGTATCCTCGCGTGTGCGTCTACTCTGATAATTATATCGCCGTGTGCTGACATTAAAGCCCTGTTCCAAGAGGTTGCCTGATTCTTTTTGACGCTCTGGACAATAACCACATCAAAAAATCCGTAATCGTCATCACGAAACTTTTCCATCAGCTTTTTGGTATTATCGGTTGACATACTGTCAACGAACACAACCTCAATACTGTCGTGCGGATAGTCCTGTAATGAAATATCCCTTAACAATCCGCTTAGAGCATTAGCTTCGTTATAGGCAATCATACAAAGAGAAACTAACATAATAATCTCCTGTCTTTTTCAAGTGCAAAAAGCCACTTTGCCGAAGTTGCAAATGAGTTCATAATATAAGGCAGTACATACAATACAGGAATCACGAAGAAACACAGTGCGATCCAACCTATAAAACTGCACAGCAGCTTTATTGTATCTAAAATATGCCTTAAAGAAAAACCGTACAAACCGAAAGTGCAATTAAATATTGACATTGAGTCATCGGATGCATACGCAAACAACGAATAATGCATAAATATAAAATATACAAGCACTTTTATTGCCGCAGATGCCAGCATTGCTGCCATAAGACTTAATTTTATTATACCAAAGTTTGTATTATCTTGCAAGTTCTTTCCTGTAAATGCACAAACATAGGCATAAATATCAAATCCGCAGCTTATTGAATAAAAGATAATCAATAATAAAATATTAAGTATAAGCGTTTTTAAATAACGATATTGCGCTTTGAAATAATAAAATATGTCTGTGATCTCAATTTTTTTATTTTGGGAAACCATGCTGAACATTCTGTAAATACCGTTTACAAAAGGACTTAAAAAAAGCAGGGCTAAAATCGAACAAAAATTAATTATGTTATACTCAAGTTCTTTACCTTTTATAACATAGCCGGCATTCGTATCAACCAAATTAAAAGCATAACTAACCACTGTTTTTATTCCTAAAAAAAACAATATTACCGTACATAAAAACAAAAATGCCGTAATAAGAATGCTCCAATTGCCTTTAAGTGATTGCTTTGCCTGATTTCTTATAACCTTTTCGGTACTCATCGTTATCCATTTCCTTTTTATAATAGTATTTATAATGAACTGATTATTGTTTCATAGTAAATAAGCGATACATTGCCTCAAGACATATCTGAGCGTGCTTAAAGAAATTATTTATGTCAATGCTCTCGTCGGCATTATGCATATGAACATCATCGTCTTTAAACGCAGGCCCGAACGCAACACCTCTGCCGCCGAGCTTTCTTGCGTAAGTGCCTCCGCCTGTTGAATAAAGCTCTGCCTTTTCGCCGGTCACGCTTTCATAAGCGTCGGATAATGTTTTAATAAGCTCAGAGTCTTTCTTTATATATAAAGGAGGCTCGTGGTGTATTACATCTACTCTCAGATCGCTGTTTTCTGCAACCGTTTTAATCTGCTTTAATATCTGTTCGCCCTTTACCGTTACCGGATACCGTATGTCAAACGTGGCATTTGCAGTTTCGCCCTCAATATCAACAGATCCTACATTAACCGTAAGCGCCCCTGAAACCGCGTCGCTCATCTTAATTCCGAGTGAACGTCCGTTTGTCTCTTTGTTTACCGCATAATCAATAAAGGAGCATATCGAACCTATCTCGTCTGTTTGATAAGCGTTTGCAATTAAATCAATGAGTGCGGTCGCCGCGTTGTAACCCTTGTTGGGCTCGCACGCATGTGACGCTTTGCCGCGGCTGACTATCATTAATCCGTCTATTGTATAATTAAATTCAAACTCTCCGTCGCTTGCATCCGCAAGGCGCATAAGCATCTGCTCGTCATAGCTTGATGAATCGAGCATTGCGTAGGCAAGGTCAGGAACAGCATTTACCGCCTTTCCAGAATGAAACTGAGTAAGAAGAGTTGCATTGTTTATAATTGCGCTTATCCTAAGCTGCATAATACCCTTTTCCGCATAACAAATACCGTAATCGCTGTCGGGAGTAAATGAAAAATCCGGTACGGGCATTTTTTTAAAATAACCCTCCATATCCTCCATTCCGCACTCCTCGGTTGTTCCGTAAATTGCACGCAGGGTGTTCGTTCCTTTTACGTTATTATCTTTTAACGCTCTCATACAATACAGCGCAACAAGTGCAGCTCCCTTATCGTCTGCAATTCCTCTGCCGTATAATCTGCCGTCCTTTTCTGTAAGTGAATACGGCGGTACGCTCCAGTTGTTTCCTGCCGGGACAATGTCAAGATGTGTAAGAACTCCGCAAAGCTTTCCGCCCTCACCAAGCTCAACATGCGCACTTTGATTTGTTACGCTCTCTCCGTAAAGTCCAAAATCACTTGCCCTTTGCAAAATAAAATCGAGCGCTTTTCTGCATTCTTCGGGTTTTTCATCGGCAATTGACTCAAAATGCAATAAAGTATTCAGGTCTGCCATAAGCTCATCTTTATAATCGAGTATTTTTCTTCCGAACAACATATAAAAACCTCTCTGTATCAGTTTCATTTTTTGTCTGTAAAATTTACTTATTCTTCTTTATTATAAGCGCAATTATAAATATAAATACATAACTGCAAATGCTTTAAACGCAATTATCTTATTGCTGTATTCTCAGTAAAACCTCGTGTTTTAAAGTAAAAGTAATTAGTTTATAAATTCGGCGGGCGCTACATAAAATCGACTTGTCAGCATATTTTCCGAGTGAAAAATGCAAATACCTTTACAATATTTAAAAGTATAGTATAATAATTATTATAATACAGTCATAATTTTATTGGCAATTAATTATACCACAAATAGAAAAAATATGCACGAATTATTGTAAAAAACAGGAGAATTTGTAACATATGGAACATTCAAATTTTTATGCAATGCTTTCAAGAATGAAATATATTAACCGCTGGGGACTTATGAATAATACCAAATATGAAAATTTAAGCGAGCACAGTCTTCAGGTCGCAATGATTGCGCATTGTCTTGTAATGATTCACAATAAGCGTTTTGGTGGCAATCTTAACGCAGAGCGCGCCGCACTTCTCGCAATTTTTCACGATTCAACAGAAATTATTACAGGAGATATGCCGACTCCAATAAAATACTTAAATTCTGAAATAAAATCGGCATACAAAAAAATTGAAAATGTCGCAGCCGATAAACTGATTTCTATGCTGCCCGATGATTTTAAAGAGGATATGGGACACATAATAAAAATGAACGGTGATAATGATAATTGCATAAAGGTTTTTGTTAAAGCTGCGGACAGACTTTCGGCTCTTATAAAATGTATTGATGAAATCAGAATGGGCAATGATGAATTTAGAAAAGCGAAAGACACAATTGAAAATTCAATTCACAAAATGAATATATCCGAAGTAAAGGTATTTGAAGATGAATTTCTTCCGGCATTTTCACTTTCGCTTGATGAACAGGACTGAAAATAACATGATTCATGCTCGAAAACACACTAATTAACTCGCATTTAAGATTTTTGTTTCTAAATAAGAATTATCTTTCGTGTGTTTATGATATAATATTTTAATGTATAGTTTATTTCGTAAATTGTAAAATTCTAATATTTTACGAATCCGGAGGAACAATATGGCAAAATATGATAGAAATGAAAATAATCGAAGTAACTTTGTAGATATAAGCTCAAATAAACAAATACAGAGGGTTTATATAAAAAAAGGAAGAACTAAACGAATTATCTGCCTTGTTCTTTCAATATTTTTACTTTTAGGCGGCAGCGGGTTATTATATTATTTCTCACTTCTTAACTCACTTAATTATAAAGATCTTTCTGATTACGTCAATAACAACTCAACAAATGAAACATTTCCTGATTTAGTAGGTGACAAATCTCAACTTTCACTCTCGGGCGGCGAACTTCTTCAGGACTCAAAGGTTCTCAATGTTATGCTTTTCGGCGAAGATAACGCCCACGGTGAAGAACACGGCAGAAGTGATACAATGATCATGATGTCAATTGATAACCGCCACAAAAAACTAAAACTAACCTCTTTTCAACGTGATACCTATGTTTATATTCCCGAATACGGATATAACAGAATGAATGCTTCTTACACTCTTGGCGGTGCTGGGCTTACAATTAAGACAATTGAATCCAACTTTGGCATTAAAGTAGACCGTTATGCAGTTGTTGACTTTAACAGCTTTATTAAAATTATTGATACACTCGGCGGCATTGATTTAGAGCTCACGCAAGATGAGATCGATTATATAAATTACCAGCTTTACAAAAATAAACAGTCCGATACGCCCACAGACATTACAGATTCACCCGGAATTGTGCATATTACAGGTCAGCAGGCACTGTGGTATGCCCGTAACAGAGGTTTGGATATAAGAGAAGAAGCAATAGGTATTGACGGTGACGACTGGGACAGAACATCCCGTCAAAGAAAACTGATTCAAAAATTATTTACCGATATGAAGAGCGCAGATCTTACAAAAATTGTTTCAATTGTAAGTTCTGTGGGACCTCTTGTTACTACAAATCTTAAGAAAGATGAAATCACTGCTCTTGTTTCACACTCGCTGACATATTTGAAGTATGATGTAGAACAGTATAATATACCCTCAGAAGGTATGTGGTATTACGACGATAAAACAATAATTAATTCAAAAGAAACTTCCACAATAAAGTTTTTAGACCTTAATGCACAGCGCATAGCATTTGCAGAATTTATTTATGAGGAACTTGTTTCCGGCTCAAGTAACACGGCTGAGTAATAATATTTTGCTTTTTAGTTGCTTATTTTTGCTAAACATTTGTAAATACTGGTACTTTTTTATAATTTATAATATTTTTTATAAAAAATCATACAAATTTGTAAATTTATAAAATATAAAAACAGAATTATTTTGTTTAAATAATATATTTTATAATTAAATTTAATTTATTTATTGTGAAACCATTATAAAATTTTATTAGAATTTTGATTTTTCAAAAAAAATATTGACAAGAAATATAATTGGGTGTATAATGACCGTAGTTTTCGATAATGTTCTTTTTTGAAAACTAAATTTACCTTTAAGAAAGGAAGTAATTATTTTGAAAAAAATCAAAAGAATTTTTTCAACGGTTGCTCTTGCTGCTGTAGTTACTGTTTCTGCATCTACTTCCGCTTTTGCTGCAGGAATTAATAGTGCTGAACAGAAAATTCTCGACACACTTAACACAACAGTTACAATGAACGGCGTTGAAAAATCAATTCCGGCAGGCTATTTAAATCAGGCTGAAAACTATTTTAATACAGTTGAAATTACGGATGAAGAAGCTGATAAAATCGTTTCTGCTATTGATGATGCAAAGGCATATCTTGAAAGCACAGGCGCTGCAAACGTAGGCGCACTTACGGTAGATCAGGCTAATACTGTTGTTTCTAAGGTTCAGGCCGGACTTTCTGTTATTGGCCTTACACTTCAGTACACAAAGTCAACAGGTGCAGTAAGCATTGTTGATAAAAGCGGCAACACAGTATTCAGTACTACTCTTGCTGCAAGCGGAAGCAGCAGTGCAGGCGGAAATACCGCAGGAGAAAATCCTATTAAGACAACCGGTTTAGGCTTTAATGTTCCGGGCATTGCAGTTATTGCCGGTCTTGGTATTGTTCTTGTTTCAGCAACAGGTTTATATGTTATTAAAAGAGCTTCCAAGAGCAAGAGTACTTATGGAACACAAGCATAATCATTCAAGACATCACTCTTATAATGGGAAGAATTTTATAATTCTTCCCATTATCTTTTGTGTATTAATAAATTTGATATGCTATCTTATGCTGGCACCTTCTTTATCTGCTTTTGTTTCTGTGGGAAGCCTGTTTTTTTCTGACGCGCAAAAGGACTTTTCAAAGGATTTTAATAATATATTTGTACCCGTAAGCGAACCATCGAACACAGATTCACAAGCACAGCAATCTGCTGAGACTATTAAGATTTCTGAAATCACCTTTCCAAAGTATAATGAGCAATTTGGTGAGCTTATTATTAAAGATTGTCAGATTGACGCAAAACTGTTTTTTGGCGACGGTGATATTCCGCTTAACAACGGTGTTGGCATTTACGGCGGCAGCGCAATTCCCGGATATGGAAAAACAATTCTTGTTGCCGGCCACAATAATACTTATTTTAACGGGCTAAAATACGCACAGGTTGGACAACAAATTAAAATCAGAACAAGCTATGGAAACTTTGTTTACGAAATAACAGATATTCAAATTAAAGAATCTACCGATACATCGGCATATGATTTAAGTGCGGATTCTGAGAATCTGATTTTATACACCTGTTATCCGTTTGACGAGCTTGGACTTACATCTAAAAGATGCTTTGTTTATGCCAAGCCTGTTTCCAATTTGGAAATAGACAAAAATAATTGAGCGTGAGGTTTTCATATGAGTAAACACAGACACAAACTAAAACTCAAGCCCGTTCTTTATTCAATTCTTGCGTTTATGTTGGCATTTGTTTTATTTGCATTTTCAATATGCATGGTTTTGAAAACAACAATATTTTCAAAAGCCTTTATTACCGATTGTATGAGCTCAAGCGGATATTTTTCAATGCTGAAAAACGAACTTACTGATGAAATGAAGAGTCTTGGCAATGCCAGCGGACTCGACGAAGAATTTGCAGAAAGCTTTGTTGACAGTCTCAATTTGCAAAAATCCGTAAAGGATTATATCTCAAATTTTTACTCCAATGAGTCGACAATGGTGGAAACCACATCATTTAAACAACAGCTGATTTACGCCATTGACGAATATGTAAAAGAGAAAAATATCAGCAGTGAGTCAGTTTCGGAAGAAAATGTAGATTACCTTGTTAATAATGCTGAAGAAAGATATATAAATATTATTTCAATTCCGTTTTTTTCATTTATGGGAAATTATATTTTCAAGGCACAGTTTCCGCTGACAATTATTACTATTTTATTGGGTGTTTTTGCTTTGGCAATAATTGCGGTAATTTTCTTTACAAACAGCTTTAAACACAGAAGATTCCGATACATCAGTTATGGTTTTGGCGGAGCGTTTCTTTCCGTTTCGTTAATTCCTCTTATCGTGCAGATATCAGGTAAAATTTCACAAATAAACATTAATACCCGCTCTCTTTACAATCTTTTTGTCAGCTATATGAACGGACTCTTTATGAATTTTTGGATTTATTCAGTTTTCTATTTGTTTATAGCCTTTATAACATTTTTGCTTTACCGAAAATACTACAAAAGGGCAATTTCCGATTAAGATTATTAAGAATAGGATTTATGCCAATAACTAAATATAATATATAAGCGGCAGCAATTAAGCTGCCGCTTATTTGTTAGGCAAATCAATAAATGCACTTGCATATAATTTTATATAATTATATAATAGTAAAAAACGGGTCGATTACACCTGAAAGGAAAAATATATGAATATTATAGAACTTCAAAATAAAATAGTTGAGTTAAAAAAAGAAAAGGATATTTGTATTCTTGCTCACAGTTATCAGGCTCACGAAATTCTTGAAATTGCCGACTTTACCGGTGACAGCTACAAGCTGAGTGTTGACGCAGCAAAGGCAACCAATAAAAACATATTGATGTGCGGTGTTCGCTTTATGGCGGAAACCTGTAAAATTCTTTCTCCCGATAAAAGGGTTTTTCTTGCCCAGCCAACCGCAGGATGCAGCATGGCTGACCAAATGGACAGGCAGCTTATTTCACAGATTAAAAAGATGTATCCTAATTACACAGTTGTTGCCTACATAAATACTACGGCGGACCTCAAAACTATTTGCGATGTATGCGTAACAAGCTCGTCTGCTGTTAAAATCGTAAATAATATTAAGAATAAAGATATTCTTTTTATTCCGGACTGCAATTTGGGAAACTTTGTTGCAAAACAGTGTCCCGATAAAAACATTAAGCTATTAAACGGCGGTTGCCCTATTCATGCCTGCGTCAACACAGACGATGTTAAAAAAGCAAAAGAGCTTCACCCCAATGCCGAGGTTCTGGTTCATCCTGAATGTGTTCCCGAGGTCGTTGCAATGGCAGACTATGTAGGCTCAACCTCCGGAATAATGAATTATGCAGTAAAGTCCGATAAAAAAGACTTTATAATCGGTACTGAAATCAGCATTGCGGAGCATTTGCAGTACATGTGTCCCGACAAAAACTTTTATGCGCTTTCTCTCAAACTGATATGTCCGAATATGAAGTCCACCACGCTTGCAGATGTTTATAACTGCCTTGCGGGAAAGGGCGGAGAAGAAATTATGCTTGATGACGCAACCATCAAAGACGCAAGAAAATGCATTGATGAAATGATAAAACTTGGCTGACAGGGGATAAAATGGCAAAAAAAGCTTTAATTGCGATGAGCGGCGGCGTAGACAGTTCGGTAGCCGCATATATTATTAAAAATTCGGGATACGACGCAACGGGCATAACGCTTAAACTTTTTGAAAATGAAGATATTGGCGAAAAAAGAGAGAAAACCTGCTGTTCGCTTGATGATATTGACGACGCGCGAAGCGTTTGCCGCAAAATAGGTATTCCGTACTATGTTTATAATTTTAAAGACAGCTTTAAAGAAAACGTAATACGCAGATTTATTGATGCCTATGAAAACGGTTCAACGCCAAATCCGTGCATTGACTGCAACAGATATATTAAATTTGAAAAACTAATGCGCAGAGCGGAAGAACTTGAATTTGACTTTGTGGTTACGGGTCACTATGCAATTATTGAACATAATGACGGCACGGGCAGATATATTCTTAAAAAATCTTCTGATCCATCAAAGGATCAAAGCTATGTATTATACTCATTAACTCAAAAACAGCTTGCAAAAACGATTTTCCCTCTCGGCGGCATGACAAAAAAACGTGTTCGTGAAATAGCGCAAGAGCTTGGTCTTATAAATGCGCGCAAGCACGACAGTCAGGATATTTGCTTTGTGCCGGACGGCGACTATGCAAAGTTTATTGAACAGTACACCGGCAAAGTATATCCTCACGGTAATTTTGTTGATGAAAACGGAAACATATTAGGCGAACATAAGGGTATTATTAAATACACTGTAGGTCAGCGCAAGGGTCTTGGACTTGCCCTTCCCCGCCCTATGTATGTCAAGGAAAAGGACCTTGCCGGCAACAAGGTTATTCTTTGCGATAACAGCAGACTTTTTTCAAAGGAATTGTACGCAAAGGACATCAATTTAATTTCCTGCGAAAAAATCGACAAGCCTATAAAAATTAAGGCAAAAGTACGCTATAATCAACCGGAGCAAAATGCAACGGTCGAGCAGACAGATGAAAATACAATTCACGTTGTTTTTGACGAACCACAGCGCGCAATATCCAAAGGTCAGGCTGTGGTGCTGTATGACGGTGATGTTGTTGTCGGCGGCGGCACAATAATTTGAAATCAATAATAATTAAGGGCGCATCAGAAATGCGCCCTTTTGTTTTGTTATTTATTGTTTTTTGTATATGCTTCTTTAAACGGAACGACCCTGCCGTCTTTTTCCTTAACGCTTACATTATCCAGAGTGCTGTTAAACTGTGAGCGAATTTCTTTAAGATAAACCGCATACAGCCTTTTTTGTTCTGCCTGTTCCTCAACAGAAAGCCCCTGCTCGCGCTTCTTTTTTGCAAGCTCATTTATTCTGCTAAGCATTTCTTTATCCATTTAAACTACCTCTTATTGTTTATGCTGATATAATAATATCATAAATATACTTTAACTACAAGCACCGGTCTGACTCTGTTTAAAAACGGGATTGAAAAGATAAAATCTCTGTGTTATGATTTAATTAAACAACTAAAACGGACGGTGCGTATGGAACAATTCAGCTTACTTCATCCTAAGGATTCAAAGGCGTCTTATCACACGCTTACAAAAGAGGCAATTAACGATTTGTCGGTTGATTTTATATGTAATGCGCTTACAACAGAACCCTACGAACAAAACAGTATTAAGCAGCTTCTTGTTAATATTACTGATGATGAAAAAGTTATTAAATACAGATGTGATGTTTTTGATGATTTTATGCGATTTCCTCAGCTTCGCAATGACTTAACGGCTCTGCTTGAAAAGCTTAATGACCTTCGTGAAATTGAGCGTTTTCAAAAGGATTCGGAGGCCTCGTCACTTTGGCAGCTTATCAACCGTCTGCGTGAAATGGGCGGCTATGTTGACTGTATAACCCAAATTAAATCAACTCTTGAAACAATAGAAGTAAAGTCAGAGGGACTTTTACAGCTGAAAAGAAATGTACAGGCAATTTACAACGGCAGCGGTTTTCCCGACCTGAAAAAGGATATTGAAGAAACCCTTGCAAAAGCACAAAGGCTTAAGAGTATTACACTGGGGGTAAATCTTGACGAACTTCTCCGTCCGAAAACCGTTGGCGTAGTGTCATTGAACGATAAGGAATTTACCGACAGCGGAATTTTAAAAAGGTTTATGAACTTTGCAAACAACGGCAATGAACTGCACAGCGGCAATGATGTGTCGGGATTTATCAATTTTCATCCTGCGAATCCTAACACCTCAGCATTCGGTATAGGTAAAATGGTTGTCGGAGCACAGCAGGACGTAAATCAAATTTTTAAAAGCGGACTCACCGGAGCAGATCCGCTTTCGGACGCGCTGAAAAAGGTAGTCACCGATATTCTTCAAAGAACGGTAAACGACATAAAGTCAATGCTGAATAAATATGTAAACATCAACGGCTATTCGCTTGTATCGCTTATGCCCGAAATAATTTTTTACATTCGCTTTGCCGAGTTGTGCGATAAAATAAAACAAAAAAATCTTCCGCTTTGCAAAGCAGAGGTTTTGCCAAAAGAATGCCGCGAATGTTTTTCGTCTGATATTTATAACATTAAGCTGGCGATAAAATCAGTAAACGGAGAAGATATTGACATTGTCACAAATGAATTTTCGTTTGATAATAGCAAGCGTATCGTAATTCTCACCGGTCCGAACCGGGGCGGCAAAACCACCATAACGCAGGCTGTGGGACTTGCATTTCTGCTTGCGCAAAACGGAATTTATGTTCCGGCGTCAGCAATGAAATTCAGCCCCTGCGACAACATATACACCCACTTTCCTGCTGATGAAAACGATACCTTAGATTTGGGCAGGCTCGGAGAAGAAAGCAAGCGACTTTCCCAAATATTCAATTCTGCAACAAAATACAGTCTTATTCTGCTTAATGAAAGCCTTGCAACCACAAACGTTGCCGAAGGTTTATACATTGCAAAGGACGTTGTAAAATCAATGCGTTACCTTGGTGTGCGTTCAATTTTCAACACTCATATGCATGACCTTGCAAGAAACCTTGATGATGTAAACAAAAGCGTTGAAGGCGACAGCAGGGTTGAAAGTATAGTAACGGGAATTGAGAACGGACGGCGTTCATTCAAGATATTTGTTTCACCTCCGCAGGGTGTGAGCTACGCTAAAGATATTGCGCAAAAGTACGGAGTTACATTTGAAACGATAAAAGCCGAAATCGACTCTAAAAATAAATCTCCTGAAAGCTGATAAAAACGGCAGACCGAAAATCGGTCTGCCGTTAACTGTTTTTAATATAATCAAAAAGCGGTAATAATAAATCAGTTGTTAATAAGTTTATCTTCGTCCGACCAGCTGTAAAGCTTTCTTACTTCCTTGCCGATTACTTCTGAGGGAGCTTCAGCGGCTAACTTTCTCATTGCACGGAAGTGGGCCTGACCGCCTGCCGGTGACATATCAAGCAGGAAGTCCTTGGCAAATGTACCGTCCTGAATATTTGAAAGAATTTTCCTCATAGCTTTCTTTGTGTCGTCTGTAATTATCTTAGGTCCTGTTATATAGTCGCCGTACTCGGCAGTGTTTGAAATTGAATATCTCATACCCGCAAAGCCCGACTGATAAATAAGGTCTACAATAAGCTTCATCTCGTGAATACATTCAAAGTAAGCGTTTCTGGGGTCATATCCGGCTTCGCAAAGTGTTTCAAAACCTGCCTGCATAAGCGCGCAAACACCGCCGCAAAGAACAGCCTGCTCTCCGAAAAGGTCTGTTTCTGTTTCGGTTCTGAATGTTGTTTCAAGAACGCCTGCCCTTGCGCCGCCGATACCAAGAGCGTAAGCAAGTGCAAGGTCTTTGGCTTTACCCGTAGCGTCCTGCTGAACAGCTACAAGACAGGGAACACCCTTGCCTGCCTCATACTCACTTCTTACAGTATGACCAGGTCCTTTTGGAGCGATCATTGTAACGTCAACATCAGCCGGCGGAACTATCTGGCCAAAGTGGATAGCAAAGCCGTGGGCAAACATAAGCATATTTCCTGCCTCAAGGTTTGGCTCAATGTCTTTTTTGTACATAGCGGCCTGCTTTTCATCGTTAATGAGAATCATAATGATGTCGGCCTGTTTTGCGGCCTCGGCAGCTGTAAACACCTTAAATCCCTGAGCTTCTGCCTTTGCCCAGGACTTACTGCCTTCGTAAAGACCGATTATTACGTCGCAGCCGGAATCTTTAAGGTTAAGCGCGTGGGCATGACCCTGACTGCCGTAACCGATAATTGCAATCTTTTTTCCGTCGAGTAAGGATAGGTTACAGTCTGACTGATAGTAGATAGGTGCCTTCATGTTTTCTTTGTAGTCTTTCATTAAAAGTTCCTCCTTGCCGCTTAAAGCGGTATATTTAAAATAATATATATGTTATTCTGTAAGATCAAACAGAAACCGATGCCGTTCCTCTGTCAATGGCAACGGTACCTGTTCTTACAATCTCACGGATACCATAAGGCTTTAATAAATCAATAAGCGTGTTGACGCGGTTTGCACATTCGCAGTATTCAACAGTAACACAGGAGGGCGAAACATCAACAATTTTTGCCTGCATAATCTCAACCGTTTTTATGATTTCGGCTCTTTTAGCCGCCGCGCAATGAACTTTTATTAAAATAAGCTCACGGCTTATAAATTCGCCTTCGTTAAGACGCTTGACTTTTATTACGGGAATCAGCTTGTTAAGCTGCTTTTCAAGCTGTTCAACCACATATTCGTCACCGTTAGCAACAATTGTAATTCGTGACACATTCGGGTCGTTTGTTATACCGACAGCAAGGGAATCAATGTTAAAACCGCGGCGTGAAAAAAGTCCCGAAATTTTTGACAGAACACCCGCCTGATTTTCAACAAGTATTGATAACGTATATAGCATTTGATCACCTCATTAAATCGACGGAGTGTCGGGATAAACATTGCAGACAAGAATGAAAGGTTTATCGGAATCAACAACGCCCCTGATAATTTCTTCGGCTTCTTCATTTGAGCTTGCCTCCGCATGGTCAATTCCGTATGCGTCTGCTATTTTAAGAAAGTCGGGATCACCCTGAAGTATCGTTGCTGAGTGTCGTCCTCCGTAGTTATTATCCTGAAGCTCACGCACCATACCAAGTCTTTTATTGCGCATAATAATAATTTTAATATTAAGGTTGTTGCCCGCAATAGTTGCAAGCTCGTTTAAACTCATTTGAAAGCTGCCGTCACCGCACACAACAATTACGTCACGTTCGGGTCTTGCAAATTTTGCACCTACTGCGGCAGGAATTGAATATCCCATTGTACCCATACCGCCGGTTGTAAGAAACCTGCCTTCGCGTATGCGAAAATTGTTTGCGCACCAAATTTGGTTTTGTCCGACATCTGCAACAAGAATTGCCTTTGAATGCAGCATTGAACTTAAATGTCCCACCAAAGTTCTGGGTTCGACATAGCCGTCAAATACGGGCGGTTCTTTAAACAAATCTTTTTTCCAAAGCCTGATTGTATCGCTCCATTGATTTAAAACGGCAAAGTCGCCGATATTTTCAATTAACATATTCATTACATTGCGCATATCGCCTACTATGGGAATTTCGGTTTTTACATTTTTGCCGATTTCCGCCGGGTCAATGTCAATATGGATCACCGTAGTTTTTTCACTCATCTGGTCGGGAGCCGCAACGGCTCTGTCTCCGAGCCGCGCACCGCAGACGATTACCAAATCAGCTTCATGCAAAGCGCGGTTTGCAACAGCCTTTCCGTATGTGCCGAGCATTCCGAGATACAGTTCATGTTCGCTTGGCATAACGCCAATACCCATCATTGTTGAAATTACCGGGATTTTTGTTTTATCTACAAATTCCTGTAATTTAAGCTTTACACCCGAGCTGAGTACACCGCCCCCTGCAACTATCACAGGACGTTTGCTGGCTTTAATTGCCTCAACGGCACGCTTTACCTGAACTACATGACCTTTTGTGTTTGGCTTGTATCCCATAATGTTTACCTTGTCGGGATAAATAAACTCATCTATCGAATTGGTTTGAATATCAATTGGAATATCAATCAGCACCGGACCCTGTCTGCCTGTTGAAGCAATATGAAAAGCCTCTTTAAAAATACGGGGCAGATCCTCGGTTTTGCTTACGAGGTAGCTGTGCTTTACAAAAGGTTCACAGGCACCCGTTATGTCTGCTTCCTGAAAAACATCGCGTCCGAGCAAATCGCTGCGCACCTGTCCGGTTATTACAACCATAGGAATAGAATCGGTATAGGCAGTAGCGATACCTGTAATAAGATTTGTAGCTCCGGGGCCGGAGGTTGCAACGCAAACACCCGGACGACCGCTGCATCTTGCATAACCGCTTGCTGCGTGAGCCGCATTCTGCTCTTCGCGCACAAGAATGTGCTTTATACTTGAATCGTATATTTTATCATAAAACGGGCAGATAGCTGCACCCGGATAGCCGAACACGACCGAGACGCCCTCGGCTTCCAAACATTTTACCATAATTTCAGCACCGCTAATCATTATGTTGTTGTACCTCCTGTCCTTTTATGTCACAAATATATAATTTACTTTTAAAGTATATTATACAATAAAGCAAAAAAAAAGTAAAGGGCAGAACATATGTCTGCCCATATTTTTATTTGGTTTTTAAAATCCTTGTTGCATACAAAACGCAGGCTACGCATACGCCTGTGTCGGCAACGACCGACATCCACATTGCGGTAAGACCAAATGCGGCAAGCACAATTACCGCAGCCTTTACTGCAATTGCGAAAATAATATTTGTTCTGACGGTATTCATAACTTTTCTTGAAATTTTAACTGCTGACGGAAGCTGCTTTAATGTACCCGACGCAAGAACTGCGTCAGACGCTTCGATTGCGGCGTCGCTTCCGAAACCCATTGCCATTCCGCAGTCACTTGCAGACAGCACAGGGGCATCGTTAATGCCGTCACCCACAAAACAAACGGCTTTTGAATCAGCCTTTATCTTTTGCACAATATTCAGCTTATCTTCAGGCATTAGCTCCGATTTACATTCGCTGAGTTCAAGCTCACGACTTACCTTTTTAGCGGCAATCTTTGAGTCTCCGGTAAGCATTACGGTATTTTTAACGCCGAGCTTTTTAAGAGATGAAATCACATCCCTTGCCTCTTTTCGAACGGTATCGCTTACGCTGAGTGTACCTATCAATTTACCGTCCAAAACAACAAACACAGAAGCGTCGTCTTTTACGTATTTTCTCTGCTCCGCAGTCAAAATCTTTGTTCCGCCGCATCTAATTTCTCTGCCTTTAAATACGGCTCTTGTTCCGTGACCCGCGCTTTCGCTGTAATCTGTAAATTCAGGCAACTTTATACCCTCTGCCTTTTCTTTGATTGCTTTTGCAATAGGGTGTGATGAATATTTTTCGCAGGCCGCGGCAAAACATAGCACTTCCTCGTTAGTGTAATCGGATGTTGATGTTACCTTGTTTACGCTGAGTTTTCCGCTTGTAAGAGTTCCTGTTTTGTCAAATACAAATGTATCTGCTTTGGCAAGCGCCTCAATATATCTGCCGCCTTTAATAAGGACTCCTGATTCAGACGCGGCGCCGATACCCGAATAGTAAGACAAGGGAACTGAAATTACTATTGCGCACGGACAGGACGCAACCAGACATACAAGCGCACGGTACAGCCAGACCGTAAACGAGCCGAGTCCGACAAGCGGCGGAATTATTGCGATTGCCACAGCAATAATTATTACAACAGGTGTATAAACCGAAGCAAATCGTGAAATAAGCTTTTCGTTATTTCCTTTTTTTGAAGCGGCGTCTTCAACAAGTTTTATTATTCTTGTTGCAGTGCTGTCGCCAAACTCCTTTGTGGTTTTTATTGTAATCAAATTGCTTCCGTTAATAGCGCCGCTTAATACCTCGCTGCCCTCAACACAGTCGACAGGCAGGCTCTCTCCCGTAAGCGCCGACATATCAACGGTAGTTTTACCTTTTATTATTACTCCGTCAAGCGGTATTCTTTCATACGGTTTTACAACAACCGTACTGCCTGTCTTAACGTCCTCAGCTTTAACGGTTCTTTCAGTATTATCTACTAAAATTGTAGCAAAGTCGGGACATATTTGAGCCAGCTTTTCAATATCTCTGCGCGACGCGTCAACTGCTTTGTCTTCAATAAGCTCACCGATTGAAAAGAGGATCGTAACCATTGCGCCTTCAACAAACTCTCCAAGACAAAATGCGGCTATTACCGCAATTGTCATAAGAGTTGTTTCATCTATTCTAAATTTGACCGCATTTTTTATTCCTTTTATAAATGTTTCCGTACCCGAAAGAAGAGTTGAAATAAGACAAACGGCAAATAGTGTAATTTTTTGCCATTGCAGTTCATTAAACCCCAATAACTCAAAAACAATTGCCGCTATTCCGAATACAACCGAAATTATTAAAAACAGGGCTTCTTTATTAATTTTTTTGCTTTTATTTGTATCGGTTTTATCAGCTTTGTTTGTGTTGTCAATAACCGTCACGCCGTTTTCAATGCTGTCGCAAATATTTTGAATTTCAATCACGGCGTCATTCCTTGCGGTACAAAATCTTAGCTGCTTTGTAGCAAAGTTAAAGCTTACCTTATCATAGCCGTCGGTTTTTGCGATTTTGTTTTCTATTTTTGCCGCGCAGTGCGCACAATTCAAATTTTCAAGTGTAAATGTATAGTTCATATTTGATCCCTTTTCAATATGTTATTCAAGAACATGGTCAAGTCCCATTTCTATGATTTTTTTAACATGGTCATCATCAAGGCTGTAATATATTTGTTTGCCGTCTCTTCTGACCCGCACCAGTTTATTTTGGCGCAGTACTCTAAGCTGATGGGAAATGGTGCTCTGCTCCATATTAAGCGCCTCTGCAATACTTAATACGGACATTTCATTTTCAGAAATTGTAAACATTATTCTTATTCTTGTTGAATCACCGAACACCTTAAACAAATCTGCAAGTTCAAATAAAACTTCAAGATCGGGCATTTCGGCTGTAAATTTTTGATTGTTTTCTGCTGTATTATCCATGTTGCATCTCCTAAAAGTGTATAGATTTTGTTTATTAATTATAATAGTTGAACATATGTAAATGTGTTCATATGTTTAATATAAATATAGCATTATATATCCGCCCTGTCAAGCATAATATAAAATTTTCTCCAAAAATTTTCAGAATCAAATCGGATTATAAATTATCTGTTAAGGAAAACTAAATAAAAATAACATAATATATTACCATTAAAATATAAACATATTGTACTTTGCATAAGGCTGAAAGATATTTCAAATTTTTAATTCTTCATATGAATAAAGTTACTAATTTATTTCTTTTTCAGAAAATATTATAAATTTTTATAAGAGTTAGACATATTAAAAAATAAAAATTACATTTTTACAACAAATTGGGTACAACTTTGCTAAAATTAGGTTACAATTTTAATATTACGTTGACTTTACTACAAGATTGTAGTATCATTTTCTAAGAAAGAATTGTAGCGTTACATACGCGTAACCACAATAAATAGTGTATTTAATAAAATGTAATATATTTTGTGGGTTATAAGATTTTTTTATTGTTTTACCACAATATATAGTTTATCTATAAAGACATCTACACTTATTTAGTTATTGTATGGAAAATCAATTACTGTATTGGAGTGTAAATAATTGGAAAAATTCGTAGTTACCGGCGGCAAGCCGTTACACGGCGAGGTAAGCATCAGCGGAGCAAAAAATGCTGCTGTGGCAATTATACCTGCTGTTATTCTTTGTGATGAACCCTGTCAGATTGAAAACATACCAAACATAAGCGATGTTACCTTAATCAGCAAAATTTTACAGCAAATTGGTGCAAACGTAAGACGAATTAACAAATCATCTTTATATATAGATCCAACTCACATTAAAACATACAGTGCTACCACAGACCTTGTAAGAGGTATGCGCGCGTCATATTATTTGCTTGGTGCATTGCTTGGCAAATATGGCAAGGCAAAGGTGGCCCTACCCGGCGGATGCAATTTTGGCGCCCGTCCAATTGACCAGCATCTTAAAGGATTTGAGGCAATGGGCGCTGCAACTCAACTTGTTGACGGTGCAATTATTGAAGCGGCTTCGCAAACTCCTTTACAGGGTACGCATATTTATCTTGACGTAGTATCCGTTGGCGCAACAATAAACATTATGCTTGCCGCTTCAAAGGCAGAGGGTCTTACAATTATTGAAAATGCCGCAAAAGAACCGCATATTGTTGATTTGGCAAATTTTCTTAACTCAATGGGCGCCGATATTCGCGGCGCAGGCACAGATGTTATTAAAGTCCGCGGCGTAGGTTATCTTCACGGTGTAACTTATTCTATCATTCCCGACCAGATCGAGGCGGGAACATATATGTGTGCGGCTGCCGCAACAAGAGGCTGCATTACTATTAAAAACATTACTCCTAAGCACCTTGAATCCATTTCCGCAAAACTGCGTGAAATGGGCGTTAAAATTACAGAATATGACGAGGCAATTAAAGTAGACGCTTCTTGTGAGACGCTTAAACGCTGTAACATAAAAACAATGCCTCATCCTGGATTTCCAACAGACTGTCAGCCACAGTTTGCGGCTCTGCTTATGAGCGTGCCGGGCACAAGCATTATAAATGAAAATGTTTGGGATAACCGTTATCAGTATGTAAGCGAGCTTATAAGAATGGGCGCTCATATTTCGGTTGAGGGCAGACTTGCAATTATTGAGGGCGGAACTGCTCTTACGGCCGCACCGGTAAAAGCAACCGATTTACGCGCAGGCGCCGCAATGATTATTGCAGCTCTTGAAATAAACGGCACAACTGAAATTTCAAGTATTCAGTATATTGAACGCGGATATGAGGATGTTGTGGAAAAATTCCGCGCACTCGGTTCAGATATTAAAAAGGTTTATTTTACGGGTGACAACGAAGAAGAACTAAGAGCGTAAGTAAATATATTGTATGTATTAAATCGTATTTACTCAGTACGGAATTTTATAATTAACAACTTATTTTACACTAAAAATATTCAAACTAAAAGCCTGCCGAAAATTGAATCGGCAGGTTTTTATTATATTTATTATTCAATAAATGATTTTTCTGTTTGCATAATCGGAATTAATGTCGGGTCGATATCACGGATTTTTTCCGTTACAGCTTTTCTAATTTCAATGTCATTCTTTTTATTTTCATAAGGCACAACCAAATCGAAAATAACATTTGTATGAGTATCTCCCCGAACAACTCTAAAATCGTGAATTTTAAAATACGGGTTGATCTCACACATCTTTTTTGCCACATCTTCCATTAGTTCAATCGTGTATGAGTCCTTAGTTGCAATCGGGTCCATATGAATTGTTGCCATACAGTTAAATTTTCGCTCAAGAGTCTTTTCCGCCAGGTCAATTGCGTCGTGAGCCTTTATAATATCTGCATCACATGGAACTTCTGCGTGAAGTGAAATTATACATCTGCCCGGACCGTAATCGTGAACCATAAGGTCGTGGATTCCAACAATCATTTCGTTTTGCAAAACAGTTTCACGGATCTTATCAACAAAGTCAGGGTCCGGCGAATTACCGAGAAGCGGAGAAAGGCTGTCGCGAAACGTGCTTACACCCGTAAACAGTATAAACAATGCAACTACAATGCCGAGATAACCGTCAATATTTAACCCCGTAAACTTAGAAATTACAAGACCTATTAGCACTATTGCTGTTGCAGCACTGTCGGTGAGTGAATCGAGAGCGGTTGCATTAAGAGCTGCGGAATCAATTTTCTTTGAAATAGCTTTGTTAAAGAAATACATCCAAAGTTTTAACGCAACAGATACAATAAGAATAAATACTGAAAGCAGTCCTGTTTGTGTAACTGCCTCGGAGTTAAAAATTTTTTCAATCGAACCTTTTAAAAGTTCAATTCCGACAAGCAGAATTACAACAGAAATTCCAAGTCCCGCAACATATTCATAGCGCCCGTGTCCAAAGGGATGTTCTCTGTCGGGAGGACGGTTGGCAAGTTTAAATCCCAAAAATGTAACTACCGAGCTTCCTGCGTCCGACAGGTTGTTGAACGCGTCTGCAATAACCGAGATCGAAGCCGATAATATGCCCGTAATCAGCTTTGCGGTAAATAAGAACAGGTTTAAAATAATTCCAATTGTGCCCGACATATTTCCATAGCTTGCGCGAACGTCGGGATTTTTAATATCATCGCTGTTTTTTACAAACAGCCTTGTCAAAAGTTTTATCAAAATTAACACCGCTTAATTTAAAGTGCTTGCTGTATTGAAATTCATTTTATAATAGTATATGCAAGTTAGTCAACAGTAACATTTGTAATTTACAAACAGAGACTTGCACATCTGCAAAACACAAAGCAGTTAAATATTGATTTTCATAGTCTATAAAAGTTTCATTTTGACACTAACTTAATTTTTTATCATAAAAACGTTCAAATTATTTGCATTTGTCAGGGCTGAGTATAAAAGATGTTTTGTGAATTTTATGGTACGAAAAAGATGGATTTGCACTTTTGACAGACGGATTCAAACCCGTTTCGGAGAGGAAGAGCAGCGGAATGATTACTTACCAGCATATGTATATGGTCGGGACATACCTCCCCCTTCTATAATCTATACTCCCTTCCACTGGCATAACTGCCTTAATATCTCTCTTATTTCTATGCGTTTTTCTTCGAAAAACACCTTCCTTCGATATTTCGGCCTAAATACTATATGGTACTTGCAATTCCATTTTGTGTGTGCTAAACTTCTTGTATCAATGTTCTCTTTTTTCTCATCGGTTAACCTCTTTTGAACCACGCGACTATCGTGTGGTTTTCGTTTTACAAAAAAATCGGCAAGCTTCTGTCGAAACTTGCCGATAAGCTGGTGGGAGAAGGTGGATTCGAACCACCGAAGTCGAAGACAACAGATTTACAGTCTGCCCCCTTTGGCCACTCGGGAATTCTCCCATATTGAATTTTCAAAAATCAAAGCCTACTGCCTAAACAGTAGGCCTTTTTGGAGCTGGTGGACGGACTTGAACCCCCGACCTGCTGATTACAAATCAGCTGCTCTACCAACTGAGCTACACCAGCAAATAATTATTTAATTACAAGTGCTCATATAATATATCATAATAAAAACCCGTTGTCAACACCTTTTTTATAATTTTTAAAATATTTCGACAATTCAGAAAGTAAAAATTTCTAATTAAACCTTATTACATCATAAATAAAACTAAAGGTTATAAAAATTATTTTGCAGGAAACAATAACCTGTGAGGTGTTTTTATGAATACTATTAATACAAACGAAGCTATGCTTGAAAATCAACAAACAGACAACCTTACACAAACAGATAAAAGCAGCGGTTACTCATTTTATCAAAAGCTTTTTTTCCTTTACTTTCTTAATTTAATTGACTGGATCTGCACCGAGGTACTCATAGCCAGCGGAAAATTTTATGAAGCAAACCCTTTAATGCAGTCTGTTCTTACAGGTTTTTGGATAACAATTTTTGTAAAGGGTATTTTGCCTCTTATACTTGTAATCGGCTGTGCAATTATATTTAAAGTGACAAATTCAAAACAAAGTTTTATGACAAATTTGCTATTGTATATTGGCATAATTGCATACGCCTGCGTAAATCTATGGCATATTTTCAATTTTGTATTGCTCTTTTCGTAATTTTAATGTAAAATAGATATATCCGTAAATTATCTTAAAATGAGGAGTGTTTGCTTTGCCAGCTTTGTCGGTGCGCAATCTGACTATGACATTCATAGAGCGCAACCTGTTTACCGACGTGTGCTTTGATGTTGAATACAAAGACAAAGTTGGATTTATTGGTGCAAACGGTGTTGGCAAAACTACACTTTTTAAAATTCTGAACGGAGAAATTTCGCCTGTCTCCGGTACAATATCTTTTGGCAAAAGCATAAAAATCGGATATATGGAGCAGCATGTCTTAAACGATCCGAATGTGAATATATACGACGAGCTTTTGTCGGTATTTAATTACTTAAAGATAATGGAAGGCGAAATTGCCGCTGTTACGTCCGAAATAGAAAACGGCGCAGCAGGCCTTGATAAGCTTGTTGAAAAACAGACCGGCCTTATTGAAAAATATGAAAATCTCGGCGGTCTTACCTATAAAAGCCGCACTCGCTCAGCTTTGCTTGGACTCGGATTTTCGGAATCCGAAATTGAAATGCCGGTCGGTAATCTGAGCGGCGGACAGAGGTCAAAGCTTTGTCTTGCCAAGCTGCTTTTATCTCAAAGCAATTTATTGCTTTTGGACGAGCCGACAAATCATCTTGACATAAATTCTATAAACTGGCTTGAGGGTTTTTTAAAAGATTTTAAGGGCGCCATGATAATTATAAGCCATGACCGATATTTTCTTGACAGAGTAACAAACAAAACAATTGAACTTGAGCACAACCGAACAATGTGCTATAAAGGCTCCTATTCCGAGTTTATTAGAAAAAAAGAGGCATACAATGAATCCCTTAAAAATAAATATGAAAATGACATAAAGGAAATCAAACGAATCGAAGGAATTGTTGAACAGCAAAAACGCTGGGGACGCGAGCGTAACATTATTGCTGCAGAAAGCAAACAAAAAGAAGCTGACAGAATTAAGGCTAAGCTTGTAACCCCTGACAGTGAGCTTGAAACAATGAGAATTAATTTTAAACCAAAATGCGAAAGCGGAAACGACGTTTTGATTTGCAGAGGGCTTTCTAAATCATTTGATGAGAAAAAGCTTTTTAAAAATGTTGACATACATATCAAAAAGGGCGAACGCGTATTTATCTTAGGCAGCAACGGGTGCGGAAAAACAACACTTTTTCGTATTCTAACCGGCAAATGTCCGCAGGACAGCGGAGAATATGATTACGGCGCAAATGTTACGCCCGGTTATTTTGACCAGCTTCAGCAAAATCTTGATTTAAGCAAAACAGCAATTGACGAGGTATGGGACAACTTTCCGAATATGACGCAGACTGAAATTCGCAGCACGCTTGCATCTTTTTTATTTAAAGGTGAAGAAGTATTTAAACCTCTTTCAAAAATGAGCGGCGGTGAACGTGCAAGGATTTCTTTACTTAAATTAATGCTTAAAGGCAGTAACTTTCTTTTGCTTGACGAACCTACAAATCATCTTGACTCATCGTCCCGTGAGGAGCTTGAAAAAACGCTTAAATCATACAGCGGTACTCTTCTTGTTATAAGCCATGACCGATATTTTATAAACAAGCTTGCCGACAGGATCCTTGTGCTTACGCCTGACGGCGTAAAAGAATATCTCGGCAATTATGATTACTACTCAGAGCGCATTAAAGCTGCTGGGTCAGAAAATAAAAAACAAATATCTGTCCCAAACAAAGAAAAACCTCAGAATAATTACTTTTTGCAAAAGCAAAAACAAAGCGAGGAGCGAAAGCGCAAAACAAAGCTGAAAAAGGCAGAAGATGAAATTTTACGCCTTGATAATGAAATTGAAAAAATTCAAACTGAAATTGCAAGTGATGAAGTAACATCAGACTACGAAAAGCTTATTGAGCTTACAGGCCTTCTTGAAAGTCTGCAAAAAGAACAGGAAGCGCAGTACAAAATCTGGGAAGAATTGTCCGAATAAAAATTTTAAATTAAAAGAACCGTTCTTCCGAATATTCCCGCCCGTGGCGCAATTGGATAACGCAACAGATTCCGATTCTGGAGATTGGGGGTTCAAATCCCTTCGGGCGGACCATAAAAACGGATAGTGCAAAAAGCACTATCCGATTTTTATATACCGAAGGGATTTGAAGGCGAGCGTTAAAAAAACGTCACAGAGTGACGTTTTTAGCGAACAGCGCTTATGGAAGTTTTCCAAAAAACGTGAACGCAACAAACGAAATATAAGTGTTATAAAGATGAACATACTTCGGGCGGACCATAAAAGCGGATAGTGCAAAAAGCACTATCCGCTTTTTATTTATCGTTAATAAAAAAGATACAAAAACATTGTATGCCCGTTTTATTTAATTTTTAAATTACCTGTTGCCGGATTATCTATCAGCCTGCCGTCCTCGGTAAATCGTGAACCGTGACACGGACAATCCCATGAGTGCTCCTGTGGATTCCAATTCAGAGAACACCCCAAATGCGGACAGCGCTTTTGAGAAATTGTCATTATATTAGTGACCGCCTCAAATGCATTAACTGCAAGCTGAGGACGCAATATGGTTCTTGACGGAGAAAACACCGCTGCGTACGGATTTTTTTTGCCAGTCACCATATCTGCAAGAATCATGGCTGATACCATTGATGAGGTCATTCCCCATTTGTTAAAGCCTGTTGCTACATAAAAATCAGGGGTATTCTTAGAGTATTGCCCTATATACGGAACTCTGTCAAGCGTCATACAGTCCTGAGTTGCCCAGCGGTATTTTTCTTCTGCACCTGTATAATATATTTGCGCAAAGCTTTTGAGCTCCTGCCAATCACCGCCCTGTTTTCCCGTGCGGTGACCTCCGCCGCCGATAAGCAGCAGGTTTTTGTAATTGCGAAACGACATTCCATTTTCCGATTCATCCACATACATACCGTTTATTTGCGCAGCTCCGTCCAGCGCAATTACATACGAACGGTGTTGGTACATTTTTAAAAAATAACTGCCGTGTTTGTTGATAAACGGGAAATGCGTTGCAACTATTATTTTTTTAGCCGTAATCTTATATCCGTCGGTTATTGCCGTGTGTTTAGTAAGCTGCCGAATCCGAGTGTTTTCGTAAATATTTAAGTTTCGCGCAATTGATGATATAAATTTTAAAGGATTAAACTGCGCCTGATTTCTAAATTTTACCGCTCCGGCAGTCGCTAACGGAATCGGCAGTTTATCGGCAAACTCTGCTGAAAAGCCTATTTTATCAAGCGCTGTCAATTCTTCTTCAATCTTTTTTGTATTATTCATAGAATAGACAAAGGAATCCTTGTTCTCAAAATCACAATTTATATTTTTACAAAGCATTCGGTATTTCTCAATTGCGGCTTCGTTTGCTCTAAAATACATTTGCGCCCTTTCAACACCAAATTCCCTTATCAGCTTATTATAAATAAGTCCGTGCTGAGATGTTATTTTCGCTGTTGTGTTCCGGGTAATTCCGCCGCATATTTTATTTGCCTCAACAAGCACATAATCAATGCCGTTTTCTGCAAGCATATATGCGCAGAGAACTCCTGCCAATCCGCCGCCGATAACCAACACATCAGTCTTTATATTCTTTTTCAGACTCTCAAAGTGCGGAAGCTCCGAGGTATCTGACCATACAGAAATCATAATATCACCACTATGATTTATTATGCATATCTTAGTGGTAATTATTTCAAAAATTAATTAAAAACAAGTTTAATTTAGAGATTTTTCAAATTTCCTATGAATAAAAATTAAACCTGCCTTTATTTTTCGTTTAGCAATATCTCTTTATCCTTTTGCAGCCTTTCCTGCTCCTCATCCGGAAGCGTGGGATACTTCGGTTTGATTTTCTTAAATACATCAATCACGGCTTCTGTTACAAGATACCGTGTGTACCACTTTTTGTCTGCCGGAAGCACATACCACGGACTGTTTTTGCTCGCAGTAGCATTTATGGCATCCTCATACGCCTCCATATACTCATCCCAATAGCCGCGCTCCTTTACATCGGACGCCGAGAATTTCCAGTTTTTTATTTTTAAATCAATTCTTTCAAGAAAACGCCTTTTCTGCTCGTCTTTTGACACATTCAAAAAGAATTTTACAATTCTGTATCCGTTGTTGTATTGGTAATCTTCAAAGTTATTTATATCCTGATAGCGTCTTGAAATCACATTGCCTCTCTTACATCTGTCAGGCATCCTTATATTTAGATATAACTTATGGACGCGGGAAACAAGCACATCTTCATAATATGAGCGATTAAAAATTGCAATTTTACCGCGCGGCGGAAATCGTTTTTCCGCGCGCCATAAAAAGCCATGAGAAAGCTCCTCGCTGCTCGGTGCCTTAAATGAATGAACATCAATTCCCTGGGGGTTGAGTCCCCGCATAACATTTTTAATTGTACTGTCTTTTCCTGCGGCATCCATAGCCTGAAATATCAGCACAAGTCCTTCATCGCCTTCTGAATACAGCTTGTCCTGATAATCCTCCATTTTGGTAAGGTTTTCATTCATTTTTTTTAAAGTTTTTTCCTTGTCCGTGCTTTCATCAGGTTTTGTAGGAAAATCTTTAAGCCTGATTTTCTTGTCTCCGATAACAATAAAATCTTTAACTTCACTCACTTTTTTCAGCTCCTAAATCAATAAATTCAATTAAAGAGGGAAAATCGTTATGCTCTGTGCATACAGATATAACATAATCCGAGAAATGCCATGTTCTAAAATAATATTTTTTCCCTTTTTCTTCGAAAATATCAGAGCTTACATCTACGCTCCTGCTGTTACGGTGAAACCCTTCTCCCATACACTTTAACAGGCTTTCCTTTTTTGTCCATATGTCATAAAAGCTGCCCAATTTATCAAAGGATTCCCTAAAACTTTCAAGCTCGGCGCAGCAAAATACGGTTTTTGCAATGTTAAACGTTTTAACATAACGTATTTTTTGAATATCACATCCCACTTCATAATCGGACAAAGCAAACAAAACATAGTCCCCGCTGTGTGAAATATTAAAATGCTTTCCGTTGTCAGCCGTAGGCTTGCCAAATCGGTTTGTGCTGATTTTTGCACCGCCCAAAAACTTATTAATAAAAAGACCGCCCGCAATACAGCGCTTTTTGTCATCAGTTTTTTTCAGCTGTTCAACTTTTTTTGAGCGATCCTCACTGATTTCGTTTGCTCTTTTCAATTCTATTCTATTAATGTCTGTAAGATATAGTTTCATTTATACCCCGCTTAAAATAAAAAGGAGCACTATGCTACGCACACTGCTCCACAAAATTTAATATCCGAATTTGCCCGCGAGTGAATCATCATTTATGACCCACTCTTTTACATAAATTTCCGTAAATACGGTTTTATTATTTCTGACTATAACATTGTCAATTCCGGCATTTATAATCATACGCTTGCACATTGCACAGGAATTTGGGTTTGTAACATACTCACCCGTTAAAACTTCTTTTCCAACAAGAAAGAGTGTAGAACCTAACATGCGTTCACGTGAAGCATTAATAATGGCATTTGCCTCAGCGTGTACACTTCTGCAAAGCTCATAGCGCTCCCCCCGGGGAACATTTTTTTCTGAACGAATGCAAACGCCAAGGTCACTGCAATTTTTTCTTCCTCTTGGCGCACCTGTGTAACCGGTTGAAACAATTTGGTCATTATTAACTATTATTGCTCCAAAATTACGTCTTAAACATGTTCCGCGTTCAAGAACGGTTTCCGCAATATCAAGGTAGTAGTTCATCTTATCGATTCTGGACATTAAAACCACTCTTTCATTCATAATTATAAGTATATAATGATATATTTATAATGAAAAGTCAAGCAATTTTAATTATTAAGTTTGTCCAAACATGATTGGCATATATACTTATTAGAAAATTCTTTAAGTTTTTCATCAGAATTACAGAAAACGCACTTATTTTCGGCTTTTTCAATTGTTATACATTGATTACTTGCCTCAATTTTTAGTACATCTCCTGGCATAATATTAAGATATTTGCGAATATCTTTTGATATGACTATTCTTCCTACACCATCAATCTCTTTATAATTAGTATAAATCATAACACATCACCGACATATCAAAAATCAAACATAATGTTATGTTACCACATTTCGACATCACTGTCAATGAATCAAAGTAAATTGACAATAAATGGTAATAATATTAAAAAATCTATACTATTTTGTCTGTTTTTATTTTATAAAGGAGTAAAAATGCTTAATTACATATGGAGCGGACTTATTATTATAAGTGTTGTATGCTCCATTTTTTTCGGAAATACAAACGATTTGTCAAAGGCTTTAATAGACAGCGGAGCGTCATCGATTCAACTCATACTTACAATGGCAGGAATAATGTGCCTGTGGTCAGGCATTATGAAAATTGCTATTGAAAGCGGATTTACAGAGTTGATTGCAAAGTTGTTTTCACCGCTTTTAAGACCGTTGTTTCCAAAGCTTGATAAGAAAGGAAGCGCTTTTCAAAGCATAACAATGAATATTACTGCAAATCTTCTGGGAATTGGCAATGCG
Source organism: uncultured Clostridia bacterium (assembly GCA_947623205.1). Classification (GTDB taxonomy): domain Bacteria; phylum Bacillota; class Clostridia; order Oscillospirales; family Acutalibacteraceae; genus Ruminococcoides. Next base: position 128,080 of record CANQGM010000003.1, read on the forward strand.
GCTACTCCTTTTGGACTTAAAGCAATGGAACAGCTGCACACGCTTAATAACCGCAGCGATACTGCAAGCAATGAAATGATAATTTTTGTTGTAATGAACACGGCGTCTCTTCAGCTTATTCCTACAACACTTGCCACATTAAGGCAATCCTACGGAAGCAGCGCCCCGTTTGAAATTATTGCTCCTGTCTGGATAAGCTCAGCTATTTCACTGGCAGTTGCTCTTATAATTGCATGCACGCTGAATATTAAACAAAAAAGGTGATTAAATGGAATTTGTTATGCCTGCTTTTGCGTGCATTGTAGTTCTCTTTGGTTTAATTAAACGAGTACCAGTTTTTGATATTTTTTTAAAAGGAGCAAAAGAGGGGATACAATTGCTCTACACAATAGCCCCCACCATAATGGGGCTTGTTTTTGCTGTCGATTTGCTGCGTTCAAGCGGTGCCGTTGACGCTATTTGCAAGTTTATTGATCCTGCGGCAAATTTCCTTGGTTTTCCAAAGGAGATAATTCCAATGGTTCTTCTTCGTCCCGTATCGGGAAGCGGCTCTACGGCACTTCTCACCGCATTGTACAGCGACTGCGGACCTGACAGCTTTGCCGGACGCGTTGCGTCAGTTCTTGCCGGGTCAAGTGAGACAACATTTTATGCAATTGCAATGTATTTCGGCAGTATAAAAGTTAAAAAAATCCGACATACTCTTTTTGCAGCGCTTATGGCTGACTTTACTGCCGCATTGATGAGTGTTATAACGGTAAGAATATTTTTCGGTTTATAAATATAAGACAGGGGCTTTCTCAAAACAGCGGAATGACCGTTGTGTTTTGAGAAAGCCCCAAAAAATTTTTTAATATTTTAATAAGTAATAAAAATAATCAGACAAACTCAATGATTGCCATTTCAGCGCCGTCACCGCGACGGGGTCCGATTTTTGTAACTCTTGTGTATCCGCCGTTTCTGTCCTTATATTTGGGTGCAATTTCTGTAAAGAGCTTGCTTGTGGCATCCTCCTTAGTAACAAAAGACAAAACAAGGCGTCTGTTATGGAGAGTGTCTTCCTTTGCTGTTGTGACCATCTTCTCCGCCATAGACTGAACTTCTTTGGCGCGAGTAAGAGTTGTTTCGATTTTGCCGTTTTCCAAAAGGAATGTAACCATAGCGCGGAGCATTGCGGTTCTCTGAGCTGTTGTTCTTCCTAATTTTCTTGTACCTGGCATTATATTCACTCCTTTATCTTTGGTTTAGGTTTAAAGGGTAGTTTATTCGTCTTCCTTTTGAAGACCGAAACCGAGAGAGTTAAGCTTTTGCACAACTTCCTCAAGAGACTTTCTGCCGAGGTTGCGCACTTTCATCATATCCTCTTCGGACTTATTAATTAAATCTTCAACTGTGTTTATTCCCGCACGTTTCAAACAATTAAATGAACGCACTGACAAATCAAGATCCTCTATTGTCATTTCAAGAATTTTTTCTTTGCCCTTATCGTCCTTTTCAACCATTACTTCAGCGTTTGAAGCCTTATCAGAAAGACCTACAAACAGGTTAAGGTGCTCGGTAAGAACCTTGGCTGCAAGAGACACAGCCTCTTCAGCATTAATTACGCCGTTGGTCCAAACATCAAGCGTAAGTTTGTCATAATCGGTAATTTGACCTACGCGGGTGTTGTCAACTGTGTAGTTTACCTTTAGCACGGGAGTATAGATTGAATCTATTGGCAAAATGCCTATAACATTATTGCCGCTTAACTGCTTGTTGCGCTCCGAAGGAACATAACCTCTGCCTTTGTCAATGGTTATTTCAATGCTAAGTTTTGCAGATTCATTAAGTGTCGCTATATGAAGATCGGGATTCAAAATTTCAACTTCACTGTCACACTTAATGTCGCCCGCTGTTACCTCACAGGGACCCTCAGCAGAAATTTCTACAACCTTGGGACTTGTTTCATGAAGCCTTGCAACAAGACTTTTTAAATTAAGAACAATTTCCGTAACGTCTTCCTTTACGCCGGGAATGGTTGAAAATTCGTGAAGAATACCGTCAATCTTAATTGATTTAACGGCACAGCCTTCAAGTGAAGAAAGCAATACACGGCGCAGACTGTTACCGAGTGTGTTGCCAAAACCGCGCTCAAGCGGTTCAACAACAAACCTGCCGTACTTTCCGTCCTCGGTTAATTCCGCGGTTTCAATTCTTGGCCTTTCAATTTCTATCATTCGCGAATCCTCCTAACATTAAGCGACCGTACATACGGTCCATGCGTGTGTAATCTGTTTGTGAAAAATGGGATTACTTGGAGTACAACTCAACGATGAGAGTTTCGTCAACTGCAAGAGCGATTTCTTCACGCTTAGCAACAGCAACAACCTTACCCTCGAAAGTATCGTTATTTACTTCCAAATACTTAGGAACAGGTCTTGAAGCGTTAGCTTCAAATATTGCTTTGAACTTTACGCTTGAACGGCTGCCTTCTGCGATAGAAATTACATCACCGGGCTTTGTCAGGTAAGAAGGAATGTTTACCTTTCTGCCGTTTACGGTAAAGTGACCGTGAGAAACAAGCTGTCTTGCTTCGGCATGTGATGAAGCCCAGCCAAGCTTATAAACTGTGTTGTCAAGACGGCTTTCAAGGATAGCAAGCAAAGCTTCACCTGTTTTGCCCTCTTTTTTTTCTGCAAGCTCATAATAATGTCTGAACTGGCTTTCGAGTACGCCGTAATAACGTTTTGTCATCTGCTTTGCGCGAAGCTGAAGTCCGTACTCGGAATTTTTTTTACGACCCTGACCGTGCTGTCCGGGTGCGTATGCTCTGCGAGATACCGAGCATTTGTCTGTAAAGCATCTTTCGCCCTTTAAAAAAAGCTTTTTGCCTTCTCTGCGGCATTGTCTGCATACAGCTCCTGTATATCTTGCCATATTCGGTTAAACCTCCTGTTAATTAACTATACGCGTCTTCTCTTTGGAGGACGGCATCCGTTGTGAGGAATCGGAGTTACATCTTTTATCATTGTAACTTCAAGACCTGCTGACTGCAATGCTCTGATTGCGGCTTCTCTTCCCTGACCGGGACCCTTTACATATACTTCAACGGATCTCATACCATGTTCCATTGCGGCTTTTGCAGCTGTTTCAGCTGCTGACTGAGCTGCAAACGGAGTTGACTTTTTTGAGCCTCTGAATCCGAGCTCGCCTGCGCTTGCCCAAGAAACAGCGTTGCCCTGTGTATCTGAAATAGTAACGATTGTGTTGTTAAAAGTAGATTGAATATGCGCTGCGCCCTTTTCTATATTTTTGCGCTCGCGGCGGCGGCGTATAACCCTCTTACCACCTTTTGGTGCTGCCATAGTCCTTTGCCCTCCTTACTTCTTCTTGTTAGCCATGGTTTTGCGCGGACCTTTGCGTGTACGAGCGTTTGTCTTTGAACGCTGACCTCTTACCGGAAGTCCCTTTCTGTGGCGTACACCACGGTAACAACCAATATCAATAAGTCTTTTAATATCATAAGCTATGTCACGGCGAAGGTCACCTTCAACGCGGCAGTTGTGCTCAATATATTCTCTGAGCTTTGCTATATCTTCTTCTGTTAAATCTCTGACACGAGTGTCCGGATTAACACCTGTTGCAGCAATAATGTCGTCTGCAGTTTTACGTCCGATACCGTAGATATAAGTTAAACCGATTTCAACTCTTTTATCTCTCGGTAAGTCAACACCTGCTATACGAGCCATTCAGTTGCACCTCCATATAATTTTAAAATAATAATTAATGTTTAAGGTAATTAACCCTGACGCTGTTTATGCTTAGGGTTTTCGCAGATAACTAAAATTTTACCTTTTCTTTTAATAACTTTGCACTTATCGCACATTTTCTTTACTGAAGGTCTGACTTTCACTTGTAATCATTCCTTTCTAAAAAGTCGTGTTCATTTACCCGGATTATTTTGACCGCCAGGTAATTCTTCCTCTTGTCAGGTCGTATGGAGACATCTCCACAGTGACCTTATCACCCGGCAAAATACGAATGAAATTCATTCTGAGTTTGCCTGAAATAACAGCTAATATCACGTGACCGTTCTGCAGCTCTACCTTAAACTGTGCGTTTGGAAGAGCCTCCTTAACAATACCTTCTATTTCAATTACATCCTGTTTAGACATACCGTCAACCTCCGTCTTTAACAAATTTGCTTAAAATTTTTTTAATTTGCGGATTGGTTTTTAATGAACCCTCGATAACCGTATTTGTAGCATTAATATGAATCAGCTTTTTCTTTTTTGGATGCTCCAAACGTCTTCTTTTTCCGTCTGCAATATATGCATACTGCGAATCAATATCAAGCACAATAAAAAAGCCGTTTTTATCACGCCCGGCATTTGCCCTGACTATACTGCCTTTTACAATTTTCATAAATCACCTTTAATCGCACAAGGTCATAATTTTAGGACCGTCGGAAGTGATTGCTATGGTGTGTTCAAAATGGGCGGAAAGCCTGCCGTCTTTTGTAACGGTGGTCCACTCATCGTCAAGAACACTGACTTCATATGTGCCCGCGTTTACCATGGGTTCAATGGCAATTGTCATACCCGGAATAAGGCGCACACCGCGTCCCGGTGTGCCGTAATTGGGTACGCTTGGGTCTTCGTGTAACTTCGCACCTACTCCGTGGCCGACAAAATCTCGTACCACCGAGTAACTGCGAGCTTCGACATACTCCTGAACCGCGCTGCCTATATCGCCTACACGGTTACCGGCAAGAGCCTTTTTTATTCCCTCATAAAGGCTCTCCTGAGTAGCGTTAAGCAAAGCCTGCGCCTCTGCGCTGATTTTGCCGCAGGGAAATGTAAAGGCATTATCGCCGTGAAATCCCTCATAGTACGCGCCGACATCCACGCTTACTATGTCGCCCTCTTTCAGAACGTGTTTCTTGCTGGGTATGCCATGGATAACCACATTGTTTACGGAAATGCACGCGCTTGCAGGAAATCCGCCATAACCGAGAAACGAGGGAGTTGCCCCCTGTTTCTCGATATATTTGCGAATAACAGTGTCTATTTCATAAGTAGTAACACCGGGCTTTACAGCCTCTCCCGCAACACGGAGTGCCTCAGCAGAAATTCTGCATGCGTCTTTCATTTTTGAAAGTTCCCGCGCTGTTTTGATAACTACCATGCTTATTACGCCTCAATTGCTTTAAGAATAAGATCTGTTGTTTCGTCAACATCATCCTGTCCAACTACATCTACAAGTTTACCCTGCTTTTTGTAGTAAGCTGCAAGAGGCTCAGTCTCTTTGTGATAAACATCAAGACGAGCAAGCACAGTGTCTGGGTGGTCGTCCTTGCGCTGAACAAGGGTGCCGCCGCAATCGTCGCAAACTCCATCCTTCTTGGGTTTAAGGTTAACAAGATGATAGGGTCTGCCGCAATTTTCGCAAACACGGCGTCCGGACATACGTTTGATAATTCTTTCATCAGATACGTCAAGATTAATAACGTATTGAATATCAACTTCCATTTTGTCCAAAGCCTCAGCCTGAGGAATGGTTCTTGGAAAGCCGTCAAGTATAAAACCCTTTTTGCAGTCGTCTTCGGCAAGTCTCTCTTTTACTATGCCTATAACAACTTCATCGGGTACAAGCTTGCCCTCATCCATATAGGATTTAGCTTTCAGTCCCATTTCAGTGCCGTTTTTCAGCGCCTCCCGGATCATATTTCCGGTTGAGATGGTGGGAATACCAAAGTGCTCACTAAGTACAGCAGCCTGTGTGCCCTTACCTGCACCCGGAGCGCCCAACATAATAATATTCATATTATTATACTCCTTTTTTAATCATTAGTCAAGGAAACCTTTGTAATGACGCATCATCATCTGTGATTCAAGCTGTTTTACTGTTTCAAGGGCAACGCCAACAAGAATGATGATTGATGTGCCGCCGATTGACATCTGTCCCATACCGGTTGCTGCTCCGTAAATATGCGGAAGCAAAGCAATTACAGCAAGGAAGAGAGCGCCAATCAATGTTATTCTTGACAGAATGTTTCTGATGTAATCAGCGGTCGGTGAACCCGGACGTATGCCCGGAACAGTACCGTTGTTTGACTTCAGATTATTTGCCATTTCTATGGGATTATATTGGATTGTAGTGTAGAAATAAGCAAACATTATGATTAAAATAAAGTATAATACCATGTAGAGCCAGCCGCTTGTGTTGAAGGCAGCAAAGAATGCGCCCCAAAAACCGTCTCCCGGCTGAATATTAAGGAATATATTGATAGTTCCCGGAATTGATAAAATTGAGCTGGCAAAGATGATTGGCAGCACGCCGCCGAGAGCAACCTTTATTGGAAGGTGGCTTGACTGACCGCCGTACATTTTTCTGCCAACCACGCGTTTTGCGTATTGGATAGGAATTCTTCTTTCGCTGTCCTGCATAAAAGTTATAACCCAGATAACGGCTATAAAGATGATGATCCAAAGCGGTACAAGGAAATAATACTGAGTCTGACCCTCTGAACCGAGTCCCCAATACTGACCGAGAATACTGAATGTTGCAGGAAGCTGAGCAACGATTCCCGCAAAAAGAAGAATTGAAATACCGTTGCCTATGCCGTGGTTGTTGATTTGCTCACCAAGCCACATCATAATTGCAGTTCCTGCCGTAAATACAAGAACAATTACAATTGCAGAAAACCAAAAATCAAAACCGTTGTTATAAACCGTAACGCCTTTGCCTCTGAGATACATAAAATAAGCAGTACCCTGAATAAGACCCAGACCAACGGTTACATAACGTGTGATCGTACCGATTTTTCTTCTTCCTGCTTCGCCCTCTTTTGCCATTCTCTCAAGTGGAGGAATAGCTACGCAGAGAAGCTGCATAATGATAGAGCTGTTGATGTAAGGCGTTACACCCATTGCAAATAACGTTGCATTTGAAAATGCGCCGCCTGATAGCGTGTTAAGATAGGCAAGCATTGTATTTCCTGTTGAAATACCGCCCATTGCTTCGGCAAGAGCCTTTACGTCCAGAAAAGGAACCGTTATAACCGAACCGATTCTGAAAACAATGATAATTAAAATTGTAAAAATGATTTTCTTTCTTAAATCAGGAATTGACCAAGCGTTTCTGATTGTTTTAAACACTTAAATCACCTCTGCCTTTCCGCCTGCAGCTTCAATTGCAGCTTTAGCTGATTTGGAAAAAGCTGATACTTTCACTGTAAGTTTTTTATCAAGCTTACCGTTACCCAAAACCTTAACAGCGTCAAACCTGTTTTTGAGAACACCTGCATTAACAAGAGCGTTAATATCTACCGTTGCACCGTCTTCAAACTTTCTGTTCAAAGTACTGAGGTTAACTTCAGCTACGTTTTTAGCAAAGATGTTGTTAAAACCTCTTTTAGGAACGCGACGCTGTAATGGCATTTGACCGCCTTCAAACCCCGGTCTTATGCTGCCGCCTGAACGTGCCTTTTGACCTTTGTGACCCTTGCCGGCTGTTTTGCCCCAGCCTGAGCCGTGACCTCTGCCGATTCTTTTAGCGGTCTTTTTTGAACCCTCAACCGGAGAAAGTTCATGTAACTTCATAAGTTCGCACCTCCTTGCTTACGCTTCACTAACCTCTATGAGGTGGATGATTTTTGCTACCTTGCCTTTTGTCTGAGGGTTGTCGGGCTGTGTTGTTGTATCACCGATTTTCTTCAGACCCAAAGCGTGGGCGGTTGCAATTTGATCCTTTTTTGAACCGATAAGACTTTTAACCAATTTAATCGTCATTATAAGCAACCTCCCTATTATAAAATTTCTTTAACAGATTTACTGCGGACAGCGGCAACTTCTTCAGCGGTTCTGAGAGCCGCAAGTCCTGCGAGCGTAGCTCTTACTACATTGCACGGATTATTTGAACGAAGCGCTTTTGTTCTGATGTCCTTAATTCCCACTGCTTCAACAACGGCACGCACCGGACCGCCCGCAATAACGCCTGTACCGGGAGCGGCAGGCTTCATAAGAACTCTGCCTGCACCGAATTCGCCTATTATCTCGTGCGGAATTGTTGTACCTCTGAGAGAAACCTTCATAAGGTTTTTCTTTGCGTCCTCAATACCCTTGCGAATAGCGTCGGGTACTTCGCCTGCTTTTCCGATGCCGAAACCTACTGTTCCTTTACCGTCGCCTACAACAACGAGAGCCGCAAACTTAAAAATTCTGCCGCCCTTAACCGTTTTTGATACTCGGTTAATGGCAACTACCTTTTCATTTAATTCGCCGTTTATTTCTACTGTTTTAGCCAAAGTTATTCCTCCTCTTCCTTAGAAATTGAGGCCGCCCTCACGGGCGCCTTCGGCCAATTCCTTAACACGGCCGTGATATATGTTACCGCCTCTGTCGAAAACTACATCGACGATATTTTTGGCTTTTGCACGTTCTGCTACGAGTACGCCGACTGCCTTTGCTGCTTCTTTATTTCCGCCGTTAGCAGTAATTGACTTGTCAAGGCTTGAAGCCTGAGCAAGCGTAACACCGGCTACGTCATCAATAATCTGAGCGTAGATATTATTGCTGGAGCGGAATACGCACAAACGCGGACAAGCTGCCGTACCGCTTATTTTGCTGCGGACTCTCTTATGGCGTTTTGCGCGTGCCTTTTTTGTATCAGGTCTGCTTACCATTATTTTCACTCCTTAATTATTTGCCCTTACCGGCCTTGCCTTCCTTGCGGCGGATAATTTCATCAACGTACTTAATACCTTTGCCCTTATACGGCTCCGGCTTACGTTTTTCTCTTACTTCGGCAGCAAACTGACCAACCTTTTGCTTATCAATGCCGACTATTACAATTTTGTTTGGGTCCGGAACTTCAATTTTAATATCGTCCGTATCCTCAACAATAACCTGGTGTGAATAACCAAGGTTCATAACGCATTTGTTACCCTGTTTCTGAACACGGTAACCAACACCGTTTACTTCAAGCTCTTTCTTAAATCCTTCGGTAACACCAATAACCATATTTTGAATCAGTGTTCTTGTAAGACCGTGAAGCGAGCGATTTTCTTTTGCGTCGTTAGGACGTGTAACCTCAATTACATCGCCCTTGATTTCAACTGTCATGGCAGGATTGTATTTAAAATCAAGCAAACCCTTCGGACCTTTAACAGTGATTACGCCGTCAGCAATAGTTGCTGTAACACCGGCGGGAATATTTACAGGTTTTCTTCCAATTCGAGACATTATCGCACCTCCTGTTACCAGATGTAAGCAAGAACTTCGCCGCCAACATGCTCTGCGCGCGCCTTACGGTCGGTCATAACGCCTTTAGACGTAGAGATGATAGCGATGCCGAGTCCCTTCATTACCTTTGGCATTTCTTCTGCATTGCTGTAAATACGCAAACCGGGCTTTGAAACGCGGCGAAGACCTGTAATAACCGGAGTCTTGCCGTCCAAATATTTAAGGGTCACCTTAATTACGCCCTGCTTGCCGTCTTCTATAACTGTGAAATTCTTAATGTAACCTTCATCAAGAAGAATCTGACAAATTGACTTCTTGAGGTTTGAAGAAGGAATTTCAACAGAATCATGTTTAGCCGAATTAGCGTTACGAATCCTTGTAAGTAAATCGGCGATTGTATCTGTGATCTGCATTTACATTTACCTCCCTTGCTTACCAGCTTGCTTTCTTTACACCCGGAATTTCGCCCTTGTAAGCGAGCTCACGGAAGCAAATACGACAAATTCCATACTTGCGAAGGTAGGCGTGTGGTCTACCACAGATTTTACATCTTGAATACTCTCTTGTTGAGAATTTCTGCTTTCTCTGCTGTTTTACTTTCATTGCAGTTTTAGCCACAACAATCCCTCCTTACTTTGAAAACGGTGCGCCCATAAGCGATAAAAGCTCACGAGCCTCTTCGTCTGTGCTTGCGGTCGTAACAAAGCAAATGTCCATACCGCGTACTTTGTCAACCTTGTCATAATCAATTTCGGGGAAAATGAGCTGCTCTTTAAGACCCATGTTATAATTTCCTCTGCCGTCGAACGAGTCGGGATTTATACCTCTGAAGTCTCTTACTCGGGGAAGCGCAACATTAAAAAGTCTGTCAAGAAATTCATACATTCTTTCGCCTCTAAGCGTTACCTTGCAGCCAATTGGCATTCCTTCTCTGAGTTTAAAGTTAGCAACTGATTTTCTCGCTCTGCATATCATTGGTTTCTGCCCTGTAATGGCAGCAATATCCGAACAGATAGCGTCAATTGTTTTTGAGTTTTCTTTAGCTTCGCCTGCGCCTACGTTGATAACGATTTTATCAAGCTTGGGAATCTGCATTGTACTCTTGTAGGAGAATTTTGACATAAGAGCAGGTGCAACTTCTTTTGAATAATATTCTTTAAGTCTTGCCATATCTTAATTTCCTCCTTAAAGCGCTTCGCCGCATTTAGCGCAAACTCTGCCCTTTGAGCCGTCTTCATAAATTTTATGAGCAACTCTGGTAGGCTTTTTGCATCTTGGGCAAACAATCTGAACCTTACACGCATACATTGCGCCTTCAGCCTTGATTATGCCGCCCTGTTCGCCCATTTTTCTGGGTTTAACGTGCTTTGAAACCATGTTGATTTTTTCTACGATAATTTTGCCTTCTTTGGGGCTTACAGCCAGTACCTGACCTTTTTTGCCCTTATCCTTACCGCTGATAACAATAACGGTGTCGCCGGTTTTTACATGAACCTTACTCAATTGTGACACCTCCATTAAAGTACTTCCGGAGCGAGCGATAATATCTTCATAAAGTCTTTTTCACGAAGCTCTCTTGCTACCGGACCAAAAATACGAGTACCCCTTGGGTTTTTATCTTCTTTAATAATTACAGCCGCATTTTCATCAAAGCGGATGTATGTGCCGTCCTCACGTCTTACGCCCTTAGCCGAACGTACAACAACGGCTTTAACCACGTCGCCTTTTTTAACAACACCGCCGGGTGCTGCTTTTTTAACAGAAGCAACGATTACATCGCCAATGTTGGCATATCTCCTTCTGGTACCGCCGAGTACACGAATGCACATAAGTTCTTTTGCGCCGGTGTTGTCGGCAACCTTGAGGATGGTTTGCTGTTGAATCACAGTGTGTTCCTCCTTTTCTCAAAGCCGCTAAACTTATTTAGCTTTCTCAATAATCTCGACGAGTCTCCATCTTTTATCCTTAGAAAGAGGACGGGTCTCCATAACCTTAACACGGTCGCCTATATTGCACTCGTTGTTTTCGTCGTGTGCTTTAAAACGAACTGTGCGCTTAACAATTTTGTTATAAAGCTTATGCTTTACGCTGTCTTCAACCGCAACAACAATTGTTTTATCCATTTTGTTGCTTACAACTTTGCCGACAACGGATTTTCTCATGTTTCTTTCTTCACTCACTGTTAAGTCCCCCTCTCTTAAACTTCAACGCCGTCAAGTTCACGCTTGCGGAGAATTGTTAAAACTCTTGCAATGTCTTTTTTAACGGCACCGATTCTGGATGAGTTTTCAAGCTGATTAACAGCAAGCTGGAAACGAAGATTAAATAATTCTTCTTTGAGTTCTGTGAGCTTTAACTCAAGCTCTTCAACCGACATATCTCTGAGTTCTGATGCTTTCATTACTGCTCACCCTCCTCTTTTTTAACAAACTTGCACTTTATCGGCAGCTTTGCCGAAGCAAGACGAAGAGCCTCTCTTGCCGTAGCTTCATCAACACCGCCGAGCTCAAACATAACTCTGCCCGGCTTAACAACAGCCACCCAATATTCGGGTGAACCTTTACCTGAACCCATTCGGGTCTCGGCGGGTTTTGCCGTAACAGGCTTGTCTGGGAATATTTTTATCCAAACTTTACCGAATCTTTTGCAGTAACGAGTCATGGCAACACGGGCAGCTTCGATCTGATTTGAAGTGATCCATGCAGGCTCTGTTGCCTGAAGACCGAAATCACCGTAAGTAACCTTGTTACCGCGAAGAGCTTTACCGGTCATACGACCTCTGTGTACTCTTCTGTACTTAACTCTCTTAGGCAATAACATTACTTTCTGCCTCCTTCTCTGTGGGGCTTTTTCGGTTTGACCTCGTTAAGAACTTCTCCCTTATAAATCCATACCTTAACGCCGATTTTACCGTAAGTTGTATTAGCTTCCGCAAAACCGTAGTCAATATCTGCACGGAGCGTCTGAAGCGGGATCGTACCTTCGTGATACTGTTCCGAACGGGCAATTTCAGCGCCGCCGAGACGTCCTGAACACATAATTTTTATACCCTTTGCACCGCGGCGCATTGCGTTGCCGATTGACTGCTTCATTGCGCGGCGGAATGAAATTCTCTTTTCAAGCTGCTTAGCAACATTTTCTGCTGCAAGCTGAGCGTCAAGCTCAGGAGCCTTGACCTCTATAATGTTCAGGGCAACAGGCTTGCCGAGTATGCTTTCACACTGAGCTCTGAGCTTTTCAATTTCAGCGCCGCCCTTACCGATTACAAGACCGGGTTTAGCGCAGTGAATACTGATTCTTACTCTTTTACCGTCACGTTCGATTTCAATTTTAGAAACACCGAATTTAAAAAGCTGCGCCTTCAGTGTTTTACGAAGGTTATAGTCTTCAACGAGTGTGTCGCCAAAGTCTTTTTTGTTTGCAAACCAACGTGAATCCCAATCTTTAATAACACCTACACGAAGACCGTGCGGATTAACTTTTTGACCCATAATCTAACCTCCCCTTAGTCTTCTTTTTCCTTGAGAACGAGGGTAATGTGAGAAGTTCTTTTGTTTATTCTGAACGCTCTGCCCTGTGCTCTCGGACGAATTCTTTTAAGGATGGGGCCTGCTGTTGCGTTGCACTCCGCAACGTAAAGCCTGGATACATCCATATCATGGTTGTTCTCAGCATTTGCCATAGCTGAATGGAGCAGCTTTAAAAGCGGCTCGCAAGCGGCCTTGGGAGTGTGCTTAAGAACAGCTTCCGCATACTTAGCGTCTTTGCCTCTTATAAGGTCAAGAACAACGCCGACCTTGCGGGGTGAAATACGAACAAATCTTGCATTTGCTTTAGCTTCCATCTGCAATACTCTCCTTCCGCTTATTTACTTGTTTTTGAACCGGCATGACCTTTAAAAGTTCTTGTCGGTGCAAACTCTCCAAGCTTGTGACCGACCATATCTTCTGTTACATATACCGGAACATGCTTACGACCGTCGTGAACGGCGAATGTGTGACCAACGAATTCAGGGAAAATTGTTGAACTTCTTGACCAAGTCTTTAAAATTTTCTTTTCGCCTGTTTCGTTCATCTCAAGAACCCTTTTGAGCAGTACAGGCTGAACAAAGGGACCCTTTTTAGTACTTCTACTCATAGTTATAAGCTCCTTTCTCTGCCTTACTTACCGTTTCTTCTGCGAACGATAAGCTTATCGCTGCTCTTGTTATTTTTACGGGTTTTATATCCGAGTGCGGGTTTACCCCAAGGGGTAACAGGTCCCGGACGACCTACCGGAGATTTACCTTCACCGCCGCCGTGCGGGTGATCGTTCGGGTTCATTACAGAACCGCGGACCGTAGGTCTCCAGCCCATATTTCTTTTACGTCCGGCTTTACCGATTTTTACATTTTCATGGTCAATGTTTCCTACCTGTCCGATTGTAGCCATACAGTTTTCGGGAACATTTCTGAGCTCGCCCGAAGGCAGTCTTAAAAGCGCCAAGCCGTTTTCTTTAGCCATAAGCTGAGCCATATTGCCTGCCGAACGTGCAAGCTGTGCGCCTCTGCCGGGATAAAGCTCAACATTATGAATAAATGTACCTACCGGAATAGCTGTAAGCGGTAATGCGTTGCCGGGTTTAATATCCGCGTCGGCGCCTGCAACTACCATATCGCCCACTTTAAGTCCTTCGGGAGCAATAATGTAAGCTTTTTCGCCGTCAGTGTACTCAATAAGAGCAATAAATGCTGAACGGTTTGGGTCGTACTCTAATGTTTTTACTGTGCCTTCAACGCCAAATTTCTGACGCTTGAAGTCAATAATGCGGTACTTTCTGCGGTTGCCGCCGCCTCTGTGGCGAACAGTAATTCTGCCGTAGCTGTTGCGGCCTGCTTTTTTATTTAAAGGCGCCAGCAAGCTTTTCTCCGGCTCAACCTTTGAAAGACCTGAATAATCTGTTACCGACGTATTTCTTCTTGAATTAATTGTCGGTTTATATACTTTAATGGCCATTTGGTTTCACTCTCCTCATGATGGCTTTGCGGGAATATGGCGTTTCCCATACATTCTGCCTGAAATATGCAGTTTCAGGTTTACATCATGCCTTCAAAAAATTCGATAGGCTTGCTGTCCTCTTTAAGTGTAACAATTGCTTTTTTCCAGCTTTTTGTATAACCGCCGTTGTTTCTGCCCTGACGGCGGAATTTGCCGCGCACATTTAATGTGTTTACCTTAGCAACCTTAACTTTAAAGACCTCTTCACAAGCTTTTGCAATTTCAATTTTATTTGCTGATTTTGCAACTTCGAAAGTATATACTTTATTAGCTGCGCCCAGCATACTTTTTTCTGTAATTATGGGGCGAATTATAATGTCATGAGCTATCATGCATATACCTCCTCAATTTTGCTTACGGCGTCTTTAACAATAACAAGCTTGTCGGCATTAAGTATGTCATAAACATTAAGAGTATTTACCTGAGCTGTTTTAACGCCGGGAATGTTATTTGCCGATTTAATAATTTTGCTGTCAACTTCGGGAAGAACAATAAGAGCCTTCTTTTCAGCCTCAATTGCCTTAAGCATTGCAACCATTGTCTTTGTTTTATATTCGCTCATTGTAATTGAATCAACAACTATAATTTCATTTTCTTTAGCCTTTGAAGAGAAAGCCGACTTCATAGCGAGTCTTCTGACCTTCTTATTTACAGAAAATCTGTAATCCCTCGGCTTTGGAGCAAATACAACGCCGCCGTGCGTCCACTGGGGCGAACGGGTCGAACCCTGTCTTGCGCGGCCGGTGCCTTTCTGTCTCCATGGCTTTTTTCCGCCGCCGGAAACCTCTGCCCTTGTAAGAGCGGACTGTGTGCCCTGACGCTGTGCAGCAAGGTAATTAACTACCATTTGATGCATAACGGCTGCGTTTGGCTCAATACCGAACACAGAGTCGGCGAGGTCGATCGTGCCGACCTTTTTGCCTTCCATATCTACTACTGCTAAATTTGGCATTTATAATCCCCCTCTCTTAAGCTTTAACGGAATCTTTAATTACAACGATTCCCTTATTCGGTCCGGGAACAGCACCCTTAACAGCAATAAGGTTGTTTTCAGCGTCAACCTTAACAACTGTGAGGTTCTGTACCGTTACCTGTTCTGCGCCGAGATGACCTGCCATTCTTTTTCCCTTCCAAACGCGTGAGGGCGATGAGCAGGCGCCGATTGAGCCGCCGTGGCGAACGCAGGGACCTGTACCGTGAGATTCTTTAAGGCGTTTAAAATTCCAGCGCTTAATAACGCCTGCGGTACCCTTACCTTTGCTTTTGCCGGTTACGTCAATCTTGTCTCCGGGGGTGAATACATCTGCCTTAACGAGGTCGCCTATATTATAAGCGTCTGTATCGTTAAAGCGGAACTCTTTAAGAGTCTTTTTGGGAGCTACGCCGGATTTATCAAAAAATCCCTTCATCGGCTTGTTAACCTTGTTTGGCTTCAAGTCGCCAAATCCAAGCTGAACTGATGCGTAGCCGTCGTTTTCAACTGTTTTTTTGGCTGTTACCACGCAAGGGCCTGCCTCAACAACAGTTACGGGAATAACAACTCCCTTTTCATCGAAAATCTGCGTCATGCCGATTTTCTTTCCGATGATTGCTTTTTGCATTTGTATATCCTCCTTGTAGGTTATTGGTTGGTTCTCACCAACATGACCCTGTCTGCTTCAGGTTGGTATTGTATTATAACTTAATTTCAATATCAACACCGGCAGGGAGCTCTAAGTTCATAAGAGCCTCAACTGTCTTGTTAGACGGTCTTAAGATGTCAATAAGACGTTTATGAGTTCTAACCTCAAACTGCTCGCGGCTGTCCTTGTACTTGTGAACAGCACGAAGAATCGTTACGACCTGCTTTTCTGTCGGAAGCGGAACCGGACCTGATATTCTTGCCCCGGTACGCTTAGCTGTTGATACTATTCTTGCAGCAGACTGATCGACGAGCTGATGATCGTAACCCTTTAATCTTATTCTGATCTTATCCTTGACTGCCATTGTCGTCGCCTCCTTAAAAATTTAGTTGGCGGGCGTTTGCTTCAAAACTTTTTTCAACCTTGCCGGGTGTTTCTTGACCCGACATTAAAAAACCCGTTTAACTATTCAGTTAACCGGCATTGTTCTGAAAGCGTTTGAGCGCAATTAC
This sequence comes from uncultured Clostridia bacterium, assembly GCA_947623205.1. Taxonomy (GTDB): domain Bacteria; phylum Bacillota; class Clostridia; order Oscillospirales; family Acutalibacteraceae; genus Ruminococcoides. The sequence continues at coordinate 144,474 of CANQGM010000003.1, forward strand.
GGCTAAGCAACCCTATTGCCGCAATTCTCTCGGTGTTTCATTGTAATCGCCCGGTTTAAAATCGGACATACTCCACGGAAAAACCGACCCTTTGGCCGCAACCTCCCGCTTCATCGCATATCTTGTGCAGTCACGCAAGCATTATTATACAATGAAAGTTAATTTAATTCAACTATTTTCCAAAAAATATATGTAGAATTTTTGAACTTTTATTTCTAATATTTTATGCAATTTTTACATATTGTAAATACACCCTATTATCCTGTATAATTATGATAATATATCTATATTATTCTTCACTTTTTAAGTCTGCGCTTCATATTCTGCACATTAAATTCATTAAGAAAGGTCGATATAATGAAACATATTTACTACGGTGACGGAAAGGGAAAAACCACAGCGTCTGTCGGCATTGCTGTAAGAGCTGCCGGAAGTAATTTAAAAGTTCTTTTTGTGCAGTTTTTAAAGACCGAATTTTCAGGGGAACGTCATGTGTTGAGCCATACCGAAAATGTAACTGTTACCTTTTGCCCGCTTGAACTTAAATTTACATTTGATATGGATGAAAAGGAAAAAGCCCATGCGTCAAAAATATTTAAAGGTATTTTTGAGCGAAGCGTAACAACTGCATTGACCGAAAAGTACGATATGATCGTACTGGACGAGGTGTTTGAGGCAATTAATTACGATATGCTTAGTGAAACCGATGTTTATGAATTTATCACAAACGCCCCAAGCAGCATGGAAATTATAATGACGGGACATAATCCTCCTCAAAAATTTATAGATGTTTCTGATTATGTTACGGAATTTAAAAAGATAAAGCATCCGTTTGACCGCGGAATTACCGGACGTATCGGCATTGAGTTTTAAAATTAACTTTATATTATATAGGGACTGCGGCAGGGTTAAAATCTGTTGCAGTCCCTTTTTATAAAAATAATTCCTATTTCATCTTAATATACAAATACTTGTAATCAATAATAATATTTTGAAAATCCTGAAAAAAGGCACTAATCAAACGATTAGCGCCTTTAAATGGTTGCGGGAGCCTTGTAAAACAGCGTAGTTTCGGCGTGTTTAGGCTCTGACAGCATATTTGACAGTATTTCGACTGATTTTTATAAAATTGCCAAATTAATTTTTCTCATATATTCATCTGCAATACTGCAATGCTCGGACTCGTACTGTTCAAACACATCACAGTAAGTATCAAGCGTTACAGATATATCTTTATGCCCAAGTATCTTTTGTAATACTTTAGCGTCCATACCGGCCTCGATACTACGTGTGGCGAATGTGTGTCTGAGAGAATGTAAATCGACCTTGCCAATTACGGAGCTGTCAATAATATCAAAGTTTTTCAAAGCTTTGGAGTAATTGTAATTGACTTGCTGAGTAGTGACAATTTTTCCGTTATCAGATGTAAAAAGCAAACCGCTTGTCTTATCACCGATAAGACTTTTTAGAAATTGGGCAATATCATCATTAATATGCAACGCCCTCATTCCTGCTTCTGTTTTTGTATCATTGACAGTAGTGGTATTGTTAGCACCTCTTGTTACGGTTTTACAGACATTAATTGTTTTTTTTGCTAAAGTCAATATCTTCAACGCACAAGGCGCATACCTCGCCCATACGCATACCTGTAAAAAGTGACAGCAACATAGCCTCGGAATACAGTATATCATTATTTTTCAATACATCAATCAGCTTTGATTGTTCATCAATAGTCAAACCGCGCACCTTAGTTTGTTTCTGCTTGGATTTTGGTTTTCTAAAGTCCTCCATAGGATTTTTTGCAATTATTTCCTTTTTTATAGAGCACTTAAACACATAGCTTAACAATTGATATATCTTATCAATACAAGATTGAGAATAATCAATATTTTCAATGAAGAATTTTTTTATAATATCCTCAGTAATATCTTGAATAGGAATATCATAAATAGGTTTAAGCATATTCAAGGTTGCTTTTTTGCGGTCATATGAAGATATACGAAGCTCATTGAGTGCTAACTGTTCGTCAATCATACTTTCAGCAAAATCAAACAGAGTTATTTTATTGCGTTTAATATATGCTCCTGATTTGGATTGATGCTCGATTTCTGACAACTTGTTTCTGACTTCTGTTTTAGAGTGTCCGTAAACAGTCTTACGCTCTATCTTGCCGTTGCCTGTGTCAACGTTGATTTGTCCTGCATATCGATTACGACTTTCAACAAAGTATATCGAACCTCTGCCGTATGTATTGCGTTTTTTGTCTTTAGGACTTTTAATAATAATCCTTCCTTTCTTTCCCTAAAGACACATAAGAAAAATATCTTATTTATATGTTACCATATCATTAATTTATGTCAATAGAGATTAATAAAATTAGATTTATATTCATTCTCATTTTCTTACTCTCCGATTATCTTTTACACTCTTCTTTTTCTTGCCCAATCAAGAAATGCCTGCTCATTAACCTTGAATGCTCGCCCTGTGCGGATAAGAGGGAAATCTGCCCTCATCATAATTTGTCTTGCAGTCGGGAGTGAACAATTAAGTGCAGCTGCCACTTCTTTTGTATTAAGGAATTTTAAATCGTTATTCATAAGCTCACTTCCTTTCATAGAAACAACCCAAAAACGAATTCTTAATTATCTCTTATTTTGTCTTTATTATACCATATTTTAACTAAAAATGCAAATTTTAGCGCAAAAATTGTCATTTCATTTTATACTGATAAATGAGGAAAAAATGAATTGAAAAAATTTTTTCAAAAAATTTTTTGTTTTTTTACATATTTATTCTGTTATTTAATCGTAAATCTTAATATAAAGTTAAAAATTTTCAGACAAGGCTAAATTATTAAAGACTGACTTCTATAATTTTACAGGTTGTATATTGTACAGGGGGCAAGAGAGAAACGGAGCAATCGTTTCCCTCTTGATGTATATTTAAAATAAACATAATATAACTGCCCTGATATTCTTTAAGAAACTGCTTTATAAGAACTTCTTGCATTTTTTACTCTTAAAATACCTTTGTATGAAGATGAAAGAGAAGGCTGACACCTTCGTGCCATATCATTGCCTGTATAATATTTATTCGCCCATTTCGTTAAATTGTATTCCGCTATGAGCATTTCACTTGCGTCCATCAGGTTTCCTGTCGGAAAGCCTGTGGATTTAAAAATCCAGTCTTTATTATCAGCCAATAAGCTTTTTACCTCTTGAATAAACATATTTTTACCGATAATTGTTCCCGATGGGCAAACTTCTTTACTCCAAGCTTTGAACAAGTCATACAAAAAACCGAAAGGAACTAAATCCCATACAAAAACATCAAGGAAAGTATCCAAAAAATCTCTGACAGGGTCATTGAATTGCTTGTATTCAGCTAACATATTTTCACATTCCTGCGGAATATCAAACTCATGGTAATTAGAATTCAGCACCTCATAGAGTACATATTCAAGCACTTCTTTTCTGTTTAAATAATCGTCTTTGATATAATGCCTTTCTATGTTTTTAAAAAATTTTGATTAATATATGATAATGCTGTGATATATTTGCGAATAGTATTTAATAAAAAAAATATACACCCCATTATACAATGGAGTGTATTGTGGTTAATACCAGCCTGCGTCTCTTACGAGAACAGTTTTTGTTGTAGGTTCGGTTGTTGTTTTTACTGTCGTGTAAATTCTGTCATGTTTGAGGACAGCTGTGTCAACTACACCTTTCAGATAGTCAGGCAGATTGTTCTGCTCTTTGTGCCAAGCCTCATGGTCAGCTACAGCTTGCTTAGCGGTGTCAAAAGCATTATTTAATGCGGTCATATCAGCCATACTGTCAGGATAATATGTTATTTCTACAGGTTCAGTAAGCGTCAGAAACAGTGGTCTGCCGTCATCACCGACTATCTGGTTTCCGCAACCGCCCCATTCGTCGAATATGGAAGAGCCATCGTAATTACAATAACGGCAGATAGAGTGAATCTCAGCTGTCCAATAGTAATCAAGCTTGTCTTCGTGTTCATTGTTATAGATTTCTTGTGTGAGAGAGCCGTTGTAAGGGTTAAAGCCTATGTCAAAGACATTCATTGAACCTTCGTCCCAGTATTTATCAGCTGGTGGATTTTCTTTGTTACTGTAGTTCATATTCGGCAGTTTCCAATCATCACTTAAATCATGATAGATACCGTTATCGTCTACATAGAACCAATGGTCTGATGAGTGCCAACTGCCGCCATTGTGTTCTCTGAACATGTGAGCTGTAACTTCTTCGTTATTGAATGTTGTGCCATCTTTATGCATCATAGGTTCAAGACATTTGTTACAAACTTCACAGTTTACGTAATCATATCTCAGTTTAGGTTCTGTCGTGGTTTCACCGGGAACTGTGACTGTTTCATACTCAGCGTCATGCCAAGTTTTGCCGATATTTTCATTTGTGTTACCACATTCTGCGGCGTATCTCTGCACCTCTGTTGCGTCAAGGATATTGATTCTGCCGTCGGCATTTGTGTCTGCTACGAATTTTTGGTCGTCTGTAAATTCGTCAAGACAAGCGACATAAAGCTGTATTTCTGTTGTGTCAAGGACATTTACAACTCCGTCATAGTTTACGTCACCGAGTATGATTTTATCTGTTGTCGTTTCTGCGGCGTTTACTGAACATATAGGTGTTATTGCCGTTGCAAGTGCAAGAGAAAGCACTGTGCTTGCAATTTTTAAACTGCGTTTCATTATTCTTTCCTCCTGTTAGTTTTAAGCAATAGTATAATAAAAGATACTTTACATTAATTCACATTAATTTACTTTAATATTATATCATCAGGCAAAACTCTTTTCAATATTTAAAAGAAAATAAATGCAAATAAGTACATTTCATATTTTCATACTATCACAAAATTATTTTATAGTCAACTATATTTATATACTTTATCAACACTATTTGTACACTAAATTGGTAAAATAACAGTTGTGTGGAGGTAAACATATGGTTGACTTTGGAAACAGACTTAAAGAATTACGGCTGAATGCAGGACTTTCACAAAAACAATTAGCTGATAAGCTATGGATTACAAAATCGGCAGTCAGCTATTACGAGCTTTCAGAACGCAATCCCTCACCTGAAATATTAATTAAAATTGCAAAGGTATTTCACGTTACAACAGATTATCTGTTGGGAATTGAAGATAAGCAAAAATATTTAGATGTCAGCGACCTTACAGATGATGAAATTGACCTTTTACAGCATACAATCAATATTATTCGAAAGAACAGGCTTTAAACGCCTGTTTCAGCCGATTTTACCTTTTTGGATTTCTATATTAAATCACAATGAAAATTGAATACAGGGCAAGCCAAGGGCAAATAAATTGCTCTTGTGCCGTTTTTACCGTCGGTATGTTTTGTACCGACGGTTTTATTTTTTGTGTCCGATTTTTTAAAGTGTCACGCTCATTTCTCTTTTCCGAGTTGAATATCCAAATCGTCACCGCAGGCTTTACCCTCGCATTTTGCAAAATCCGCTTCAATATATCAAACATTGCCCTACGGCGTATCGCTTTGCTTGCTGTTTGACATATTTTACGGCTTTTGTTTTATACGATTGTAAAGCCCATACGATGACGATTAGACGAATATTCTAAAATTCAGAAAGGTGCGCAAAAAATAGCGTGACAACTTAAAATCGGACTTTTGAAAGCCCACCAATTCAGAATTACCGAATATTCAAAATTTTAAATTAACAAAGGAGCAAACAAATATGAAATATTTTACAAACTGCAAAACAGCCGAGGAATTAAAGAAAGAATACAGAAGATCAGCTAAACAGCTTCACCCCGATTTGGGCGGTGATACGGAAGAATTTAAAATTATGCAAAGCGAATATGAAACACTATGGGAACTCTTGAAAAACGTTCATACCAATTCAGATGGCAAAACCTACACAAAAGAAACAACCGAAACGCCGCAGGAATTTATAAATATAATAAATTTGCTTACAGGTCTTAATGACATTGAAGTCGAAATCTGCGGCTCTTGGATATGGGTATCGGGTAACACAAGAGAACATAAGGAAGTTTTAAAATCCTTAAAATTCCGATATGCTCATAAAAAACAGGCTTGGTACTATCATACAGAGCCGTACAGAAAAAAGAGCAAACGAGAATTAACGCTTGATGAAATACGTGATATGTTCGGCTCTCAACAATATCAGTCAAAGCAAGAAAGAGAGCTTGCATTACACAGCTAAAATTACAGGCTGTCGTAAATCTAAAATTTACGACAGCCTCACAAAAGCCCTGATACGCAAAACCATATCGGGGGTAAAGACATCAAATTTATTTTTTATTTATCTTCAATAATATCTTCAAAAATATTTAATATCATATAAACAGAATTTTTAATATCTCTAATCATATCGGAATTATCCATCAATACAGATATAATTAAGTCGTTTCTATTGTTATCAAATAAGTTCCAAACAACTTCTGCATAATTCCTATTAAGCCTAAACATATCGTAAGTTGTAGTAATGAACAACTCTTTAGAATAACGTTTTGTAATAATTTGATATTTGGAATAATTTAAAAATTTTACAATACACTTTAAATTCTCAACGCTAATATCTACAATTGACTGTACTTGCTTAATAGAGGATAATCTCAAAATACCATTTTCAAAAACAATATTGATAAATTTTTCAAAATCAGTAATTTCAAGGTTTCTAAGAAATTCAGTTTCATAAAAAGGTTGTAAACTGTTATTTAAATCCGAAAAAATAAGTTCCAAAAAATTATCATTTTTTATTTTTGAACAGATATCAACATGTACGTTGTCTGAAGATTCTCCATCCTTTATTCTATCTGATAAAGTTAGGATTTCATTTTTGTATTCCTTTGAAATTTCTTTTGATTTAACATATTCATTGATTTCTTGCTTAGACATTTGTTCTGTTATATTAGAAATAATTGTGTCAAACATTGTTTCACTCCTTTACCAATTATGATAATCTATGATTTCTTCATTGTCTGGTTCATATGAACAACATAGTTCATCCATAAAATAATTATTATATTCTTTATCTATATTCATTTTTTCCAAATTTTGTTCTAAAGAAAACTTTACTTTCTTTTTCATATATTCTTCACGAGAAGCAAAAAGTGTATTAATTTTTAATTTTAATATATGCTTGTTTTTTAATTGAATTTTATTGCGAGAAAAAACATTAATAACACTTAAGAGACTTGGTTCTTCTTCATTTAACTGATTTGATATTTCGTCTAAAAATTCTATAAGGATATCTTCATTGATATACAACTGTGAATTTTCGGATTTTTGCAGTAGTACACAGTATAGAGATAAAGTTTTTTTCCCTTTTGGTGTAAGAGAATAATAATTTGTATTACCTAATTTTTGAATATAAATCAGATTATATTTATTTATACGAGAAACAAAATTTGTTAAGTTACTCTCATTTTTAAATTTTAACGCTTTTTTTAGTTCCTGTCCAGAAGCTTTATGAAGAACGCTAATTGTATTTAAAATAGGATATAATAATTTATATTTATTAAATAAAATTAATGCGTTATTATTTTCTTCTTTTATTTCACTAAGTTCAATTATCAATGTTACGATAGCATAAAACATACCGTATAGAAAACGTTGGTGGTTTTCTTCATTATCTATTTCTAGATAGCTTCCAATTCTTTCAAAATCATTAGATAAATCTTTAAACAAATTTACAATAGAATCAATTTCATTATTATTTATCGATTCTATTGATAGTTTATAAATATTTTTCAAATAGAATTCTAAGGTTGTTGAATCGCCTTTCATAAAACTCTCAGAACTAAATTTTTTAATTTCATATTTCATACCAGTCACCACACATAAACTTAACATGTACTATATCTATATTTCTATTATAACATATTTAAAGCTTATTTCAAGTAATAGTTTATTATTTTTAGATAAGACAATGTTTACATTCATTACATTTTATGTTGTCCTTAAAAAGTAATGTATCGTCATAACATATTTTTTTATTTTCCACTTTAGGAACAATTATGTATCCAAGTAAGTTGTCATTATTCGTAACAGCAGAACATGAGTTACAAAGAACGGATGCTACACCATTAAGCATTGCATATTTTTTTGAAGATTCGAGCATTTGATTTGTTTTACCAGTATAAGCAGATATAAACAAAACATTTGATTCCATTAAACTTATGCATAAATTTGGCAGTTCGCCATTCAAGAAATCTCTACAAATTAAATATGAAATTCTTCCAATTCCCGGAATGTCTAAAAATTCGATTTCTTTGTCTGACTCTATATTTTCAACATATGATGTGTTTTTAGATTTGCAATAATAGTCGTATGGAACTTTTTTATTATGCTTATTTAAAACAGTTCCGCTGGAAGATAGAATATAGGAACAATTTTTATTATTATTCCATTCTGAACCAGTAAATATAAGTTCTAGATTAGTAAATTTATTTGTTAATAAAAAATGCGTTAAACTATTAAGTGATTCTGGAAAAAGGAATAGTTCTGGAAAAACAGCAATTTTAAAACCTTTATTATCCATCTCTAAAAGGGTATTAAAAATGTATTTTAAATGACTATTATAATTCTTTTTTACATATTCAATATCAAATAGTTTTCTTTCCTCATCAAAATTTATTTTTATATTTTCAAAGACTTTTTTGGGGAAAATACCTATCAAAGTTCTGTCAACATTAATTGTTTTATAATATTTTATAACCTTAGGCTCAAATGAATTTAATGAATTTGTAGAAACAATATGAAAATTTTTGAAGTTACTATCTAAGTTGGTTGGATTATGAGTAACTATCTGCCTTCCTCTCCGTATATTATTGTTTTCAAAATAATTACTTAAACAGCCTTTAGGAGAAACATTATAAAATAAAACTTTATCTTTAAATATATTATTTAAAGGACCTTGTATTTGCAATCTATTTTTTAAAGTTACGTTATAATTCAAGTAATTGTTATCAAAAAGATAAAGTGTTTCCAAACAAAATATATCACAGTTAATTTTATTGCTTTTATATAAATCAATCCATTTCTCTTTAAAATCACTAAAATAATACTCGTCTATATCTTCAAAAAGAAATAAATCGTACAAAAGCTCCTCTAATTTTATAAATTCAGATTGGTGTCTTTTGGATGACAAGATTTTCTTATAATTTCCATTTAATAAAATTATATTTTCTTCTGATAAATAATAAAAAATAATTGAAACAAAATCAAAAATATTTTTAGCATTGAATAGTTCTTTTTCAAGTGTATTAAAATTCAAAATATACATCTCCTAATTTATACTTTCACAATGGATAAAAATATATGAAAACCCATAATCTGCTTAATATATGTTTGTATAAATTATACGTCATTGTGACAAAATTTGCAATATTTTTATATATGTTTGTTTATAAAAATAAAATTGTTATTTAACTGGTCATAATAATTTATCTTAAGATACAATATACATATTTTAAGAATTTTTTGTTGATTATAAATGAACTGTAAAATATACACCTTGGGCAATAAAATATTGTCAACAAACGATTCCCCTTGCTATGTAGCTTTAAAAACTATAGTAAGTGAAATCTTGTTTGTCGCTTTTAATTTTAAAAAGTACAGTTGAAATCATCGGCTGCGGGTTGCTTATAGCTCAAATCGGGTATTTTCCAACCGTCTCTTGCAGCTCGCAGCATTTAAATTTCCCTTAAGTTATCAATATGAGCCTGTTGCCGTTTTGCTATGGTGTTGAGTTTTTACTTTTAACTTTCAATTTCTTCGCTTAAGTTCTCTTTATAAACTCAATTTTCTTAAATTCGAGTTGTTTTAGCAAATCTGATATTTATCTCTCGAATATTTAAATTAACATTATGCCTGTTAAAATCGTTTTCTGAAGTGTTTAATGAAATCTCACGATTATCACTTATCGCCAAGAAGCTTAAAAAAGAAAGAGAGCTTGCATTACACAGCTAAAATTACAGGCTGTCGTAAATCTAAAATTTACGACAGCCTGTTTTCAATATCCTATTTCAAAATCATTCTGACTTCCCTCAATATTGCTTATATCGGGAATTCTGCGAACAGCTTTACCTGATTTAGGTTTATCGGCAACAGTCGTTTTTGATTGAAAATTACGCCTGTTCTGATTGCTCGGTTTTCCGCTCGTTTTGTGCCGTTTTTCCTGCAATTCCTCTTTAAGCGCATTAAGGGAATGATTTAATTTATTAAGATTTTCTTCTTTCTCGTTTAGCTCGTCTGCAAAATTTTTCAGCTTGCTTTCGAGCTTATTAAGAGAGCGTTCACGCTCGTTTAATATTTCTTCTCGATGTTCAATTTCTGCCTTTCTCTTTGACACCATATTCACAACAGATAATAGTGATTGCGACTCAGATAAAAGACTTTCGTATTTTTCCTGCAATAGCTTATTATCACTTTCAAGAGCCGTATTTTCTGATGAAAGCTTTTCATTCTCCGTTTTCAGCTTGAATTGAAATACAGATAAATGCTTTTCTGTGTTATTCATATACTGTCTTTCATATCCAGCCTGCACCATAGCTTCATTTATAGATTGCTTGATATCGTTCTGCCATTGCTGAATTGCATATCCCTCTTTATTGGTCTTAAACCCCATTTGCGCAAGTGCCTTTGTTAAAGAATTACGTACAGGCATACCGTTTTTATAGCCGTCTGCTACAGGCGTAAAGGCAATGTGATAGTGGAGAGTGCCGCCCGGTTCGTCGTCGTGTGCCTGAATTGTGAAGAAATGAAATTTAGGATATTTTTCTTCCAGTCCCGACATTACATCAGTTAGTATTCTTTTGAGTTCCTCACGCCTTGGGTCTTTGTTCAGATGTTCGTTGACATATTTTGAAGCTGTTTTAAACTTAAAATTCTTCTTTAGGTCAACCCATTTATCATAGTCAAAATCTTTCTCAGTTACACCGAGGTCATCATGATTTCCGATTTGTATAACGTATTCGTAAATCGGCTTTGTTTTGTCTTTTCCGTTTAATGTATCAGAATAATAATCAAGTGATTTCTTTCTGTCATTCCGCTTTTGCTTTGCGTTGTACGCGATAATTGAATCACGAAATAAATCATTATACGCCGATTTATAATCTTCCGTTGACTTTATAGATATATTTCTGCTGCGCAACGATTTATCGGCGTTTCGGGGCGTATAATCCCTGTTGTCGTGTTCGGGTGCCACCCTGCCTTGCGAAGCTGAAATGCTAAATCTGCCTTTACTCATAATATTATACCACCTTTTAAAATTAATATGGATTATCCGCCCCACTTACATTGAAAGCGTAGCTGTCAATGTAAGCACAATACTACTTTTGACACAAGCGTCAAAAGTGATTGTGCCCTGCGGGGCTTTTCCGCATAAAATGCAATTCATTTTATGCGACCGCTCACAAACAAGTTGTGAGCAATCAAGAACAAAAAGCGTTGTATTCGTTCTTGTCGGCATTTTTTGAAATGACTTCAAAAAATGCTTTCACATCGCAAAGCTCATCAGGGAAAACATCGCCGAAAACTTCTTTAGCAATTTTTCCTATCTGCTCATTTTCTCGCTTTATTGCGTTTGCTTTTTGTTTTCGCAAAGCAGAAGCACGCTTTGCAATCTTTTCAAGCTCTTTGTCGTAGTCGTACATTTTGCAACACCTCAAATAATTTAAAACTTGAAAATATAAGATAAAATTTCTTATGTGTGCTTTAGAGTGTAATAAGAGTGAAATAAAATTTTTAGCCTGTAAATTGACAGCAAATTTGACTGCATTGACAGTAATTTTGACTGCAATTCACATTTTTTTAACTTAACTCAACTTAATCTAATTTTATCTTGGCAAGATTAATTTAGCCAGTGTTTAAGCCATTTTTAAGCATTTTAAGAAAATTAGGCAAAAAATAAAGACGGTTTCGAAAAACCGTCTAATTGGTTGCGGGAGCCGGATTTGAACCGACGACCTTCGGGTTATGAGCCCGACGAGCTACCGGACTGCTCTATCCCGCGATATTTTATTTTGCTGTTTTACAGCTTTTTAATTTTAACACATCATTTTTGTGTTGTCAATACTATTTATTATTTTTATTATAAAATTTGTAAAAAAAGAAAACCCCCGGCAGAAACCAATAAGGCTTGTCTGTTCGGGGGTAATATTTGTGATAAATTTTATAAGGATTCCTTTGCCCGTATAAAAATACGGGCAAAGTCATCAGAGGAAT